>NZ_JBWKAJ010000004.1:53059-137916 GCF_056437585.1 Streptomyces sp. NPDC042364 | reverse complement strand
CCCGGCCGTCACCCCCCCCCCCCCCCCCCCCCCCCCCCCCCCCCCCCCCCCCCCCCCCCCCCCCCCGGGGGGGGGGGGGGGGGGGGCGGCCCCCCCCCCCCCCCCCCCCCCCCCCCCCCCCCCCCGCTGTGTGCGCCGACGACTCCGTGAGCCTTCTCTCCCTTGGTGCAAATGGTTACGAACTGATAGATAGAGGGGGCTCGGCACACAGGCGGCTCCCATCCTGCGTGTATGTTCCGGGGCCGAGAGCCACGGAAGGGACCAATCCGGTGAACAAGAAGCTCGCGGCCGCACTGTCCGGCGGTGCGGTACTGGTACTGGCGCTGTCCGGGTGCAGCAGCGACGACGAAACGAACGACAAGCTGAACTCCTGGGCCAAGCAGGTCTGCGACGACGTACAGCCGCAGATCAAGAAGATCGCGGCGGCCAACGCCTCGATCCAGAAGGAGACCTCGGACGACAGCGCGCCGGCGGACGTCCAGAAGGCCGACTCCCAGGGCTTCCAGGACATCTCCGACGCGTACAAGGCCATGGCGACCGCCATCCGGCAGGCCGGGGCGCCGGATGTCGAGGACGGGGAGAAGAAGCAGAAGGCCGCGGTCGCGGAGCTGAACCAGCTGTCGACCGCGTACGCCGAGCTGAAGAAGAAGTCGGACGCGTTGAACACGAAGGACCAGGCGAAGTTCGCCGACGGGCTCGAAGGTGTCGCCACGGAGCTGGAGAAGCTCAGCAAGACCGGGAGCAACGCGCTGAAGGAGCTGGAGAAGGGCGAGGTGGGGCAGGCGATGGCCGAGCAGCCGAGCTGCAAGTCCGCGACCGCGTCCGTCTCGACGTCGGCGGGAGCCACCCAGAGCTGAGGACCGGCGCCCGGGCCGCCACCCCGAGCTGAGCACCGGCGCCCGGGCCGCGCCACCCGGAGGCGACCGGGCGGGTGCCTCAGCGGCACGACGGTCGCCGCTGCGCACAGCTGAGGGCGGGGCGGCTCGGCGCGGATACCCTGAGGTCTGTGAGTCACTCCAAGCTGTCCTCCTTGCCGTCCGTTGACCGGTCCGACGTCGCCGCTCGCTTGCGCGGAGCGTTGATCGGGGCGGATTTCACCGCCGACGGGCTGCTCGAACTGCTCGGTGCCTCCGCGTACGCGGCCCTCGCGCGGAGCGAAGTGGTGCCCGCGTTGCGGGCCACGCGCGGGGAGTCGGCGCTGGAGGCGCTCGTCCGGCTCTTCCTGTTGCAGCAGCCGGTGACACGCGCGCGCGTGGAGGGGGTGCTGCCCGTCGACGCCTGTGTCGAGAGCGGATGGCTGGTTCCCGTCGGTGATTCCTCCGACGAGATCGCCGCCACCGTCGACGTCCGGCCGTACGGCGGACCGGGCGGTGAGGACTGGTTCATCGTGTCCGACCTGGGATGCGCGGTCGGCGGAGCCGGGGGCATCGGCAGCACGGACGAAGGCGTCGTACTCGGTGTGGGCGGCGCCTCCACGACCCTCGCCGGCATCACCGTACGGACGCCGGTCGGGTCCGCGCTCGACCTCGGGACCGGCTCAGGTATCCAGGCGCTGCACGCCGCCCAGCACGCCACACGGGTGACGGCGACCGACCTGAACCCGCGCGCGCTCCACATCACGGCGCTCACGCTGGCGCTCTCCGGCGCACCGGCCGCCGATCTGCGCCGGGGCTCGCTCTTCGAGCCGCTCGCGGACGGCGAGACGTACGACCTCATCGTGTCCAACCCGCCGTTCGTGATCTCGCCCGGCGCGCGGCTCACCTATCGCGACGGCGGCATGAGCGGGGACGATCTGTGCCGCACGCTCGTCCAGCGGGCCGGGGAGCGGCTCAGCGAGGGCGGGTTCGCGCAGTTCCTCGCCAACTGGCAGCACGTGGAGGGCGAGGACTGGCAGGGGCGGCTCAGGTCGTGGGTACCGCGCGGCTGCGACGCGTGGATCGTGCAGCGGGAGGTCCAGGACGTCACGCAGTACGCGGAGCTGTGGCTGCGGGACGCCGGCGACCACCGCGGTGACCTGGCCGAGTACCAGGCGCGGTACGACGCGTGGCTGGACGAGTTCGAGGCGCGGAAGGTCAAGGGCGTCGGCTTCGGCTGGATCACCCTGCGGAAGTCGGCCGCCGCGGAGAACGAACCCTCGATCACCGTCGAGGAATGGCCGCATCCGGTCGAACAGCCGCTCGGCGAGACGGTACGGGCCCACTTCGCGCGCCTCGACTACCTGCGGGACAACGACGACGCCGCGCTCCTCACCGCCCACTTCCGGCTCACCTCCGAGGTCGTCCAGGAGCAGGTCGGACTGCCCGGTGCCGAGGACCCCGAGCATGTGGTGCTGCGGCAGAACCGCGGTATGCGCCGGGCCACCACGGTGGACACGGTCGGCGCCGGATTCGCCGGTGTGTGCGACGGTTCCCTCAG
The DNA here is from genome assembly GCF_056437585.1 of Streptomyces sp. NPDC042364. Taxonomy (NCBI): domain Bacteria; kingdom Bacillati; phylum Actinomycetota; class Actinomycetes; order Kitasatosporales; family Streptomycetaceae; genus Streptomyces; species Streptomyces sp. NPDC042364. The sequence continues at coordinate 135,501 of NZ_JBWKAJ010000004.1, read as the reverse complement.
CGCGGGTCGGATTCTGGACGCCATCGCCCAGCTCGTCGGCGAGGACCCGGTGGCGCTGCGCGACCGGACGCCGGTCCAGATCCGGCTCCTCGTCGAGCAGGGCTTCCTCGAACCGGCGTCCTGAGCGGCCCGGCGGCTCGCCGAGGATCTTTCGGACGCCCCGTCCCCGTCACGGATGGGGCGTATCCGTACCCCTGGGGCGCATGTGTCCGGTCTGGCTGGATTGATCAGTAAAAGGTCTCCTGTCAGTGGGGCGTGCGAAGCTATTTTCAAGAGACGGATTCGACGTGTCCTCGGGGGAGGCACGCGCTGTCTCTGGGGGATCGGGGGATCGCGATGGCGGGGGATACGCCGGAGCAGGGCCAGGGAAGGATCATCAACGGCCGCTACCGCCTGCTGCGCACGCTGGGCGCGGGCGGCATGGGCCGGGTCTGGCTCGCGTACGACGAGGAGTTGGCCTGCGAGGTCTCGCTGAAGGAGATCTCCCTGCCCGACGTCCCGATGGACGCGAGCGAGCCCGCGCAACGCATCGCCCGGGCCCGCAGCGAAGCCCGGCACGCCGCGCGCCTGCGCGGCCACCCGCATGTGGCGACGGTCCACGACGTGGTGCTGCACGAGGGGCTGCCGTGGATCGTCATGGAGTACGTGCCGGACGCGGTCGACCTCCAGGCCGTGGTCCGGCAGCGGGGGCCCCTCGCACCCGGGCAGGTCGCCAGGATCGGGCTCGCCGTCCTCGACGCGCTCACCGCCGGGCACCGGATCGGCATCCTCCACCGCGATGTGAAACCGGCCAACATCCTGCTGGCCGCCGACGCCTCCGGTGATCCCTACGCGCGCGTGCTGCTCACCGACTACGGCATCGCGCTCCAGCCGGAGTCCCGCGAGCCCCGGCTCACCGCCACCGCCGGCATCCTTGGCACCCCCGGGTATCTGGCGCCCGAGCGGGCGCGGGGCGAACCGCCGACGCCCGCCGCCGACATGTTCTCCCTCGGCGCCACGCTGTACGCGGCGGTCGAGGGCCGCGGCCCCTTCGACCGGCACGGCCAGTACGCGACGCTCACCGCACTGCTCGGCGAGGAGCCCACACCGCCCGCCCGCGCCGGTGAACTGGCGCCGGTACTGCACGGGTTGCTCATCAAAGACCCGGTACGGCGGCTGTCACCGGAAGCGGTGGCGCGCGGCCTGGAGCGGGTCGCCGGCGCGGACGGCCCGTCGTCACCGTCCGGCTGGGGAGCCGCCCCCTCGTCGGCACCGTCCGGCTGGCGGGCCGCCCCCTCGTCGGCACCGGAGGGCTTCGGCCCCGCCTCCTCCGCCGGCGGACCCGGCGCACACGCGAGCCCCGGCACGCCGTACGGCCATGCGGCCGGCGCGCCGCCCGGCCAGGTGGCAGCCGGGCACGGCCCCGGCACCCCGAACACCCCCGGCCCTCCGAACACCCCCGGCGCCCCGCACACGCCGTACACCCCGGGCGCCGCACCGCACACCCCGGGCGCCGCACCGCACACTCCCGGCGCCCCGCCGACCCCGAGCACGCCGCACACTCCGGCGGGTGGTCCACCCACCCCGGGCGCCGGCCCGAACACCCCGGCCGGCCCGTCGCCGTACGACCCCTGGCAGCAGGCGCGGCCCCGGACCCCGTACGAGGGCCACAACCCGTACGCGGGCGGCCGGCCCATGCCCTACGGCAATGTGGCGGGCGGTCAGCAACCGGTCCAGGGCGGCCACCCGGGCAACCCGGCCACACCGTACTCGAGCGCGGCGGGCGGTCAGGCTCCGTCGTACGGCGGTGCCTTGGGCCATCAGCCACCGACGTACGCGGCCAACCGCTCCACGCCCTACGGCAGCGGCGCCACGCCGCCGGGCCACGCCGGGTTCCCGACGGTCACGGCCGTCGCTCCGCGGCCCGGCGTACCCCCGCGCAGGGTGCCCCCGGCCGCGCTCGTCGCGCTCGTCGTGGCGGTGCTGCTGGTGGCGGGCGGCGGTACCTGGGCCGTGGTCAACGTGCTGGGTGACGGCGCGGACGGCGGCTCCGAGCCACCGTCCGACACGGTGCTCGCGAAGTACCCCTACGGAGAGAAGGCGGCCCTCACACAACCGCTTCAGGTGGGGGACTGCGTCAAGGCCGTCTGGACGGGGGCGGCGTTCAAGTCGCCGCCCGACCTCGGCGTGGTGGACTGCGACGAGGACTGGCCGGACGGCCAGGTCGTGGCGATCGAGACGGCGTCCGACCACGACGACGCGCGGGCCAACGGCGCGCGGCGCTGCGCCGGCCAGGCCGAGGCGACGGCCGAGGCCCTCCCCGACGCCGGGGTCTACGCGCTCGTGCCGACGAAGGAGGGCTTCACCGCGGCCAAGGGCGGTACGGCATGTCTGGTGCTCGGCAAGCACGTCCCCATCGGCGGCGAGGTCGGGCGGCTCCGTGACGCGGGCATGAACCTGTGGCCCACACAGATGGCCGTCGGCGACTGCTGGGACTACACCGCGAGGGACGACAAGGGATACGACGCACCGCTGACCGACTGTGCCCAAGCGCACACCGACCAGGTCGTCGGCTCGGTGCAGGCCCCGGACAGCATGACCTTCCAGGGAGCCCTCGACGAAGGGGGAAAGCTCTGCACCAACAGGTTCGAGTCGACTTGGGCGCCCGGCTCCGACGTGATCGTGTCGGGCTGGGTCTCCGACGAGAAAGAATGGGAGAAGGGCTTCAACAAGGTGGTGTGCACGGTGCGCAACGCCGACGTCACCAGGACGACCGGGAAGATACCCACGCCCGGCTCGGTCTGAGGCACCGGACGCCTCGCGTTCACCTCGGGTTCGCGCGTCCGCTTCCCGCGCGTGCCAGCCTCCCGTCCTCGGGAGTCGAGGGGTGGGAGAGCGGGACATGGAGAGCGGATCGGCGATCTTCGCGGGAGTGGTGTTCGCCCTGTTCGGGGGCGGGCTGCTGCTGTGGACCACCGTCCGGATGCGACAGGGCCTGCCGGTCGCCCACGGGGTGCGCCCTGTGATGTCGGCAACGCTGGCGAGCGTCGCCGCGGTCGCCGCCCTCGTGCTCGGCGCGTGGTGCTTCACGCAGATCTGAGCGGGCTCCGGGAGCCGGGTCAGGGGGCGGGCCGGGTAGCCGGGAGGTGACCCTCCGCAGCGGTCCGGAAGGGCCGGTGCACACGCCGGGCGGCAGGAATGGCGGTAGTCGGGTTACCGTTCGAGTGGCCGTTGCGGGCTTTTCCCGTTTGACACGGGGGCGGGATGTACCGTCACACTCCGCAGCGTCAGCATGACCCGATCCCCGGGCCCATGGCCGAGCCTCCTGCGAGGCACCGGTCTCCGGGGGTGCCCGACCCCGGACACAAGGCGACCCCGGGGATATCCCAGCGTCGACCGGAGAGAAGAGCGAAGTTGTCCCCGACCAGCGAGACCGCGAAGGGCGGCCGCCGACTCGTCATCGTCGAGTCGCCTGCCAAGGCGAAGACGATCAAGGGCTATCTCGGCCCCGGCTACATCGTCGAGGCGAGCGTCGGGCACATCCGCGACCTTCCCAACGGCGCCGCGGAGGTGCCCGAGAAGTACACCGGCGAGGTCCGTCGCCTCGGCGTCGACGTCGAGCACGACTTCGCGCCCGTCTATGTGGTCAACGCGGACAAGAAGGCGCAGGTCAAGAAGCTCAAGGACCTGCTGAAGGACTCCGACGAGCTCTACCTCGCCACCGATGAGGACCGCGAGGGCGAGGCCATCGCCTGGCACCTCCAGGAGGTCCTCAAGCCCAAGGTCCCGGTCAAGCGGATGGTCTTCCACGAGATCACCAAGGCCGCGATCCAGGCCGCCGTCGCCAACCCGCGCCAGCTCAACCAGAAGCTGGTCGACGCCCAGGAGACCCGCCGCATCCTCGACCGCCTCTACGGCTACGAGGTCTCGCCGGTCCTGTGGAAGAAGGTCATGCCCCGGCTGTCGGCGGGCCGTGTCCAGTCGGTGGCGACGCGGCTCGTCGTGGAGCGGGAGCGGGAGCGGATCGCGTTCCGTTCGGCCGAGTACTGGGACCTGACCGGCACCTTCTCCACCGGCCGCGCCGGCGACGCCTCCGACCCGTCGTCCCTGGTCGCCCGCCTCCAGTCCGTCGACGGCCGCCGGGTCGCCCAGGGCCGCGACTTCGACTCGCTCGGGCAGCTCAAGGGCGCGAACGTCCTGCACCTGGACGAGGCGAACGCCCGCGCGCTTGCCGCCGCCCTGGAGAACACGCGCTTCTCCGTCCGCTCCGTCGAGTCCAAGCCGTACCGCCGCTCGCCGTACGCCCCGTTCCGTACGACGACGCTCCAGCAGGAGGCCTCGCGCAAGCTGGGCTTCGGCGCCAAGGCGACCATGCAGATCGCCCAGAAGCTGTACGAGAACGGCTTCATCACCTACATGCGTACGGACTCCACGACGCTCAGCGACACCGCGATCACCGCCGCCCGCGCCCAGGTCACGCAGCTGTACGGCGCCGACTACCTGCCGTCCGCGCCGCGGACGTACGCGGGCAAGGTCAAGAACGCGCAGGAGGCCCACGAGGCGATCCGGCCCTCGGGCGACCGTTTCCGCACGCCTGCCGAGACCGGCCTGACCGGCGACCAGTTCAGGCTCTACGAGCTGATCTGGAAGCGGACCGTCGCCTCCCAGATGAAGGACGCCACCGGCAACTCCGTCACCGTCAAGATCGGCGGCACCGCCTCCGACGGCCGGGACGCCGAGTTCAGCGCCTCCGGCAAGACGATCACCTTCCACGGCTTCCTCAAGGCCTACGTCGAGGGCGCCGACGACCCCAACGCCGAGCTGGACGACCGCGAGCGCCGGCTGCCCCAGGTCAACGAGGGCGACGCCCTGGCCGCCGAGGAGATCACGGTCGACGGGCACGCGACCAAGCCGCCCGCCCGCTACACCGAGGCCTCGCTGGTCAAGGAGCTCGAAGAGCGCGAGATCGGCCGCCCGTCGACGTACGCGTCGATCATCGGCACGATCCTCGACCGGGGCTATGTGTTCAAGAAGGGCACGGCACTCGTGCCGTCCTTCCTGTCCTTCGCCGTGGTCAACCTCCTGGAGAAGCACTTCGGGCGGCTCGTCGACTACGACTTCACCGCCAAGATGGAGGACGACCTCGACCGCATCGCACGCGGTGAGGCCCAGTCCGTGCCGTGGCTGAAGCGGTTCTACTTCGGCGAGAGCACCGGGGACGACGGCACGGCCGCCGAAGCAGGCAACGGCGACGGCGACCACCTCGGCGGCCTGAAGGAACTGGTCACCGACCTGGGCGCCATCGACGCCCGCGAGGTCTCCTCGTTCCCCGTCGGCAACGGCATCGTCCTCCGCGTCGGGCGCTACGGCCCCTACATCGAGCGCGGCGAGAAGGACAGCGAGGGCCACCAGCGCGCCGACATCCCCGAGGACCTGGCGCCCGACGAGCTGAACGTGGAGCTGGCGGAGGAACTGCTGGCGAAGCCGAGCGGTGACTTCGAGCTGGGCACCGACCCGGCGACCGGTCACCAGATCGTCGCCAAGGACGGCCGCTACGGCCCGTACGTCACGGAGATCCTCCCCGAGGGCACGCCGAAGACGGGCAAGAACGCGGTCAAGCCGCGGACGGCCTCGCTGTTCAAGACGATGTCCCTGGACACCGTCACGCTCGACGACGCCCTGAGGCTGATGTCCCTGCCCCGCGTCGTCGGCGCGGACGCGGAGGGCCAGGAGATCACCGCGCAGAACGGGCGGTACGGGCCGTACCTGAAGAAGGGCACGGACTCGCGCTCCCTCCAGTCCGAGGACCAGCTCTTCACGATCACGCTGGAAGAGGCGCTGGAGATCTACGCCCAGCCCAAGCAGCGCGGGCGGGCCGCCGCCAAGCCGCCGCTGAAGGAGCTCGGCGCGGACCCCGTCAGCGGGAAGCCGGTCGTGGTGAAGGACGGCCGCTTCGGGCCGTACGTCACCGACGGCGAGACCAACGCGACACTGCGGTCCGGCGACAGCGTGGAGACGATCACGCCCGAGCGCGGGTTCGAGCTGCTCGCGGAGAAGCGGGCGAAGGGACCGGCCAAGAAGACGGCGAAGAAGGCGCCCGCGAAGAAGGCGCCCGCGAAGAAGGCGACCGCCACCAAGACGGCCGCCGCGAAGAAGGCGGCACCGGCGAAGAAGACCGCCGCGAAGAAGACGGCCACGGCCAGGACGGCCACGGCGAAGAAGGCGGCGCCGGCGAATAAGGCAACCGCCAAGAAGGCCGCCGCGTCCGAGGGCTGAGTGTCCTGGGACGCCCGGGGGTGCGGGTGGGTCGGCGGCTGCGGGCTGGTTGAGACCGGTCGCGGAGTTCCCCGCACCTCTTGGACGCCGGGGTGCCGGGCGGTGGCCGGAATCTTCACCTCGGCTTCGCTGAACCCGCGCTTTTTACGCGACTTGGTGGTGAGGTGTGCGTGCGTTCGGGCGTCGCTTCGGGGTGTCGGTGGGTGCCGATAGGCTGAAAGCATGATGCGAGGCGAGCAGCCGACTGCCCTGACTCCGGCCCCCGACGATGCCCTGGCAGCCGACTCCAGGGAGCGCGCGGTACGGGCGCTCTTGCGCCGACCTCAGCTCAAACGGCTGTGGAGCGCACAGCTCGTGGGCGGCGTGGGCGATGTCCTCGCCCTCTTCGTGCTCGTCCTCCTGGCCTTCCAGACGGCGATCGCCGAGGGGGCGTTCGGAGGCGGGTACCGCGGTGTCGCGCTGACGGTCGCGGTCGTCTTCGGCACACGAGTCCTCGCGACACTGCTCTTCGGCGCGGTACTCCTCGGGCCGCTCACGTCACTGACCTCGCAGGACGGCCCGCTCGACCGCCGCTGGACCATGGTCGGCGCGGACGGACTGCGTGTCCTGCTGCTGATCGTGGCCCCCCTGTGGATCGACTGGACGCCGGACAACGCGCTCGCCGTGCTGCTGGTGACCGTCTTCGTGACCGGCGTCGCCGAGCGCTTCTGGACCGTCTGCCGGGAGAGCGCGGCGCCCGCGCTGCTGCCCGCGCCGCCGCTGGAGGGCGCGACCGTACGCCCGCTGCCCGACCACATGGACGCGCTACGGCGCCTGTCCCTGCGTACCGGATTCATGGCGGTGCCCCTCGCGGCCGCCACGCTCGTCGTCGTGGCACTGCTCAACAACCTGCTGGGCGCCGGACTCGACTGGTTCGGACAGCACCAGGCGGCGCTCGCCTCGTACGTCGCCGCCGGGCTCTTCGCCGCCTCGCTGTCGGTGGTGACCTTCCTCGAACTGCCCAAGACGCGCACCCCCCGCGCGCGGTCCCCGCTGGAGGGGCTGCGCAGGCCCAGGACCGGCACGGGTGTCGACAAGGGGCGGACGGGGGCCATCCCGCTCCTGGTGCCCGCGTGCGGGGCCGTCGCCGCCGCTGCCGCCGCCGCTGTCGCGGTCGCCGTGCTGCACGCCAAGGACCTGGGCGGCGGCCCGGTGCTGTACGGGCTGCTGGTCGTCGGGCTGACCGGGGGCGTCGGCCTCGGGATCCGCCGGGCTCCCGCCCTGCTGCCGTCGCTGTCCCGCCGCCGGCTGCTCGCCCTGGCCATCGCCTTCACCGGGATCGCCCTGCTCGCCGCCGGGCTCGTGCCCGATGTGACCAGCGTCGTGCTGATCTTCGTACTGGCGGGGGTCGGCGCGGGCATCGCCGCGAACACCGGGCACACACTGCTCGACCAGGAGGCCGAGGAGTTCCGGCGGGCCCGGACCACCGAGCACCTCCACGCGGTCGTACGGGTCTTCGTGGCGCTGGCCGCGATCATCGCTCCGCTGGTCGCCGCCGCCATCGGGCCGCACCGGCTGGAGAACGGCAAGTTCGTGTTCGCGCACGGCGGCGCGGCGTTCACGCTGATGCTGGTCGGAGCGCTGCTGCTGCCGGTCGCGGCGCTCGTGCTCGCCAAGGTCGACGACCGGTCCGGGGTGCCGCTGCGGCACGACCTGCGGGACGCGCTGCTCGGCGGCGACGACCCCGACCAGGCACCGGCCGGGTCCGGGTTCTTCATCGCCCTGGAGGGCGGTGACGGCGCCGGCAAGTCCACCCAGGTCGAGGCGCTCGCCGAGTGGATCCGGGCCAAGGGGCACGAGGTCGTCGTGACACGCGAGCCGGGGGCCACCCCGGTGGGCAAGCGGCTGCGGTCGATCCTGCTCGACGTGTCGAGTGCCGGGCTGTCGCACCGCGCCGAGGCGCTGCTGTACGCGGCGGACCGCGCGGAGCACGTGGACACGGTGGTGCGGCCCGCGCTGGAGCGGGGTGCCGTCGTCATCTCCGACCGGTACATCGACTCCTCCGTGGCGTATCAGGGGGCCGGGCGGGATCTCTCGCCGACCGAGATCGCCCGGATCTCGCGCTGGGCCACGAACGGGCTGGTGCCGCATCTGACGGTGCTGCTGGATGTCTCGCCCGAGGCGGCGAGGGAGCGGTTCACCGAGGCGCCGGACCGGCTGGAGTCCGAGCCGCCCGAGTTCCACGAGCGCGTGCGGGCCGGATTCCTGACGCTGGCCGCCGCCGACGCCGGGCGCTATCTGGTCGTCGACGGCGCGCAGGACGCGGAGGCCGTCACCACGGTCATCCGGCATCGGCTCGATGTGATGCTGCCGCTGTCCGAGGCCGAGGTGAAGGCGCAGGAGGAGGCGCGACGCAAGGCCGAGGAGGAGGCCCGGAAGAGGGCCGAGGAGGAGGCCGCGCGCAAGGCCGAGGAGGAGCGGCTGGAGCGGGAGCGCCAGGAGGAACTCGCACGGCTGCGCGCCGAGGAGGAGGAGCGCAAGCGCCGCGAGCTGGAGGAGGCGCAGCGCCGCGAGGCCGAACGGCAGGCCGAGGAGGCCCGGCGACGGGCCGAGGAAGCGCGGCGCCGCGCCGAGGAGGAGCAGGCACGGCTCCTCGCGGAGGAGAAGGCCCGGGCCGAGGAGGAAGAACGGCGCCGGGTCGAGGAGGAGCGGCGACGCCAGCAGGCCGCGGAGGAGCAGCGGCTGCGGGCGGAGGCGGAGGCGCGCCGCCTGGAGAAGCAGCGGAAGGCCGAGGAGGCGTTGCTGCGCGCCGAGGAGGCTCGGCGGGTGGCCGCGGAGCGGGCCGCTGCCGCTGAGGCCGAGCGGGTGGCCGAGGCCGCGCGGGCGGCCGCGGCGGCCGCTGAGGCGGAGAGGACGGCCGCAGCCGCGCGTGCTGAGGCCGCGCGGGCCTCGGCCGGTGAGGCGGGGCGTGCCGCGGCCGGTGAGGCGGACGCTGGTGCCGAGCGGGAGTCTCGAGCCGCCGGCGCCGGTTCGGTCGGCCCGGACGGTGGGGCCGGTTCGGGTGACGCCACCGTGCCCACTCCTGTGGTGACGCCTACGAACGCGTCGGGTGGCCCGTGGGACGAGACGGCGGTGCTGCCGCCCGTTCGGCCGGGGACGGAATCCGAGACCACGGCGAAGCTGCCGCAGCCGCCTGTTCCGCCGGGCGAGGGCGCCGGGGCCGAGTCCGGGCCGGAGGCTCGTGCGGAGGATCGGACGGCGGTGCTGCCGCAGGTGCCTCCGGGGGCGGCCGATGAGACCGCGGTGCTGCCGCCGGTACGGGAGGACCGGGTGCCGCCCGGGCTCTTCCGGGACGAGCGGCCCGGGCCCGCGCCTGACGGCGCCGAGGACCGGACGCGGGAACTGCCGCAGGTCGACGAGGAGGGCACTCCTCGGCGTCGGCAGCGCTCGGACTGGGCCGAGGAGACCCCGCTGGACGATCTGCCGACTCTGGCGGACGAACTGCTGGGGCCGCACGCTTCGGATGATCCGGACGAGGGGCGGGGCCGTGGCTGGGGGCGTCGGCGGGGCTGAGCCGCTCCGCTGGTGCTGGGCCTCTCCTTTCGCCGGCTGAGCCCCTTCGCCGGTGCGCCCGCGGTCGTCGTGGGCCCGCGGCCGTGCCGGCGCGGCCGCTCGTCGACGGGGGTCCCGCTGCCCCGGCCGGCCTCCTCTGCCGTTTCGGCGGTGTCAGTGGGGTCGCGCAGAATGGGGCCGAGAGGTTCGTGGGACGGAGGGTGGTGGGGCATGACCGTGTGGGACGACCTGGTGGGGCAGGAGCGGCTGAGCGGCCAGCTGGACGCGGCCGCCAGGGACGCGGATGCCATCGTCACGGCCGCCGAGACCGGAGGGCCGCTTCCCGAGGCCTCGAAGATGACGCACGCGTGGCTGTTCACGGGGCCGCCCGGCGCGGGACGGAACACGGCGGCGCGGGCCTTCGCCGCGGCGTTGCAGTGCGTGAGCCCGGACCGGGCGCTCGGCGGGAGCCCGGGGTGCGGCTTCTGCGACGGGTGTCATACGGCGCTGGTGGGGACGCACGCCGATGTGACGACGGTGGCGGCCGTGGGCACGCAGATCCTCGCCGAGGACATGCGGGACACGGTGCGCAAGTCGTTCACCTCGCCGGCGAACGGGCGCTGGCAGGTCATCCTCGTCGAGGACGCCGAGCGGTTGAACGAGAAGTCGGCGAACGCGGTGCTGAAGGCCGTGGAGGAGCCCGCACCGCGGACGGTCTGGCTGTTGTGCGCCCCCTCGCTGGAGGACGTGCTGCCGACCATCCGCTCGCGGTGCCGGCACGTCGGACTGCTCACGCCGTCGGTGGACGCCGTGGCGGACATGCTCGTACGGCGGGAGGGCATCGAGCCGGAGGCGGCCGCGGTCGCCGCCCGGGCCACCCAGGGACACATCGAGCGGGCGCGGCGCCTGGCCACCGACCCGCGGGCCCGGGAGCGGCGCGCCGCCGTGCTGAAGCTGCCGCTGCGGATCGAGGACATCGGAGGATGCTTCAAGGCCGCGCAGGAACTGGTGGACGCTGCCTCCGAGGAGTCCAAGCAGCTGGCGGAAGAGGTCGACACCAAGGAGACCGAGGAGCTGAAGGCGGCGCTCGGGGCCGTGGCGGGCGGGCGCATGCCGCGCGGTACGGCCGGGGTGATGAAGGACCTGGAGGACAAGCAGAAGCGGCGCCGTACCCGGGCCCAGCGGGACAGCCTGGATCTGGCGCTGACCGAGCTCACCGGCTTCTACCGGGATGTGCTGGCCCTCCAGCTGGGGTCGCGGGTGGCCCTCGCCAACGTCGAGGTCCAGGACGTTCTGGAGCGGATGGCCCGCGGTGGGACACCGGAGGCGACCCTGCGGCGGATCGACGCGATCGCGGCCTGCCGGGAGGCGCTGGACCGGAATGTCGCCCCGCTGCTGGCAGTGGAGGCCATGACCATGGCCCTTCGGGCGGGATGACGGCGAGCGGCGGTCACGCGTAAGCGGGCGTTCGCATGAGTGCGGGCGTTCGCATGAGTGCGGGCGTTCGGACGAGTGTGGGCGTGCGTTCGGTTGACCGAGTCACTCGTACGAGGAGCATGCGTCGCCGTTCGTGATCATTCGGTTGCCTCTGGTTACGCTCGCGAGATGCGAACCAGGCGTACTTCCCGGCCGAAGCGGTCCCTGTGTACCGGCGGCGCGCTGCTCGCGGCCGCCGCGCTGATCCTGTCGGGCTGTTCCTCCGGCGGTGCGAGCCGGACGGCCGCGGTGGGAGACGGAGCGCCCGCGCTCGGCCCGCTGCCCCGCGCGACGCCCTCGGCACTCGCGCCGTACTACGAGCAGAAGCTGCGCTGGCGCAGTTGCGACGTGCCCGGCTTCCAGTGCGCCACGATGAAGGCGCCCCTGGACTACGCCGACCCGGGCGAGGGTGACATCAAGCTGGCGGTCTCGCGCAAGAAGGCCACCGGCCCGGGCGCACGGCTCGGTTCGCTGCTGGTCAACCCGGGCGGCCCCGGCGGCTCGGCCGTCGGCTACCTCCAGGGGTACGCGGGTGTCGCCTACCCGGCGCAGATCCGCGCGCGGTACGACATGGTCGCCGTCGACCCGCGGGGCGTGGCCGGCAGCGAGGCTGTCGAGTGCCTCAGCGGGCGTGAGATGGACGCGTACACGCAGACGGATCTCACGCCGGACGACGGGGGAGAGAAGGAGGCGCTGGTCGCCGCCTTCAAGCGGTTCGCGGAGGGGTGCGGGGCGCGGGCACCCCGGCTGCTGCGGCATGTCTCCACCGTCGAGGCGGCCCGCGACATGGATGTCCTGCGGGCCGTCCTGGGGGACCGGAAGCTCACATACGTCGGCGCCTCGTACGGGACGTTCCTCGGCGCGACGTACGCCGGGCTGTTCCCGGAGCGGGTCGGCCGCCTGGTGCTGGACGGGGCGCTGGACCCGTCGCTGAGCGCGGACCGGCTGAACCGGGAGCAGACGGCGGGCTTCGAGACGGCGTTCCAGGCCTTCGCGGAGGACTGCGCGCGCAGGAAGGACTGTCCGCTGGGCCGCACGCCGGCACTGGTCGGCGAGAACCTGAGCGCTCTGTTCGAGCGCCTGGACGCCCGCCCTCTGCCGACCGGTGGAGCAGGCGGCGGGCGGAAGCTGGGCGAATCCCTGGCCACGACGGGGGTCATCGCGGCGATGTACGACGAGGGCGCGTGGCCGCGGCTCCGCCAGGCCCTCACCCAGGCCGTCCGGGAAGAGAACGGCGCCGCACTGCTCACCCTCTCGGACGGCTACTTCCAGCGGGAGGCCGACGGCCGCTACTCCAACCTCATGTACGCCAACGCGGCCGTGAACTGCCTCGACCTCCCCGCGGCTCACGCCACGCCGGAAGAGGTGGAGCGCGCGCTGCCCGCCTTCCAGAAGGCCTCCCCCGTCTTCGGCCGGGCGCTGGCGTGGGCGTCCCTGAACTGTGCGTACTGGCCGGTCAAGTCGACGGGCGGGCCGCACCGCATCGAGGCGAAGGGCGCCGCCCCGATCGTCGTCGTCGGCACCACCCGCGACCCCGCCACCCCGTACCGGTGGGCCCAGGCCCTCGCCTCCCAGCTCGCCTCCGCCCGCCTCCTCACGTACGACGGCGACGGGCACACCGCGTACGGGCGGGGCAGCGGCTGTATCGACTCCGCGATCAACGCGTACCTGCTGCGCGGCATGCCTCCCACCGACGGAAAGCGCTGCTCACCGTCCTGACCGCGGCCCCGCGCCACCGGGCTGCGGGGGTGCCCCGGGTCCTGGTTCGGAGCACTCCGGAAACTGTGTAGACTTACCGACGTTGCTGATCGCACCATAGTGCGGACAGCGCGCCGCCTTAGCTCAGATGGCCAGAGCAACGCACTCGTAATGCGTAGGTCTCGGGTTCGAATCCCGAAGGCGGCTCTATGGTGAACCCCAGGTCAGGCTTTGACCTGGGGTTCCTTCGTTTTGCTGACCTTGTAATTCGGGTAAATCCGACACTCGGAGCCTGCGCATCGTAATGCGTAGGTCCGAGGTTGACGGTTAGTAGCGATTTTGCTCTGCGGGGCTGTGAACTGGCCTTTTGTAGCTCGCTGTCGGTCCCCCTCGGCCTGTTCGGAATGACGTGGTGGCCATTTGGTGGCCAAGCGTGCAGACATCGTGCAGACCGGCTCTTGCTCGGCCGCGTGACTGGAGGCATGGAGACGACTGGTTGTTGTGCCGACCCGACAAGCGCGCGTGCCAATTGCTTACGTGGGAAAGAGCGCCTCCGGCGGGGATGTTGGACTTGACGATGCGGCGCTACCCGAGAGGGCGGTGCGGGTTCCGTGTTCTGCTCGGCAGGCCCTCGCCTGCGTCATGGAGTGGGGCGACGCGCTACTCGACCTGTGCTCCAGTCGCTCGGCTTCTTCCTGCTCCGATTTCGGGTGCGGTGCAGGGAAGCCGATCGGGCGGCGACCGGCCAGCGCTGACGGCGTTCCTGAGTGGAAAGCGGCCAACTTTGCGCGGGGGTGGGGGTTTCTTCCCGGGTGCAGGTTTGCGACGGCCTTTGCGTCGCTGGCGTGGACATGCTCACCATGTGGGCCGTGCAAGGCGACCGCTGCGCTGCCGGGGGACCGTCCTCTCGGGCCGACATGATCACGCCAACCTGTCCCTTTGTGGACTTTATTAATTCTTGACGCTTCAAGTCCACTCACCGTTAACTCAGGCCACATTTGTGATCTCTGTGCGTGGTCGGGGTGGGGGCAGTGAAAGTGCGATGGGGGAAGAGTGCTGCCGTAAGGGCGGTGCTCGTGAGCGTGGTGTCCCTGGGGCTCGTGGTGGCGGGGCCGGCTGGAGCGGGATCCGCCGGGGCGCCGACCGCGGTTGCGGCGGTGTGTACCGGCGGGGTCAACCCGGACTACAACGGTGACGGCATCCGTGACATCGCGATAGCCGATCCCGATGCCACGGTGGCGGACAAGGCCCGCGCCGGCCGCATCGATGTCGTGTACGGCGGCGGCAAGGGCACCCATCGGCTGGATCAGGATCTTGCCGCAGTGCCTGGAGTGGCGGAGGCGGGTGACCAGTTCGGATTCAGCCTGGCGACGTTCGACGTGAACGAGGACGGCTGTGACGACTTGGCGGTCGGTATTCCGCACGAGGCGATCGGAACCGCTGCCGACTCCGGAGGCGTTGCGGTGCTCTACGGTTCGCCGGACGGTCTCGGCCAGGGCGCGGCGTCCGTGGGCTACGACCAGGGCCTTGAAGCCGTTCCGGGCGTCGCCGAGACAGGTGACTGGTTCGGGTACTCCGTTGCCGCCGGCACCAGTGGCGGTACGCCCTTCCTGCTCATCGGCGTTCCGGGCGAGGACATCGGCTCGCCCTCCCTGGTGGACGCGGGCGTCGCGGTCCACGTGAAGGGCAGCGCGATCACCGACTTCAGCCAGGACTCGACCGGCGTCCCCGGCGTGGTCGAGAAGGACGACCGGTTCGGAGCCCAGGTCGCCGCCACCGCAACCCACTTCGCGGTCTCGGCGCCGGGCGAGGCCATCGGGACCGACACTTTCGCTGGCGGGGTCTCGCTGTTCAACCACACCTTCACCGAGGGTGTGCCCGCCGCAGTACTCGGCCTGGACCAGGACGCCGCACTCAGCGATGGCACCAACGTCTTCGGCGAGGCCGAGTCCAGCGACAGTTTCGGCAAGGCTATGGCGATGGTGCCCTTCCGGCCCTCGGGCACGGGCACGCCCACCGAGTCGCTGTTGGCCGTCGGGGTGCCCAGCGAGGACCACCCCGCCGATGCCGACGGCGGCATGGTGCACATCTTCAAAGTGACCGCGGCGGGCGCTGTCAGCGAGCGCCAGCGCATCCATCAGGACGTCGCCGACATCGAGGGCAGCACGGAACCGGGTGACCTGTTCGGTGAGCGGCTCGTCGCCGTCAACACCGCTCCCACTGCTACCTCCACCGCCTCCACCATGCTCCTCGCGGTCGGTGCCCCTGGCGAGGACCTCGGCGATGACCGTGACGCTGGCGGTGTGCAGACGTTCCCGTTGGTCGGCGCGCCCGGCGACGGTGACCTGTTCATCGAGCAGGGAACCGCCGGAACCGGCGGGGACGTCGGCCCGCAGGAGTACTTCGGCACCGCCCTCGGCGCGACGAGCGCCTCGCTGTATCTCGGCGTCCCCTATGGCCCTGCCGCCGACCGGGCCGTGTACGCACTGCCTTGGGGCAACGTCGCGCCCGGCGGCACTGCGGGCACGGTGCAGAGCTGGCGGCCCGGCGAGGGCGGCATCCCCGCGACCGACGTGACGGCCTTTGGAGCGGTGATCCGATGAACGCGGAGAAGAACCGCAAGAAGAAGATGTGGCGTCGTGCCGGGACGCCGACCGTTGTGGCGCTCGCGGCGGCCGGGCTCGTGGCGACCGGAGTGACGGGCCTTCCCACGGAATACGGGGACGTCGGGCCCCAGGCCGCGCCGGTGGCCGTAACCTCCGCCGCGCTGAAGGCGGCCGTCGATGAGGGTGTGTCCACTGAGGCGGAGGCGCGGGCAGCCGCCCAGAAGTCGGGTCAGAGTGTCGAGGTGACGGGTCTCCGGCAGGAGCGTCGTACCGTCGTGGCGAACAGCGACGGCACTTTCACTGCCGAGGAGTTCGCCGAGCCGGTGCGCACCTGGCAGGGCGGCCAATGGGCGGACATCGACGAATCCCTCGTCCGGCGCGCCGACGGGACCTGGGCACCGAAGGCCACCACGGCCGATGTCACCTTCTCAGCCGGCGGCGAAGGGCCGTTCGCCCGGATACGTGTCGCTGGGCGCGAACTCGCCCTGTCCTGGCCGGGCGGGGACCTGCCGAAGCCGGTGATCGACGGCGACTCGGCGACGTACGAGAACGTGCTGCCCGATGTGGACCTGGTCGTGCAGGCAGAGCCGGACGGCTTCGGTCATCTCGTCGTGGTCAACACACCTGAGGCCGCGCAGAACCCGGATCTCGCCCGCTTCGAAATCGGCGTGGACACCAAGGCGCTGACCCTCCAGGAGACGGCCTCCGGGGCGCTGCGTGCGCTGGACAGCAGTTCCCAGGGTGTGGTCCTGGAGGCTGGTTCCCCTGTCATGTGGGACGCGGGCGACGGGGGCGACCCCTCCACGACGACCGCCCGGGCTGCGGCTTTCGGTGCCGCGTCCGTGAGTGCCGCTGGTGGTCTTGAACCGCCTCCGGACGCCGCTACCGCGCCGGTCGAGATGGAGGTCGGGCAGGACAAGCTGACGCTGATCCCCTCCCAGGACCTGCTGACCGACCCCGAGACCAGTTTCCCGGTGGTGATCGATCCGATCGAGAAGACCACCAGCCGTACGTCCTGGACCTCGGTGATGAAAGGCATGCCGAACGAGCAGGACTGGAAGTTCAGTGGCTCGGCAGGCATGGGCAAGTGCCCCATCGACTACCAGCCGATCGCCTGCAACGGCGTCGACGTGCGCAGGCTGATGTACACGATGCCCACCTCCTTCTACAAGGGGAAGGACATCCTGGAGACCACGTTTGCGGTGCGCGTCGCGCACATCTACAACGCGACTCCGGAGGACGAGCCCGTACGCCTGTACCGCGTCGGCGGTAAGAACTTCGGTATCTCCTCGTCCACGGACTGGGGGAACACGGACACCCTGTGGGACAGCCACATCATGACCGTGGACAAGGCGGTCTCGCCGGTCTCCTGTTCCAGTGCTCCCAACCTGCGTTTCGAGTCCGGCAAGGGCGGCGCGCTCACCCAGGAGCTGCAGACCGCGGCCACCGGGTCCTGGACGCAGATGACGTTCGGCCTGCGGGCTGCGGACGAGGGCGATCTGCACGAGTGGAAGCGAATGTGCGGCAACGCCGTCCTGGAGGTCACCTACAACCGGCCGCCCGCGAAGGTCTCCATGAAGGAGATGTGGACCAGCCCCGGCGGTGTGTGTGCCACCTCCACCGGGGCGGTCCGCAGTCAGCACGTCGACGAACTCCCCAAGCTGCTGGTCATCCCGCACGATCCCGACCATTCCAAGGACGAAGCCGAACCCGTCAAGGTGCGCTTCCGGGTCGAGTGGACCGACAAGGAGGGCAAGGCCCAGCAGTACGAGAAGGACACCCCTTACTCGTCCCCGACCGGCGCCAAGTTCGAGCACAAGATCAAGGTGCCGAAGGGTAAACCCGCCATACCCGAGAACGGCAAGGTCTACTGGTCGGCCGCGGTCTACGACAAGGCCACCTGGGGGCCGTGGAGCTGGGAGGGTGACTCCGCCGTGCGCTGCGAGTTCGTCATGGACCGCAATGTGCCGGGCAAGCCGGACGTCGACTCCAAGGAGTTCCCCGAGGACAAGTCCGGTGAACTCGGCGTCGGTGAGACGGGCACCTTCACCTTCTCGCCCAACCTCGGCGACAAGTTCGACAACGATGTGAGCCGCTACTCCTACGACTTCACCAAGGACACCGCCGCCCCGAAGAACATCACGCCGTCCTCCCCGACGGCCCCGGTCTCGGTGCAGTTCACACCGCCCGCGATCGGTACGGTGGTACTGGAGGTCACGTCGTACGACGCGGCCAACAACCCCAGTGCCCCGGCTGTCTACTCCTTCGTGGTCAAGGAGGGAAAGAGCGTCGCCGGCCAGTGGAACCTCGGCGACGACCCCGTGCCCTCCTCCGAGGGCCGACACGTCAAGGACGAGAGTGACAACAGCCGTGCCGCGAGCGTGGGCGCCGGTGTCAGCTTCACGACCAAGGACGGACCTGGCGGTGCGGCGGACCGCGCGGCCCACCTGGACGGCACAGCCGGCGCCTACCTGAGTACGGACTCTCCCGTCGTGGACACCGCGAAGGGCTTCTCGGTCAGCGCCTGGGTGCGGCCCACCGCGCTCGACAAGGACGGCGTGGTGGTCAGCCAGGACGGTGCCGGCGAACCCGGTTTCACCCTCGGCTACGACGCCGTGGCCAAGAACTGGTCGTTCGGCGTCCCGGCCAACGACGTCGAGTCCCTCGGCGAATGGCGGGCCACTGTGACGACCAGCGCCACCTGCAAGGACAGCACTACCAAGCCGGTCTGCCCGAACGAGTGGGTCCACCTGACCGGGACTTACGATCCGGCGAACGGGCAGCTTCAGCTGTACGTCAACGGTGAGCTGAGGAAGACCGTTGCCCGCCAGTCCACTTGGTCGGCGCGCGGTGCCCTGCAGATCGGCCGGTCGGTGGCCAAGTACGGCTACAACCGCAACTTCACCGGCGACATCGCAGAGGTCCGCGCCTACGACCGGCTCACCCCCGCCGCCGAGATCAAGTCGATGCTCACGGTGAAGCCGGCCCGAAAGGGCTACTGGCCCCTCGACACGGTCGCCTCCGGCACAAGCCCGGACCTCGTAGGAGGCCGTGCCCTGACACTGGGCGGCGCCACCCTCTTCCAGCAGAAGCCGGAAGAGGTGGCCGAGGGACCGTATCCGCTGGTCACCTCCATGGGTGAGCAGGGCGCGGTGCCAGGCGGCGATCTGGTGCTCGCCGACAACGGATACGCGGCCACGTCATCGGCACCTGTCAGCGCGGACGGCAGTTTCACCGTCGCCGCCCGGGTCCGGGTGGCCGCCGAGTCGGACACCACCGACCAGACCCTGTTCGCGCTCACGGGAACCAAGACCAACCGCTTCCTGGTCCGCTACACGAAATACACCGCGGACAACCCGTACGGGCACTGGGAGCTGGTGGTGCCAGGCAGCGACAACACGGCGGCCACGGCTCTGACCATCCCCGACGACCAAGCGGGAGACCCGACGCTGGACGGCGGCCAGCACATCGCCGTGGTCTATGACGGCCTCACCAAGAGACTGCGCCTCTACGTCGACGGACAGCTCGCCGACGCCGACAACGCTTCCAAGCACAAGATCGGTTACTGGGCGGCCGGCGGCGGTCTCCAGATCGGCCGTGCCAAGTCCGGTACCGCTTGGGCCGATCACCTCAGCGGCGAGGTCGACGACATCCGGATCTACACCGGGGCCGCCGACGCGGTCGCGGTCGGCTGGATGGCCGAAAGGCTGGCACAGCCGGACCTGTGACGGGAGGTCCCGGCCGGGCATACGCGCCCGGCTGGGACCCCGGCCGTCTTCTCCGAAGCCTTCCACGTCTCTGTCTCTCTGACGTACCCCCCACCTTCGCTCCTCACCCTGCGGAGTTCCTGAATGCCTGCTGCCAGATCCCTTCTCACCGGCCGCCGACTGCGCGGCCGGGCCGCGGTCGTGGCCGCCGTGACCTCCCTCGCCCTGACCGCCGGCGCCATCCAGGCCGTGGCCTTCCCCGAGCGGGAGGACACCTCAGGCCCCGCCGTCCAAGCACTCGGCGACCCGATCGAGGGAAAGAACGCCAAGGCGCCGCGCAAGATCCCCGCAGACCCGACGCGCAAGGCGGCCATCCGCAGCCTGGATAAGCCGACTTGGCCCGACGCGGTCCGTCGTAGCGTGCCGGTCTCGAAGTCGGAGAACCGGAACACCCCGGAGAACGTCGGGGGGCTGCCGGTCGGGCTGTCGGCCGTCGAGCAGACAGAACCGAAGAAGACGGCGAAGGCAGCTCCCTCAGCCCCTGAGAACGTCAGCGTCGAAGTCCTCCCGCATGCGCGCGCCACCGCCGCGGGTGCCGGTGTCCTGCTGCGGGTGAAGAATCCGGACACCCAGCAGGCCAAGGTACGGCTCAGCGTCGACTACGGCACCTTCGCCGAGGCGTACGGCGGTAGTTACGGCTCCCGCCTCGCCCTGTACGAGGTGCCCGCCTGCGCGTTGGAGGAGAAACTCGGCGGCAAGCAGTGCAAGGGCAGCCCGAAGCCGCTGTCCTCGGTCAACGACGCGAAGGCCGAGACCGTCTCCGCGCCCCTGTCCGCGACCTCCGCCGGCACCGTGGTCGCCCTCGCCGCCGCCGACGCCTCCGCACAGGGCGACTACAAGGCGACCCCGCTGTCTCCCTCGGCCGAGTGGAACGTGGCGCCATCCTCGGGCGGCTTCTCCTGGTCGTATCCGATCTCGGTCGTGCCGACCCCCGGCGGACTGACCCCGTCGGTGGGCCTGTCGTACTCCTCCCAGTCGGCGGACGGCCGTACCGCGACCACCAACAACCAGGGCTCCTGGGTGGGCGAGGGCTTCTCCTACGAACCTGGCTACGTCGAGCGCTCATACAAACCCTGCGCCGACGACGGACACTCCTCCTCCGGCGAACAGTGCTGGGCGTTCGACAACGCGACGCTGATGCTCAACGGCTCGGCGGCACAGCTGGTCAAGGACGACGAGTCCGGAGAGTGGCATGTCTCGGGTGAGGACGGCTCCAAGGTCGAGAAGCTGACCGACGCCACCAACGGAGACGACGACGGCGAGCACTGGAAGGTCACCACCACCGACGGCACCGAGTACTGGTTCGGCCTCAACCGGCTTCCCGGCTGGAGCAGCGGCAAGACGGAGACCGACTCCGCGTGGACCGCGCCGGTCTTCGGTGACGATGAGAAGGAGCCCTGCTACAAGGCGACGTTCGCCGACGCGTGGTGCAAGCAGGCATGGCGCTGGAACCTCGACTACGTCAAGGACACCCAGGGCAACGTCATGACGTACTACTACGGACAGGAGACCAACCACTACGCCCTGAACGGCAAGACCGACACCAACGGCACCTCCTACGTCCGTGGCGGCTACCTCAAGCGCATCGAGTACGGTCAGCGCGAGTCCACGCTGTACTCGCAGTCCGCACCGGCCCGCGTGGTCTTCGACACCGCCGAACGTTGCCTTGCCACCGACGGGTTCGACTGCGCGCCCGACAAGTGGACCTCGGCCAATGCCGGCAAGTGGCCGGACACCCCGTGGGACCGCTACTGCAAGGCGGACACCAAGTGCACGGCCACCCAGGCCTCCCCGTCGTTCTGGACTCGCAAGCGGCTGACGTCGATCACCACCCAGGCCTACACCGGCGACAGTGCCGCCCCGTACACCGACGTCGACTCCTGGTCGCTGACCCACCGCTTCACCGACAACGGCGACGACTCCAGCACCCTGTGGCTGTCGGAGATCGTCCACACCGGCAAGGCCGGTAACGGCGCCGACATCGAACTCCCGCCGGTGACGCTGATCGGCACCAAGCTGGAAAACCGCGTCGACAAGATCGGCGACAACATCGCACCCCTGAACCGCTTCCGGCTCGCCACCGTGGTCAGCGAGAGCGGCGCCCAGCTCGACATCGCCTACAAAGCAGCCGACTGCTCGGCGGACGCCCTGCCCAAGCCCGGTGAGTCGGTCAAGCGCTGCTACCCGGTGATGTGGGCGCCGTCGGGCCAACTGGAGCCGATCACCGACTGGTTCCACAAGTACGTCGTCGACACCGTCAGCCAGCGTGACCGCACCGGCGGTGACGTCAACGACGTGATGGTCACGCGCTACGACTACCAGGGCGACGCGGCCTGGCGGCACGCCGAGCCCGACGGCATCACCGACGAGAAGTTTCTGACCTGGAGTCAGTGGCAGGGCTACGGCGCGGTGTCCGTCACCAGCGGCGACAGTGAGCAGAGCACCCGCGTCGACCACACGTACCTCCAGGGCATGAACGGAGATAAGGCGCCCGGCGGCGGAACCCGCACCGAGAAGATCACCGCGTCCGACGGCTCCGACTTCACCGGGCACAAGGAGTTCACCGGCTACGAGGTGGAGAAGGCCGCCTACGACAAGGGCAAGGTCGTCTCCAAGGTGATCAGCAAGCCGTGGAAGCACGACACGGCCACCCAGACCAGGAGTTGGGGCACCACCAAGGCCACCATCACCGAGACGACCGAGGTGCGCGGCTACTCCGCCAAATCCTCGGGCGGCTGGGTGGAGACGCTGTCGACGACCGAGTTCGACTCCGAGTACGGCCGCGTTCTGAAGATCGACAACCGCGGTGACACGTCGACGGCGTCCGACAACACCTGTACGCGCACGTCGTACGCCGACAGCGCTGCCCAGCACATCTACTCCTTGCCCAAGCAGATCGAGACCGTCTCGGTCGGCTGTGACGTCACGCCGAACCGCAAGACCGACGGCAAGACCCCCGGCGACATCGTCACCGACGAGCGCACCCTGTACGACAAGGGTGCCTACGGCGACGCCCCGACCAGGGGCCTGGCCACCGCCACCGAACGTCTCGTCTCGCATGACGGCACCAAGGGCACGTACCAGACCACCGGCACCACCGACTACGACGGCTACGGCCGCCCCACCAGCCAGAAGGACGTGGCCGGGGCGCTGACGACGACCGCGTACACGGATGTCAACGGCCTGATCTCCTCGACCAAGGTCACCAACGACCTCGGCCACGTCACCACCACCTCCTACGACCGGCTGCGCGGCCAGTCCACGGGCCAGACGGACCCCAACACCAGGCGCACGGACCTCGCCCGTGACGCGCTCGGCCGACTGACCTCTGTCTGGCTCCCGGACCGGCGCAGCAACCAGACGCCGAGCATCAAGTACTCCTACCTCGTCCGCCAGAACAAGCCGGTCGCCGTCAAGACCGAGAAGATCGAACAGGACGGCACCTACGGCACCGAGTGGCAGCTCTACGACGGTCTGCTGCGCCCGCGTCAGAAGCAGACCGAGGGCCCGAGCGGCGGCCGGATGGTGGCCGACTCGTTCTACGGCCCGACGGGCGCGGTGAAGCGGGCCAACGAGACCTATTACGCGGCCGGTTCCGCCTCCGACGAACTGTTCCCCGTGGCCAACGGAGACGTCGCCAACCAGACGCGCTACGAGTACGACGGCTTGGGCCGCACCACTGCCGAGATCTTCACCATCGCCGGATACGAGCAGTGGCGCAACACCACCTCGTACGACGGCAACACGACGCACAACGACCCGCCTCCCGGCGGTGTGGCGACCACGACGGTCACCGACGCTGAGGGCAAGGTCAAGGAGCTGTGGCACTACAAGGGCCACACACCCGTCCTGACCGGCCCGGGTTCCGAGCGCACGGTCACCAAGTACACCCACACGGCGGCCGGTGAACTGGCCACCGTCACCGACTCCAAGGGCAACGTCTGGCGCCAGGAGTACGACCAGCGCGGCCGCATGGTCCGCAAGGTCGACCCGGACGCCGGCGAGACGATCCTCACCTACGACGAGTTTGACCGCCTGACGTCCACCAAGGACGCCCGGCAGCGGATCCTGTCTACGGAGTACGACAGCCTGGGCCGACCCAAGTCGACCTGGGAAGGGGCGGTGAACGAGGGCACCAAGCTGACGGAGACCAAGTACGACCGCTCGGGCTCACTCGGCTACTCCCACGCCAGCTACCGCTTCCTGCCGAACGGCGAGGCGTACTCCACGGTCGTCGCCACCTTCGACACCTTCTACCGGCCGCTGACGACCAACTACACGGTCCCGGCCTCGGAGGGGAAGCTCGCGGGCACATACCCCTTCACCACCGCCTACAACCGGGACGGCACCGTCGCCTCCGTCGGTGTGCCCGCGGCCGGCGGACTGCCCACCGAGAGCCTGAAGTACACGTACGACGAACTCCAGCGCCCGCTCACCATGGCCAGCGCCACCTCCACCTACGTCACCGGCACGGTCTGGTCCAACACCAGCCAGCTGCTCCAGCTCTCCCTGAGCACCGGCGGCCCTCGCACGGAGAAGAACTTCTACTACGAGAAGGGCACCGACCGCCTCACCCGGGCCACGGTGAAGGTCGGCTCCACCGCCACGGTAGCCAAGGACCAGCACTACTCCTACGACCAGGCCGGCAACGTCCTGTCCATCACCGACACCGCTGCCCCGGCGAGCAGTTCGACACTCGACGTGCAGTGCTTCGCCTACGACGGCCAGGCCCGTCTCGTCGACGCCTGGACCCCGGCGGCCACCGCCACCACGGCTGAGGGCGAGGGCACGATCGGCGGGACCCCCGACTACGCCGGCAAGAAGCCCACCGCCTGTGACGCCGCCCCGGGCACCAACCCGCTGGGCGGGCCGTCCCCTTACTGGACGAGCTGGTCGGTCGACGACATCGGCAACCGCACCCAGGAGATCCGCCACGACCCGTCCCTGAACGCCGCCAAGAACACCACCCGCACCTTCACCTACCAGGACGGCGACCAGGACGGCACGCCCGGCGAGACCGGCGACGGCGGCCCGCACCAGGTGACCAAGGTCGCCGAGACGACCCCGACCGGGGACCGGCAGCAGACGTACCAGTACGACGTCTCGGGCAACACCCACAAGCGGACCATTGGCGGCGACACCCAGAGCCTCGACTGGGACGCCTCCGGCAAGCTGACCAAGGCCACTGAGGCCGACGGTACGGAGACCTCGTTCCTGTACGACGCGGGCGGGGCGCGGATCAAACGCACCACCGTCGATGCGACCACGCTCTACCTGCCGGGTCTGGAACTGGAGTTGAAGAAGGGCTCCACCGCCGTCACAGCGACGCGCCACTACTCGTACGCCGGTCAGACGATCGCGATCCGCACCTCGGACAACAAGGTCTCCTTCCTCTCCTCCGACCACCACGGCACCGGCGACCTCGCCGTCGACGCGACGAGTGGCGCCGTCACCCAACGACGCACGGATCCCTATGGCGCCGCTCGCGGCAAGCTGTCGCCGGAGACGGGCACTTGGCCGGGTGAGAAGGGCTTCGTCGGCGGCACGATCGACGCCTCGACTGGCCTGGTCCATATCGGGGCCCGCGAATACGACCCGGACCTGGGCAAGTTCATCTCGCCCGACCCGATCATCGACTACACGCGCCCGCAGCAGATGAACGGGTACGCGTACGCGAGCAACACCCCCGTGACGCTGTCCGACCCGACAGGCCTGTTCGAATGCCGAAACGGCCGGTCCATGAACTGCGACCGACACGGCAACGCCCGCGGCGACGGGGCCTGGTGCCCGAGTGCCATCGACCCGTACTGCGCCGGTGGCAGCGCAGAGGTCAGCCAGGCGACACAGGACGTCGCTGCCGCGGAGCAGCAGCATTCCTCCGCCCAGCAGCGGTTCAGGTCAGCGGGCAAGGAACTCGTCAAAATCGTCATGGACATCCTCGGCGTCAGTGCCGCGTTGGACTGTTTTTCCAGCGGTGATCTGGCCGCCTGCGGCGAGACGATGCTCACCATCGCGGGCAGTTTCGCCGGAGGTATCGCCGGCAAGCTCCTAGCGAAGTACGGCATGCCCTGGAACATGCGCAAGGGCATCCAACTGGCCAAACGCGTTACCGGCCTGCTGGGAGACCTCTTCGGTGGCCTGAAGGACATGTCGAAGGCGTCCGAGCGGCTCAACAACGCACGGGCCAACCTGGCCAAGGCGCGGGAGAAGGCCCTTGCCGCCGTCGACAGGATCAAGAGCGCAGTTGGTGGTGGGAAGCCCAAGTGCCACAGCTTCCTGCCTGACACCGAAGTCCTTCTGGCCGATGGCAAACGCAAGAAGATCAAGGACATCAGACCGGGCGACAAGGTCACCGTCACGGACCCGAAGACCGGCCGCACAGTCCTCCGTGACGTCGCTGACACGATCGTCACGGAGGACGACAAGCACTTCGTCGACCTGACGATCAACTCGAAATCACTGACGGCGACGACCACCCACCCCTTCTGGGTGGTCTCGGAGAACCGCTGGCTCCAGGCCGGCGAACTCACCCCGGGCATGACCCTGCGCACGGCCTCCGGCACCACGGCCACGGTCGAGGACGTCCGCTACTTCGAGCGCCGACAGCGCACACACGATCTGACGGTCACCGAGATCCATACGTACTATGTGCTGGCGGGGGCTGCGCCGGTTCTGGTTCATAACTGTAGTACTTCGTACAGTGAGCTGGACGGAAGTGGCCGCGCTGGCGTGGCCTACACGGAGGTCTCACCCCAGACTCTGGACGATGCTGCCTCTGGAATTATCGGAAGCAAGGCCGGGAGGCGCTACAAGCCAGCGGGGTTTGCCGGTGATGCCGCAGGCCATAGCCGTGGGCATTTGATCGCCAGGCAGTTTGGTGGTTCAGGTAGGGATCTCAGGAACCTTGTAACCCAAGGGCAGACGGCCAATAATGGCGCCATTTCCGATTTTGAAGACATGATCGCAGCTCACGTCCGTGGGAGCGGAAACACAATCCTCATGAGCGTCACTCCGGAGTACGGGAATGGCGGTGTCATCCCGAGTCACGTATTGATTGAGGCTGTGGATGACCACGGATGGTCGGTACGGCAAAGATTCGCCAACATGTAGGGAATGATGGAAGATCTCGAACGCTTGATGGCTATCTGCCCTCCGCCTGCTGAAGAGCAGAGGGTGGGTAGCTTTCAGGAATCACCTATGGGTGCACTCGGTGTTCCTCGTGATTATCGGAAGCTGATCGCCTCTTATGGGGCTGGGTGCTTCGATGATTTCCTGTGGGTATATGGAGAGGGTGAGGGTAATTCGTTTCTCAGGGTTGAAAGCAGGACGGAATCCGCAAGAAGCACCCTCGGTAGATATGTTGATGGCGACTTTGGTGATTTCCTTGCTGCATTGGGGGTCTCGGTTGGTGATCTGATCCAATGGGGGGGAACGGATAACGGTGACATGCTGCTGTGGGTGCCAGTTGGTGAAATCTGGCCAGTCCTTATCGTTTCGCAGCGGCCGCTGGAGTACTTGTTGCTTCCCGTATCTTCTACACGACTCGTTCAGGCCCTACTAGCGAGAGAGGTCGTGACATCCATTTTTCCGCCTGACTTCCCCAGTGAGAGGATCACTTTCAGAGGGGGGTCTCTCGGTTCGTAGAGGTAATCAGGATCGGAAAGGCAACAGGTCCCAAACGGGTAGGAATGCTGGCTTCGCGGTTGCCGGTGCGGTCATGGTGGGGCTGGTGGGGGTTGGCTGCGGAGGAAGTCAAGAGGTGTCGGCTCCGTCATCCGAGTCGACGCGAGCGAAGGCGTGCAGTCCTTGACCTCCGAGACCGCAGAGAAGAGTCGAAATGACCCGAATGATCGCAAACGCCGAGGCGGTTCTGCGTGTGTCGGTCGCTCCGACCGGGAGTGACTAAGGGCTCTGGCCTGTCGAATAAAGCAACGACTCCTTCACCAGCGTCCCGGACCTATTGAGCAGCAGCTCGGGAACGTCATCCTCGAAGAAACGGATCTGGCCGATCAGCCCTTCAGTCGCCGAGTGACGCGCAAGCCTCTCGATGAGCTCTTCGACAGCGGGCAGGGATTCCGCGTGCACTTCTTGGCGAACCGTCAAGGACCAGCCCTTGGGTCCTTGCGTCAGTTCGCCGATCCGGACGCCACCGACACGCCGCGCAGGGCCGCGAGCAGACCAGACCGGGAACTCCTCGGTGTCGCCTTCGTCGCCGCCCTCCGCATCGCCGATGCCAAGGTGCCAGCGCAGCTCGGCAAGCACGGTGTCCGGAGCCGAAGCCAAGAGGTTCAGGGACACGTCGACCACGTACAAGTCACCCATACGCTCAGCCTACTGATCCGCTAGGATGGCACTTCACGACCAGGACGTACCGCTTCTCCGGCTCGGCCGGAGAATGGAACTCCTCACCGGATACATCGTCAGTTCGCGCCTGAGGCTGACCGTCAGTCGCAGGATTCTGCGGTCGCTCTCAGCTCTATGATCGATGTGACACACAACATTCAGTGCTGCGTCGACGGCGGGGACACACCGGGAACGGATCGACGACGCGAAGTCATCAGCGGATCGTCGAACCGAAGGCGCACAGCATGGCGAAGGCGGGCGAACCGGATCTCCAAGGATGGGTCGAGGAGATGCATCGGAACGCCATCAACATCGCAGACATGCTCGGGGTGCCACCCGAGATCTACACCGGTGATCCAATAAGGGTCATTCCGGCCTTGGAAGACTATGTGTCCCGAGCTCCCCTGGATGAGTTCGAGGAGCCCGACTGGATCACACTGCATGTGGACCTCGTGTCCTTCGTTGCCGACTTCCTGATCCAGACATACGGCGCGCGCTGGCTCCTCGTCGACGATTCCGCAAGCACCACCGGATATCGCTATGTCGTCGAGGCTGCCGGATACGACGGACTCACCCGTCGGATCGACCCCATCGACATCGTGGCGAAGGAATTCGTCAATCGCCCGATTGAGATCGTCCGCATGCTGGCCAGTGCAGAACTGACCCTGGGCCTGGCGTCCGAGGCTGCCGAGGACTGATGTGCCCTCCCGCAGGGTAAGGGCACGCGACAATCACATGGTCTCCCTTCTTCAGTAACGAGGCGACAGCCCAGACCAGGGACTTTGCCCCAGGGCAGTCGTCACCCACTTGTTCACATCATCCCGCCCCGCACACCTGCCGGAGATCTGCGCGTGACCAAGCACGTCATCGCTCTCACCCCGAGGATGCCAGACACACCCTCCCTGCTCGCTGGGCTCTTCGCCGGCGGCCCCGACCTGGGCATGCACTTCGCCGGTGACGGTGGTGCTTGCGGAATCGTCGACGAGGAGCCAGCGCGCGCCGTATGTCTGGATCAGGAAGTCGGCAACGAAGGACACGAGGTCCACATGCAGTGTGATCCAGTCGGGCTCCTCGAACTCATCCAGGGGAGCTCGGGACCTGCGCGACGCACCGCTGCGCGCCCGGCTCTACGTCTGGACGCTCTTCGGCACGGCCACCGCCGCCAACATCTGGGCCAACGCGTTGCACGCGGTCAGGCTAAACGAAGAGAACACCTCGGCCACCGGCCTTCGGCTCGGAGACACGATGGTCGTGGTGTTGACCTGGGGTTTTTCGTCGTTGACCTTGGAACCGGGGCCAAACGTACTCACCGCAGACCTGGGGTCCGCTCACGCTCGGTGGCGATACCTTACGGCGTTGGCCTCACGTGCGGACGGCCGCACGGGTTCTTTGAGCTCGATCATGCCGTCCGGGGCGGGTAGGGTGCGTGGCGCTCCCGCGCCGGAGCAATAGCGCACGGCTTCAGCGGTACTGAGTGTTGTATTTACCCAACTGTGCTGTGCATCAGCATGAGTTGACCTTACGTGCACGAAACAGCCGCGGTCGCCGGCCACGATCCGAATGGGGTGGGGATGTCCAGACACCGGTTGTCCAGGAAGGGCCGCTATATCGCGTGGACGACGGCAGGCGCTGCTGTCGTCGCGGGTGCCGGGATCACGGCCCAGACGTCGATGGCGGCTCCGGCCTGGCCGGCGCAGAAGACGTACACGGGCCGGGCCTTCGACGCCTGCACGGCGCCGTCACTCGCGGCGATGAAGGCCTGGGACACCGGCTTCTACGGCGCCGTCGCGGTGTATATGGGGGGCAAGAACCGCGGCTGCGCGCAGCCCAACCTCACTGCATCCTGGGTGAAGTCGGTCAACACCCTCGGCTGGAAGCTCATCCCGCTCTACGTCGGCGCCCAGCCGCCCTGCCAGAAGAGCGCGAATCCGGAGAAGTTCACCGCCTCCACAGCAGCCTCCCTCGGCGTGAGCAACGCCAACGATGCCGTGTCGAAGGCCTCGGCGCTCGGCATGAAGGCCGGCAGTCCGATCTACCTCGACATGGAGCCGTACGACATCGCCGACAAGGCGTGCAACGACGCCGTGCTGACGTATGTCCGCTCCTTCACCAAGACGCTGCGCGCCAAGACCTACCGTGCCGGCTACTACGGCTTCAGCAGCTCCAGCGCCAAGGCGATCGCCACCGCCACGGACAAGACGGACCTGCCGGGCAACCTCTGGTACGCGCTGTGGGACAAGCAGAACACCACCACCAAGGACTGGCCGTGGGACCCCACGCTCTTCACCGACCACAGCCGCGGCCACCAGTACATGGTCAACAGCAAGGAGACGCGCAACGGCCACACCATCACCGTCGACCGCAACGCATGGGACGCCCCAGTAGCCATCGTCGGTTGACAACCGGGTTGTCAGCGTCCAGCGCTCGACTATCCACGGTGGTTCGGCTTTCGTGACGAGACTCGATGCCGCAATGTTCTGACCTGGTCTTTTATCTGCCGGCAGGGGGTTGTCGGCCGATCTTCGAAGCGATCACCACCCGGGGCGCGACGCGGACGACGCGGCGCTGTGTCCGTATCTGATCGTCGGGACGTCAGCGAGCGGACGTCCTGCGGCGCGCCCCGGCGAATCCGTCCCTGGGCAAGGCGTACAGGAGGAACCCGCGGCACCCGGGACCGCGGCGGCCGGCAGCCCGTGGACGGTGGTCACCAGCGTCCGGCTCAAGGGCATGCGGGCCACTTCGGAGGAGTCGCCCGCGTGGGGGCCGGACCCGGTGGCGAGGGTGCCCACCACCACGAGGGCGTTCACGGCGAGCAGCACGACCGAAGCGGTGCGGCAGGACGGCGGCGGTACGACCGGCGGCTCCCCGGTATCCCCGTGCCGCCGGGCCTGGTGTCAGGTGATCACCGCGGCCGTGAGCAGCATCATCGCGGCGAGGAAGTGCGCGGCGACGATGTACGGGCTCAGCCGCTTGCGGACTCAGCCGCGTCCAGACGGTGACGCCTCCGACCACCACGCCGGTGAGCAGTCGGCTGCCGAACTCGATGGCACCGTGCAGTCCCATCTCCGCTGTGGGGGCCAGTGCGCTGTCCGTGCACGTCGACCATTCCGGGCAGCCGAGGCCGGAGCCCGTCACGCGCACGATGCCGCCGGTGCCGGCCGACGGGCCGCGGTCGCACAGGACCGGGGAAGTCGGCTTGCTCCGGGGCGACTCATTCCTGGGACCTCCGCCGCGCAGGCCTGGCTGTGCTGTCCCGGGACGTTGGTGACACGCGTGCTGGGTGCCTGAACGGGCGAGGGCCTTCTGGGTTCGGTGT
Organism: Streptomyces sp. NPDC042364; assembly: GCF_056437585.1. Taxonomy (NCBI): domain Bacteria; kingdom Bacillati; phylum Actinomycetota; class Actinomycetes; order Kitasatosporales; family Streptomycetaceae; genus Streptomyces; species Streptomyces sp. NPDC042364. The sequence goes on along the minus strand of NZ_JBWKAJ010000004.1, from coordinate 104,509 downwards.
GGATGACGACATCTACGCCCGACCGCAGGAGGCCCTCGTGTCCCACCGTTATGGCCCCCTGACGCCGACCGGCAGGCTGCGTCTGGCCCGCGTGTCGTGGAGGCCGGCTGGCCGTTGCGGCGCGCCACGGAACTCGGCCGACCACACGCTCGGGACGGGCGGCGGTGGTCGTCGCGTTGCGTTGTGGCCGGGTGCGTGAGGTGCTGCAAGTCGTCGGTGATGGTGTGCCCGGGGCGGCGGAGCGCGGCCTGACTCGGGCTGTGGCGGGGGCGGTCTCTTCAGGCGGCCACGTAAGATCACGTCGCTCGAGGCGACACTGACAGGAGGTCGAACACCCATGTCGGATCAGCGTGTTGTGGTCGTGACCGGGGGCGGAACGGGGATCGGTGCGGCGACCGCGCGGCTGCTTCGGGCCGCCGGGCACGATGTCGTCGTCTCCGGCAGACGAGCGGAGCCTCTGCGTCGTGTCGCAGAGGAAACCGGAGCCTTGGCCTGCCCCGCTGACACCACCGACCCGGACGCCGTTCGCCACCTCGTCGAAACTGCCGTCGGGCGGTTCGGCCGACTCGACGGGCTGGTCCTCAACGCGGGAGTGGCGCGCAGCGGGGGCGTCGGGGAGCTGTCCGACGAGGACTGGGAGACGGTGCTTCGCACCAATCTCACCGGTCCTTTCCTGCTGATGCGGGCGGCATTGCCGCACCTGCTCAAGGCCCGAGGGTCGGTCGTCGCGGTCGCTTCCGTCGCAGCCCTGCGCAACGGGGCGCGCAACGCCGCCTACGCCACGTCCAAGGCGGCACTGCTGCAGCTGTGCCGGTCGCTGTCGGTGGACTACGGGCCCCAGGGCTTGCGGGCCAACACGGTCTGCCCCAGTTGGGTGCGCACGGAGATGGCCGACCGCCGCATGGCCCGGTTCGCCGAGGAGGCCGACTTGGGCGCCGCCGGGGTCGACGGAGCATATGAGGAGGCCACGCGGCTGCTGCCGGCGCGCCGCCCCGGTGAGCCTCGCGAGGTGGCCGAGGCCATCGCCTGGCTGCTGTCGCCGGCCGCGTCCTTCGTCAACGGCGCTGTGCTCACTGTGGACGGTGGTGCGACTGCACTGGACCCCGGCGCCGCCTCCTTCGACTTCCGCATCACCCCGCGCGACAACGAGGGTTGATCCCTACGGCCATGGTGCGAGTCGGGCTCCCGCCGGTTCATCGTTGTCCACGGGGCGGGCCTGAGGTCCATGTCAGGGTCCGTGCCGACGCCGACGCCGACGCCGACGCCAGGGCCTAGGTGCCGAGGGCGTCCCGCGCACGACGGTCGGGGGCGGGGCCCTGGCCCCGACCCCTCGCGCCCCCCACTCCCTCCACCACCCGCAATCGACTTACTTGTCAGGGACGTTGACCAGGGTCGGGAGCACCAGCACAATGAGCGCGCGCCCTTTTGAGAGCGCTCTCAAAGCGTCAGGTGTCGCCTGATGTCCCGCATCCCCGAGGGAGAACCATGACCGGCAGACCAGGTCCGACACCCAGCCGTCGTACGCTGCTCGGCTTCGGCGTGGCGGCGCTCACCGCGACCGGCCTCTCCGGTACGGCCCATGCGGCGTCCGGGACGGCCGCCGGGGCCGCCGGGGTTCCGGTCGGCCATGGGGTCCACGGGGCCGCAGGGGCTTCCGGGGCGCCGGCGCGGCGCCGGGCGCACGCATTCCTCGCCGCCGCCATGGACGCCTACCCGGACCACGGCGAGATCCGGCTGACGCAGAGCTACACCGACCAGGCGAACCTGTTCAGCACGGCGTTCACGTACGACAACGCGCTGGCGATCCTGGCCCACCTGGCGATGCGCACGCGGGACGGCGAGGCGCGGGCCACCGCGCTCGGGGACGCGCTGATCTACGCCCAGGAGCACGATCCGGCGTACGACGACGGCCGGCTGCGCCAGGCGTACAACGTGGGGCCGTACGTCTTCTTCGACGGGGCGCCGCAGCCGGACGGGTTCGTACGGGCGGACGGGACCGCGAACGTCGGCACGCAGTTCGGCTTCACGGGGACGGCCGTCGGGGACATGGCGTGGGCCGGGATCGCGCTGAGCGCGCTGGCCCGGCGGACGCGGGACCGGCGGTTCCTCGCGGCGGCGGTGCGGATCGGTGAGTGGATCGAGCGGACCGGTCGTACGGACGAGCCCCTCGGCGGCTACAAGTTCGGTGTGAACGGGGCGAACGAGAAGCTGCCGTTCACGTCGACCGAGCACAACACGGACCTCGTCTGCCTGTTCGGGCGGCTCGCCCGGCTCACCGGCGACCGGGTGTGGCGGGAGCGCGCGGCGCGGGCGGAGGCGTTCGTGCGGCGGATGTGGGAACCGGCGGGCGGCTACTTCTACACGGGCACCAACGACGGGGTCACCGTCAACAAGTCGCCCATCCCCGAGGACACGCAGACCTGGACCCACCTCGCGCTCGACTCGCGCCGCCACGCCCGGTCCCTGGACTGGGCGGCCGCCGAACTGGCCGTCCTGGACCACTCCGGGCGGCCCAACAGCACGGTGCCCCCTGGGCAGTCGTACGAGGGCGTCTCGTTCAGCTCCGCGAGCCTCGTCGCCGACGAGGACAAGCCGATCGCCGAGTTCCAGCCGAAGCCGGACCGCAACGGCGTGTGGTTCGAGGGAACCGCCCATCTGGCGCTCGCCTTCCGTGACCGGGGGGCGCGCGGGGACGAGTACCGCGCCCGGCGCCTGCTCGGCTCCCTCGAACGCGCTCAGGACCACCTCGGCACGGCCCAGACCATCGGCGGCCGCCCGCTCCCCGAACGCTCGGGGATCGTCTCCGCCAGCAGCCCCCTCGACACGGGATTCGGCTTCGGCTACTACCCCTACCGGCACACCGGGGCGACGGCCTGGTACCTGATGGCAGCGGTCCGGGCGAATCCTCTTCGGGCGTGAACGGACGCCGGGGGAGTGACCTCGGGGAAGCGGCTCGTGCGCGCGGTTGCCGCGCGTAAGGGCCCGCGCGCCCCCGTACCGGCGGCCATGCGAGGACCGAAGGAGGGCGAGGCGCCATGCGACGCCGACGCCCCGGTGGGCGCGGGGGATCGCCAAACGGTTTGCCGCCGACCGGAGCGGTCCGATAGGAAGCCTGCGTGCTGAAGGGGACCAAGGTCGGGCTCAGGGCCCGGTACGACGACGACATCCCGGTCCTGCGGACCGAGCTCTACGACGACGTGGTCAACGCCGCGCGGGCCGAGGGCGGGCCGTGGCGGCCGATCACGCCCGGCTCCAAGGACCCGCGGCTCGTGGGGGACGACACGAACGAAGGACGCGTCCAGTTCTCCGTGGTGGAGCTGGCGGGCGACACCCTGGTCGGCACCGCGACGCTCTGGGGCATCGACAACCACAACCGCTGCGCCCACATAGGGCTGGGGCTGCTGCCGTCCTGCCGAGGCAAGGGCTACGGCACCGACGTCGTCGCGGTGCTGTGCCACTACGGGTTCGTCGTGCGCGGACTGCACCGGCTCCAGATCGAGACGCTGTCGGACAACACCGCGATGCTCCGCTCCGCCGAGCGCAACGGCTTCGTCCGCGAGGGCGTACTGCGCTCCTCGGCCTGGGTGATGGGCGAGTTCCTCGACGAGGTCCTGCTCGGCCTCCTCGTCCAGGACTGGAAGCCGGGCCTGACCACGCACAACTAGGCCACCGCGCGCAGTCAGGGCAGGGCGGTGCCCCCGGCCCGCTTCACCGGCAGTGACCAGCCGTCGGCGAAGTCGCAGACTTCGTTCATGTGGGCGTGCTCCCGGGCGGGGGAGTACGCGTGGCGTGCCGACTCGTGGATCGCGGTCCGAAGCCAGCGCTCGTAGGGGCCGTCGGGCGCGGTGAAGGGCGCCGCGTGCGCCGTGCCGAGGCGGCTGTCGAGGCGCAGGAGCGCCCCCAGGGCGGTGGGCTGCGCATGGTGGAGGTCGGTACGGGGCAGGGTGCGGTTCAGGTAGACGGTGAGGATCTCGGCGTCCTCCTCCGCGCCGAGACGCGCCAGGGCGAAGCAGAGGCCACCTCCCGCGTACGCCTTCTCGTCGTCCAGCAGCAGGTCTTTGACCCGGGAGCGGTACGAGGCGCGCCGGGAGACGCCGATCAACCATGCCGCCACGAGCTGGTGGCGCCAGCCGGACGAGAGCAGGGCGCGCAACTCGGCGTCCGTGATCGAGGCGGCGTCGACGAGCATGCGGCGCAGGAACCGCCTGCGGGTGGCTCCCTCGAACCGGAGGAAACGGCCGCTCCCCAGCTCGGCGTAACGGCCGCTGCTCCGCGGGTGGGAGCGGGGCGTCACATACCGCCGGACGAGCCTGCCCGGGTCGCCGCCGCCCTCCGCCCGACCAGTGACCGCGCCTCCCCGGCCGGCGGCAACGGTGTCCGCGTGGCGCTCGGCTGTGTCTTCTTGGTCGGTGGCGCGGGCTTCGGCGCGGCGCTCGGCCGTGTCGTTCTGACCGGTGGCGCGGGCTTCCGTGGGGCGCTTGGCCGGGCCTTTCCGGACGGTGGCATCCGCTTCCGTGTGACCGTCGCCCGGTCTCGTCTCGCGGCGGCTCGCCCTCACCTCTCCGCGCCGATCGCGCTCGCCGCGCCGATCGTGCTCTCCGCGCCGATCGTGCTCTCCGCGCCGATCGTGCTCGCCGCGCCGATCGTGCTCGCCGCGCCGATCGTGCTCGCCGCGCCGATCGTGCTCTCCGCGCCGATCGTGCTCTCCGCGCCGATCGCGCTCGCCGTCCGTCCGGGGCTCTCGGCACGCCCGTCCGGCCCGCCCCGGTTGTGTCGTTGCCGCGGTTCTGTCATGCCGGAAGGGTAGGTGCGTCCGTCATACCTCGGAGGTCGGGCATGGGTGGAGGTTCGGGCGGGGGCGGGGGCGGGGGCGGGGGCGGGTACTCCGGTACGCCGCTCGCGAGGAAGATCGGGGTCAGGGCGGGGCAGCGGGTGCGGCTGCTGCACGCGCCGGGCGGGTGGGAGATCCCCGGGCTGCCGGAGGGGTGCGAGGTCGGCGAGGGCGGGCCGCGGGGCGCCGATGTCGTCGTGGCGTTCTACCGGGCGTACGGCGAACTCGCCGTCGAAGGACCTGCGTTGGTCGCGGACCTCGCCGATGCGGCCATGCTCTGGATCGCCTGGCCCCGCAGGGCGGCCGGCCACACCAGCGACATCACCGAGAACGGCCTGCGCGACCTCTTCCTCCCGCTGGGCGTCGTCGACGTGAAGGTCGCCGCCCTCGGTGAGGACTGGTCGGGACTGAAGTTCGTGCGGCGGAGGGAGGAGCGGCGGGGCGGCACCGGGAGGAGGTAGCACCCTAGGCCCGAGGGAACCGGCTCCCCCTGCCAGGCATCCGGCCCCGGCAAGCGCGTACTTGGGGCGTCCGTGAGAAGTCGTGGACATGAACGGCTAGCATCCGGCGGTAATCAGTCGGTCGGTTGCGGGGGCTCGTCGGCTGTCTCGGATGGTCGGTCGACGGGATGGGGTTGGTGTCGTGGCGGACGCGGAGGAGGGGCCTCGGGTCGCCGTCGCCGTGGTGACGATGGGGAACAGGCCCGCTGAAGTGGACGCGTTGCTCGCGTCCGTGGCCAAGCAGGACCTGGCACCGGCACGCATCGTCGTCGTGGGCAACGGATGCCCGCTACCGGAGTTCGCCGAGCGGCTCGGCCTCCCCGGCGAGGTCACACCGATCGAGGTGGACGAGAACCTCGGCTGCCCCGGCGGCCGGAACGTGGCCATCCAGCGGCTCCGCGAGTTCGGGGACGTCGACATCGTCGTCGAACTGGACGACGACGGACTGCTCGTCGACGCCGACGTGCTGCGCCGGGTACGGGACCTGTACGTCGCCGAACCCCGTCTCGGCATCGTCGGTTTCCGTATCGCCGACGAGAACGGCGAGACCCAGCGGCGGCATGTCCCGAGGGTCGGGGCCAAGGACCCCCTGCGGGGCGGCCCGGTCACCGGCTTCCTCGGCGGCGGACACGCACTCTCCATGGCCATGCTCCGTGAAACGGGAGACTGGGCCGCCGAGTTCTTCTTCGCGCACGAGGAGACCGACCTGGCGTGGCGGGCGATCGACGCCGGCTGGACCGTGCGCTACGCCCCCGAACTGCTCCTCCAGCACCCGAAGACCTCGCCCGCGCGGCACGCCATCTACTACCGCGTCAACGCCCGCAACCGCGTCTGGCTGGCCCGTCGACGGCTCCCGCTGCTCCTCATTCCCGTCCACCTGGGGGTGTGGGTGCTCATCACCCTGCTGCGGACCCGCTCCGCGGGCGGACTGCGCGCGTGGTTCGGCGGGTTCGTCGAGGGCTGGCGCGAGTCGGGCGGCGAGCGCCGGCCCATGCGCTGGCGCACCGTTTGGCGCCTCACCCGGCTCGGCCGCCCACCCGTCCTGTAGCCCCGGCGGCCGTCCTGCAGCCCCCGGTGGCCGTCCTGTAGCTCAGGCACCCGTCCGGCCGGCGGGCGCACCCGGCACGCGCGGAAACGCGCCCGGCACGCGCACACACACGAGTGCCCCGGTCGTTCACCTCCCCCGACCGGGGCAACCGCGCGTTTCCGGACCCGGCAGCGGCGGCGGCGCTCCCCCGAGCTACGCGTCGTCCGCGTGCGCCGTCGGCGCCGGTTCCGATGAAGTGATCACATCAGGTTCCGCCAACGGATCGCTAACATGTGCCCAACGGTCCCACCGGGACCGTACGGGAGCCGTGGAAGAGTCGGCACAGGCCGACGCGAGTCGCCGGGGGGCGCGGTCCGGTACGACGGCGCGGGAAGGCAGCGGACGGACGCTATGCGGGACGGGCTGCGGTTCGGACTGCTGGGTCCGCCGGTGCTGTACGACGCCTCCGGCACCCTCGGCGACGTCCACCGTGACGCACCGGCCGACCCCGGCCAGGACGGCGATCCCGCGGGCGACCATGACGCCCGCCCCGACGAGCGGTACACCCGTGCCGCACGCCCCGTCGGCAGCGGGAAGGTGCGCGCCCTCTTCGTCGCCCTGCTTCTCGAACCGGGCCGTGTCGTCTCCGTCGACGCGCTGAAGGACGTGCTGTGGGACGGGACGCCGCCGCCGTCCGCCCAGGCATCCCTGCAGAACCATGTGACCCGGCTGCGCAGGCTCCTCGACGACCCCGAGCGGCTGCGCGCCGTGCCGCCGGGCTATCTCCTGCGGGTCGACGAGGGCGAGTTGGACGTCCGTGTCTTCGAAGCGCGCGCCGCCGCCGCGCGCGCCGCGCACGCGGCCCGCGACTGGGCCCGCACCGTCAGCGAGGCCACCGCCGCGCTCTCCCTGTGGCGCGGCACACCCCTCGGCGGCCTGCCCGCCGGGGACTTCGGCGCGCATGCCTTCGTCCAGCGTCTGGAGGAGGCCCGACTGCTCCTCCTCGAACGCCGCTACGACGCCGAACTGCACCTCGCGGGCGGCGGCTCCGACGGCCCCGCGCGCCCCGGGGGAGCGCACGCCCTCACCGCCCTGGCCCCCGAACTCGCCGCCCTGGTCGCCGAGCACCCCCTGCGTGAGTCGTTCCACCGCCTCCTCATGCTCGTGCTGCACCGCACCGGCCGCCAGGCCGAGGCCCTCGCCGTGCACCGTGACCTCCGGGACCGTCTCCGTGACGAACTCGGCGTCGACCCCGGCTCCGCCGTACGCGAGGCCCATCTGGAGGTCCTCCGGGAAGGCGAGGACAAGCCCCCGGGGCCGGCGGCCGGCGTCCCGACCGCGCCCGAGCCCCCGCGCCCCGCTCAACTACCGCCGCCACCCGCCCACTTCACGGGACGTCAGCAGGTCCTGGCCGAGCTGTGCGAGGTACTCGCCGTGGACCCGCCGACGGAGGGACACGGGCCGTGGGAAGCCGCGCCGCCCGCCGCCCACGGTCCGCGTCCGCCGGGCGGCCCCACGCCCTTCCGCGCTCCCCGGCGCCCCGCGTCCGCGGAACCCGTCGTGATCAGCGGTATGGCCGGTGTGGGCAAGAGCGCCCTCGCCCTCCACCTCGCCCACGAACTGGCCGACCGCTTCCCGGACGGCCAGCTGTACATCAACCTGCACGGCGCGACCCCGGGCATGACCCCCCTCACCCCCGCCCAGGCCCTCGCCGCGCTCCTCCGCGACCTCGGCACCGACCCGCGCCGCATCCCCGAACACCCGGACGCGGCGGCCGCGTTGCTCCGCTCGACGCTCGCGCCGACCCGCACGCTGATGGTGCTGGACGATGCCGCGCACGCCGCGCAGGTACGCCCGCTGCTGCCGGCCGGTGCCGGGTGCGCGGTGATCGTCACGAGCCGTTCGCCGCTCACCGCGCTGGACGGCGCCCACCGCTTCCCGCTCGCCCCGCTGTCCGACGACGAGAGCGCCGAGCTGCTGCGGGCCGCGTCCGGACGCGCCGCCGGACTCGACGCCGCGCACCCCCTCGTCGAACTCACCGGACGGCTCCCCCTCGCCCTCCGTGTCGTCGCGGCCCGCCTCGCCGCCCGGCGCGCGCTCACCCCGGACGCCCTCGCGGGCCAACTGGCGGCCACCGAGAGCCGTTTGCACCACCTGGAGTACGACGACCTGAGCGTCCGCCGCTCCCTCGCCGTCGCCCACGAGGCGCTGCGCGCCTCCGACCGCGAGGCCGACCGCGACGCCGCCCTAGCCCTCCGCCTCATCGGCGCCCTCGATCTGCCCGCCTACGGTGTCCCCCTTCTCGCCCGCCTCATCGGCAGCGGCGAACGCCGCGCCGAGGCCGCCCTCGACCGCCTCGTCGACGTCGCCCTCCTGGAGGAGACGACGTACGGCCGCTACGTCCCCCACGACCTCGTCCGCCACTTCGCCCGCGAACTCGCCGACACGGCCCGGAGCAGGGTGACCGGCGCGGCGACCGACCCGACCGCGGGGGGCGAGATCGCCGAAGCCCTCCGCTGGTACGCCGCCCGCGCACGGCAGAGCCTGCTGGTACTGCTCCCGCCGGGCCACGAACGCGACGAACGGCTCCGTACGACCCCGACGGAACCGGCGGCCACCGCCACGGAACCCTTCGCCTCCGCCGAGGAGGCCTTCGCCTGGGGCGACCGTGAACTCCCCAATATCGTCGCCCTCGTGGCGCGCTGTTCCCGGGCGCCCGGCGACGACGGAGGGACGGCGGCGTACGCGCCCGCCCTCGTCCGCCATCTCTTCCCGTACCTGCACCGGGGCGGCCGCCTCGCCGAGCTGGATGTGCTCGGGGGGTACGCCCTCGACGTGGCGCGGTCGCTGGGGGACGACGAGGCGGAGGCGTTCGCGCTGACCGACCGGGCCGGGCTGCACTTCATGTGCGGCCGTGCCTCGGACGCGCTCGACCTCAACGACCAGGGTCTGACGCTGTGGCGGAAGCTCGGGGTCGTGTCGTGCGTGCGGAGGTGCCTCAACAACCGGGGTCTTGTGCTGGAGAGCCTCGGCCGGTACGAGGAGAGCGAGGAGGCCCTCCGGGAGAGCCTGGAGCTGTCCCGGCAGCTCGGCGACCCGTACGGCGAGGCCGTCACCTTCAGCCATCTCGGCAACCTGGTCAAACACACCGACGCGCGGGCCGCCATCGCCCACCACGAGCGGAGCCTGGCGCTCGGCGAGATCGCCGACAGCGTCGTCGTACGGCACACCGCGCACTGCAACATCGGCTACGCCCACCTCCGGCTCGGGGAACCGGCCGCCGCCGTCCGCAGTTTCGAGCAGAGCCTGCGCGTCCTCGGCGACGACGAGGACTGGCAGGGCGAGTCCAAGACACGGCTCGGTCTGGTCCGGGCCCTGCGGGAGCTGGGGCAGGTCGACCGGGCGGACCGCGAGTGCGCGGTCCTGCTCGACTTCGCCGACCGCCGCGCCGACAAGTACACGGTCGGGCTCGCCCGGCACCAGCGGGGGCTGCTGCTGGCGGCCGGCGGGCGCACCGAGGAGGCGCGGGGCGCATGGCGCCGCGCCCTGGCCGTCCTGGACGGCACGGACTCGACGGTGACGGGTGAACTCCGCCGTCTGCTGGCGGGGGACTGAGGGGCCGGGGCCCCGGCCGGCGCGTTCTCCCGCCGCCCGCGGTCATTTGGCGTCGGCATAGCACTCCACCACCGCCGTGGTGAACGGGAACCGCACCGGTGTCTCCCCGAACGTCAGCCGTCCCGACAGCTCCGACGCCTCCCGGATGGCGGCCACCACCGTGTCCGCCTCCTCGGCGGGGCAGTGCACGATCACCTCGTCGTGCTGGAAGAAGACCAGCTCGGCGGCCATACCGGCGAGGCCGCGGCGGAGCGCCGCGAGGAGGAGCAGCGTCCAGTCGGCGGCGCTGCCCTGGACGACGAAGTTACGGGCGAAGCGGCCGCGGGCTCGGGAGTTGGTGGAGGCGTACCCGGGCACCCACTCGGTGGTCTGCTCCTGGTCGCCGCCGTCGGACCCGGCGTCGGCCTGGGGGATGCCCGCCTCCTCGCCCGCCGCGTCGGAGGCCCCGGCCGCCGGCGGGCACGTACGCCCCAGCCAGGTCCGCACCAGCCGGCCCTCCTCACCCGCGCGGGCCGCGTCGTCGACGTACTGGACGGCCCTGGGGAAGCGGCGGCGCAGCGCGGCGAGGTTCTTGAGGCCGTCCCCGGACGTCTGCCCGTACACGGCACCGAGGACGGCGAGCTTGGCCTGGGCGCGGTCGCCGGCGAAGGCCCGGTCGGAGACGGCCTGGTAGAGGTCGGTCTCCCGCCCGGCGACCTCCATGAGCCCCGGGTCGCGGGAGATCGCGGCGAGGACCCGGGGTTCCATCTGGTCGGCGTCGGCGACGACGAGGCGCCAGCCGGGGTCGGCGACACAGGCCCGGCGGATCACCTTCGGGATCTGGAGCGCGCCCCCGCCGTTGGTGACCCACCGGCCGGTGACGGTGCCGTGGGCGAGGAACTCCGGGCGGAAGCGGCCGTCCCGGACCCAGTCCTGGAGCCAGGACCAGCCGTGCGCCACCCAGATGCGGTACAGCCGCTTGTACTCCAGGAGCGGCTTCACGGCGGGGTGGTCGAGGGACTCGATCTCCCAGCGCCGGGTGGAGCGGACCCGGATCCCCGCCTGCCCGAACGCCCTGACGACATCGGCCGGCAGATCGGGCCGCACCCGGCGGCCGAACGCCTGCGACACCTCGTCGGCGAGCTCGGCCAGCCGGCGCGGCTCGCCGCCGCCCGCGTACCGCTCGCCGAGCAGTTCGTGCAGGACCCGGCGGTGGACGTCCGCCCGCCAGGGCAGTCCGGCGCGGTTCATCTCGGCGGCGACGAGCATGCCGGCCGACTCCGCGGCGGTCAGCAGCCGCATCCGCTCCGGGTGGGCGGTGGCGTCGTGCCGTCGCTGCTGGTCGGCGTAGACCTCGATCAGGTCGGTGAGGGGGACGTGGGCCGGGCGGGGCTCGAAGAGGGACGGCTGGGCGCCCGGTTCGGCGGAGCGGAGGGGCGGGTCCGGAGGGACCGGGGTGTGGCGGAGGCGGGCCAGGGCGGCGGCCGCCGAGCGGGGTTCGCCGAGGCGGCCCTCGTGGCCGAGGAGCAGGGTCTCGGCGTCCTCGACGTCGTAGCACCGCTCGACGCGGACGCCGTCGGCGAGCAGCCGCGGGTAGATCTCGGCGGTGGCCCGCCAGACCCACCGCCCGACCTCCGGCTCCCGCCGCCGCACGGCCTGCGCGAGGTCCGGCTCCCGCGTCACGGGCCCCGCGGGCAGCCCGTCCGCTCCGAGGGGGGCGACTTCGGCGCCGCCGTCCTCGGTCGGTGCGAGAGCCCACCGGTCGGTCATGAGGGTGAGTGTCGCAGGGGGGTCTGACAATGACGCGCCGGGAGAACTCGGGGGTGCGGGTGCGGGTGCGGGTGCGGGTGCGGGTGGGGGTTTCTAGCGCAGTTCCCGGCGCCCCTGTAGGAACGGGCAGGCGGCCCGTCCTTCCACCCCACCCACCCGCACCCGAACGCGGACCCCTGCCCCCTACCCCTTCCCCTCGGTCACCGCCCGCAGCGCCCGTGCCACGTCCTCCTCCGTCGCCGCCTTGGTGATGCCCAGCCCGCTCAGGACGCCCTCCCCGTTCTCGAACTCCAGGAGCGCGAGGAGGATGTGCTCGGTGCCGACGTAGTTGTGACCCAGCCGCAGCGCCTCGCGGAACGTGAGTTCGAGGACCTTCTTGGCGTCGGAGCCGTAGGGGATCAGCTCGGGAACCTCGTCCGCGGCCGGCGGCAGCAGGGCCGTCGCCGCCTCCCGCACCGCCTCCGGCGAGACCCCTTGCGCGACGATTGCCTTGGCCGCGAGCCCCTCCGGCTCGGCGAGGAGGCCGAGGACGAGATGGGCCGGCAGGCCCTCGGGGTTCCCTGCGGCCTTGGCCTCGCTGTGCGCCACCATGACCACGTTGCGGGCCCGCGGGGTGTAGCGGGCGAAGCCCGCGTTGGGATCGAGGTCGGCCTCGGCCTTCGGCACGAACCGCTTCTGCGCCGCCTGCCGGGTCACCCCCATGCTCTTGCCGATCTCGGTCCAGGACGCGCCGGAACGCCGTGCCTGGTCCACGAAGTGGCCGATCAGATGGTCGGCCACGTCACCGAGGTGGTCCGCGGCGATCACCGCGTCCTGGAGCTGTTCGAGCGGTTCCGGGTGGACCTTCTTGATGGCGTCGATGAGGTCGTCGAGACGCACGGATGCCGTGACTCGCGGGTTCGTCGTCATGTGTCAACCGTAAGTTGACACGAGGGGGGTGTCAACTCGAAGTTGACACCCCGTGGTCCGTCTCCCGGCCTCCCCGCCCGCCGTCCGAGAGGCGCCCGGTCAGAACCCCAGCGGCGCCCCCAGCACCCCCAACGCCCCCACCAGCCCCGCCAGATTGACCGCCGAGACCGCCGTCCCGAGTACGGCCCCCACCGTCACCGCGACCAGCGCCTCGCCCGCCACCACCACCCGGACCTGCCCCCGCGTGGCCCCCGCCAGCCGCAACGACCGCAGCTCGGCCCCCCGCGCCGACGTGGCCATGAGCAGCGTCCCGGCCAGCGAGATCCCCGCGTACACGAGGGCGATCCCCAGCACCACGAAGAGTCCGAGCCGGGTCTGGGCCCCGCTCCCCGGCCGGTTGGCCTCCAGCCACTCCCCGGCGGACCACACCCGCCCTGCGGTCCCGGACTTCCGCAGGGCGGCCCCGACCGCCTCCCGGTCCGCGCCGCCCCGGACCCGTATCTCGATCCGGTCCACCCCGGCGCCGCCCGCGTTCGCGGTGGTCACGTAGGCCCCGTTGTCGCCGGTCCCGCGCGCGAGCACCGCCACGATGCGCAGTCGTACGGGCCGCCCGTCGCCGAGCCAGACCCGCACCGACCGGCCCACCTCGGGCCGCTCCCACTCCTCGTTCACGACGATGGAGCGGTCATCGAGGTCCCGTACGTCACCGGCGACCACCGGCAGTCGCGACACCGCCGCGAACGCCGCCACATCCGTCACCGCCCGTGCGTCCGACCGTACGAGCGCGGTCTCCTCCTCCTTCACGTACACGGCGGTGGAGGCCGACGGGGACACGGCCGACGCGCCCGGCCCGACCGGCGTCCGCGCCCGGGCCGCGCTCGCCCCGTCCCGCTCGGCTCGTCCGCCCCACCGGCGCAGCTCGTCCGGTGTGCCCGTCACCACGAAGTCGGCCCGCGTCCGGGCCTCCGCCTCCGCCGCCTTCGCCGCGGCCACCGTCGCGGAGGCCCCCAGCAGCGAGCCGGCCAGCGCCACCGTCACCAGCACCGGTGCCGCGACCGCGGCGGTGCGCCGCACGGACGTGGCCGCGTTCTCGCGGACCAGCAGACCGACGGCGCCGGGCAGCGCAGCGCCCACCAGCCGCACGAGGGGGCGGACGAGCAGCGGCGCGAGGGCCGCGACCGCGGTGATCAGCAGCATCGGCTGGGTGGTGTACGTCTTCCGCTTCAGCAGCTCCGCCGGGTCCGTGCCCAGTTTCCAGGCCGTCAGTCCCAGTCCGGCCGCCAGCAGGACGACCCCGATCACCCGGCGCGACCGCGGCAGCACCGCCGTGTCCACGGCCGCCTCCCGCAACGCCTCGACGGGACCGATCCGTCCGGCGCGTCGCGCGGCGACCCATGCCCCGGCGAACGCCACGGACACCCCGGTCCAGAAGGCGACGTGGTACGGCCACACGACCGACTCCGGCAGCGCGAACCAGGTCGGCGCCACCCCGCCCGCCACCAACTCCCGGATCAGCAGCGGCGCGCCCCGGGTGCCCAGCGCGCACCCGGCCGCCGACGCCGCGACCCCGACCGCCAGCGCCTCCCCGAGCAGCAGCCGCCGCACCTGCCCCGGTGTGGCGCCCGCCATCCGCAGCAGTCCGAACTCCCTTCTGCGCAGGGCCACGACGAAGGCGAAGGTGGACGCCGTCACGAACACCGACACGAAGGCGGTGACCCCGGCGGCCGTGCCCAGCAGCGAGTTGACGGCGACCAGCGCTTCCGCGTCCCGCTCGTACGACGGGTCGACCCGTCGGCGGTCGTCCCCGGTCAGCACCCGGGCCCGATCACCGACGACGGCCCGTACGTCCGCGGCGGGTGCGTCCACCGCGACGGCGTCCCGCGCCGCCGTGCCGTCCGTCCGCACCGGCCCCAGTTCCCGAAGGTCCGCGAGCAGCCGGCCGTCCACAGGGTGTGGACGGGCCAGCTTCTTCGACACCCGCGCGGTACCGTCCCCCCGCTCCACCTCGACCGTGAGCGTGTCGATGCCCGCCACCACGACGGGGGAGGAGGCGAACCGCTCGGGCTCGCGCACGGGCGGATCCAAGGTGGCGGCCACCCCCAGCCCCATGACCGCCACCACCCCCACCCCGAGCGCGACGGCCACGAACGACCCCACCAGCGCGGCCCACCGCGCCCGCAGCGACGCCAGACTCAACACGTCCCGCTCCCCGCGCCCTCGCACGACCCGCCAGCCGCGCCATCCGTCCCGGCTGGCCCCGCTGGCCCGGCTGGCCCGGCTGGCCCGGCTGGCCGGGCGGGTCCGGCCTGGCCGACGGTCTCGGTGGGTTCGGCGGCTCGGCCCGGCTCGTGGGTTCCGGTCGTGCCGGCGGGTCTGGCAGATCGGCCCGCCTTGGGCGTTCCGGCGGTTCTGGCGGCTCCGGGTCCGTGTGGTCTGGCGGTCTCGGTGGGTTCGGCGGATCGGCCCGGCTTGTGCGTTCCGGCCGTTCCGGCGGATTCGGCGGATCCGGCCGACTCGTGCGCTTCGGTCGTCCCGGTGGGCCGGACAGCCCCGGCGGCCCCGTCAGGTCCGGCGGCCCCGTCAGGTCCGGCCGACTCGCGTGCCCCGGCGGACTCGCGTGCCCCGGCCGACTCGTGGGGCCCGGTCGCCCTGTCGGCCCCCGACCCCCGCTCCAGCCCCGCCAGGCGCGCCGCCACCGTCTCCGCCGACGGACCGGCCAGCTCTCCGCCCACCCGTCCGTCGACGAGGAACACCACCCGGTCCGCGTACGAGGCGGCCACCGGGTCGTGCGTGACCATGACCGTGGTCTGCCCTTCCCGGTACACCAGCTCGCGCAGCAGCCCGAGCACCTCTCGGGCGGCCGTGGTGTCGAGCGCGCCCGTCGGCTCGTCGCCGAACAGCACCGCGGGCCGGGTGATCAGCGCCCGCGCCAACGCCACCCGCTGCTGCTGCCCGCCGGACAGCTCGGCCGGACGGTGCGCGGCCCGCTCGGCGAGCCCCACCCGGTCGAGCGCCGCACGCACCGCGCCCCGCGGCGGCCGCCGCCCGGCGAGCCGCAGCGGCAGGGCGACGTTCTGGGCGGCGGTCAGCGAGGGCAGCAGATTGAAGGCCTGGAAGACGAACCCGATCCGGTCCCGCCGCAACAGCGTCAGCCGCCGCTCGCTCAGCCCGCCCAGCTCGACCCCGTCGACCCGCACCGTTCCGCCCGACGGCCGGTCCAGTCCCGCCGCGCACTGCAACAACGTCGACTTCCCCGACCCCGACGGCCCCATGACCGCCGTGAAGGTCCCCGCGGCGAAGTCGAGATCCACCCCGTCCAGGGCGACGACGTCCCCGTACGCCCGCCGCAGCCCCCGCACCCGTACGGCCGCCGATGCCCCGGCGGCGGACGCCTCCGGCGTGCCCGTTCTCTCTGTCCTGGTCATGCCCCCAAGGGAACCGTCCGGGGTCCGCCCGCACACGACCACTGGAGGGCGTCCCGGGGTAGGGGCAGCCCCACCCCCGCCCCGCCCGCGCCATGACACGATCGAACACGTGAGTACGACCAGCACGGTGGACCGCGCCTTCGAGGCCGCCCTCTACGCCGACACCGACGCCGCCCTCGACACCGGCGCCTCCCTGCTCGCCGCCGATCCCGCGACCGACGCGGAGGTCGCCCGGCGCGGCCGGGAGTTCGTCGCGGGCGCCTGGCGACGCGGCTGGCAGCCCGCCGACGTCGTACGCCTTGTCCGGCGCGAGCTGGAGGACGCCCACGTACGACTGGCCGCACGCCTCATCGTCGACGAGCACGACGAGGAGCGGGGCGAGGAGCGGGGCGAGGAGCGGGGCGAGCGGCACCGGAACGGGCAGGCGCCCGGCGGTGGACGACGGCAGCACCCGAGCCCCCGCTGGGCGGCCCAGCTCGACGAGGCCAGGGCCCTCGCCGAACCCGCACCCGCGTCCGAGAGCGGTCCCCGCGGCGACCGCTTCTCCCGGGCCACCACCGCCCTGGAGCTGTACCGGCTCCTCCTGCGGCTGCCCACCCTCGAACCCCTGGACCGTCCCCGGGACGGCGGCGCGCCCGCGTCCCACCACCCCGAGTCCCGGATGCTCACCCGTATCCGCGCCCTCCTCGCCAAGGCGGAGGCCACCGGCTTCCCCGAGGAGGCGGAGGCGCTCAGCGCGAAGGCGCAGGAGCTGATGGCTCGGCACAGCATCGACGAGGCGCTGCTGGCGGCCCGTACGCACGCGAAGGACGCGCCCGGTGCCTGCCGGATCGGGGTGGACGCGCCGTACGAGACGGCCAAGGCGGTGCTCCTCGACGCCGTCGCCCGCGCGAACCGATGCGAGGCGGTCTGGAACGAGGCCCTCGGCTTCTCCACGGTCGTCGGGTTCGAGGCCGACCTGGAGTCCGTGGAACTGCTCTACACCTCGCTCCTAGTCCAGGCCACCACCGCCATGACGAAGGCGGAGGCGGCCCAGCGCAAGGGCGGCCGCAAACGGACCAAGACCTTCCGGCAGTCCTTCCTGGCCGCCTACGCCCACCGGATAGGGGACCGGCTGGCAGCCGCCGCCGAGGCCCAGGTCGAGCAGACGGAGGGCGACGGCACCCCGGAACAGGACCTCCTGCCCGTGCTCGCCGCCCGCGGCGTCGCCGTCCGGGAACGGTTCACCCGGCTGTTCCCGGACACCGTCACCACCCGCGTACGGGGCGTCAGCGATGCCGCCGGCTGGCAGCAGGGCGCCGAGGCGGCCGACCGTGCCCAGGTCAGGGCCCGGCCCCGGCTGCCGTCATGAGCGGGGCACGGCCCACGCGCCGATGCCCGCTCAGTCACCCACCGGCGTGAACGGTCCCACCGACGCGTCCAGCGTGCCGCCCGACCGGATCGCGACCTCGGCATCCGGCCAGTCGTAGGTGTTGGCCTTGTTCTCGCCCGGCAGGCTGAAGCTCAGCTTCTCCACGTCGGCGCTCCGCTGCGCGTCACCGGCGACCCCGCGCACATACGCGATGGTGAAGGTGACCGACTGGCCCTCCGCGAGGGTCAGTTCGGCGCCCGCGGCCGCCCCCTCCTGCGGCGCGAGCGGCCAGGACTTCCCGCCGGCGACCAGTTCGACGCGGGCGAGGCCCTTCACGGTGCAGGGGGCACCGCTCTTGTTGGTGACCGTGACCGGCACGGCGCCCTCGTCGCCGGCGGTCGGCGCGGCACTGCTGGGCCCCACCTCGAACGCGGCCTTCGCGGCGACGCACGCGGCTCCCTTCCCGCTGCCGCCGGACGTGGTGGCGGTGGGGGCCGTCCGGTCCCCGTCGCCGGTGTCATCCCCGTCGTCCCCGCCGCAGGCGGTCAGGGTGAGAGCCGCGAGGAGCGCGGCGGCGATGGCGGTCGGAGCGGTACGCATGGGGTTCCCGTGAGGTTCGTGGCTGTCGCAGCCGGTGCTGGTGTGAAGGTACGAACGGGCCGTGGAACCCGGGGGTTCCACGGCCCGCACGCCACATGATCGGACGCCTCGGAGCAGGACGGGTACGATCCCGCCGCCCGCGTCGGGCTGCCGAGCCGGGCCGCCCGCGCGGAAGCCTACGACCCCGACGCCGCCGTCGGCAGATCCGTCGGCAGCCCGGAGGGAAGCGCGCCCTCGGTCTTCTGGAAGGTCTCCTCGCCGACCTTGCCCTCCCAGGTGACCGTGAGGGACTTGGAGTTCACGGAGTCGACCATGCCCGAGGTGCGGTCCTTGCTGCCGTCGGTGCACTTGAGCTCGATCATCTGCATGTTCGCCTCGTCGGAGACCTTGCCGCTGCACACCGTGCCGCCCACGACGAACAGCGCGGCCTCGTCGCCGGTCACGAAGAGGGCGACCGCCTTGCCGCCCGTCGTGGCGAGCCAGCTGCCCTGGAGCTTCGCGTCGCCGCCGGCGGAACCACCGGAGTCGGTGCCGCCGTCTGCCGTGCCCGTCGAGGTCGGGGTGGCCTTCGGCTCCTTCGCCTCGGAGTCACTGTCGTCGCTGCTGCACCCGGTCAGCACGAGCGCCGCCGTCAGCCCGGCGGCCGCGGCCCCGACACGCATGCGCCGGCGGGCCGAGGTGCCCCTCGTCGCGGTCCTTGCCGTCATCGCCGTAGTCACTGAGGTCTCCCCAAGGTATGGCCGGATCCGGTCGCCGCGGCGACAGCGGCAAGCTACCAGGAGCCCCACGCCACCGGTTCGCCGGGAACTCCGAGACCCCCAACCCCCTGACGACGCCCGCCCGGTGTACGACGGCCCCGCGCCCCCGTCAGCTCACCAGGACGACTTGCGCACCCCCGGCAGATACCCGGCGTGGGCCTGCTCCCGCAGGCTCACGCGGGACAGGCCGAACGCCCGGAAGTATCCGCGCGGCCTGCCGTCCACACTGTCCCGGTTGCGGACGCGCGTCGCGCTCGCGTCGCGCGGCTGCCGGGCCAACTCCCGCCGCGCCGCGAGCCGCTCGGCGTCCGTGGAGGACGGCCGCCGGATGATCTCCTTCAGCTCGGCGCGCCGCTCGGCGTACCGGGCGACGATCTCCCGCCGCCTGTCGTTCTTCGCGATCTTGCTCTTCTTCGCCATCAGACCCGCACCCCCCGCGCACGGATACGCGCGACGGCCGCCTCGACGCCGATGACGTCCACGGTCTTGATCCCCTTCGCGCTCAGCCGGAGCCGTACGTACCGGTTCTCGCTCGGCAGCCAGTACCGCTTGGACTGGATGTTCGGGTCGAAGCGGCGGGACGTGCGCCGGTGGGAGTGCGAGATGCGGTTGCCGAACCCGGGCTGGGCGCCGGTCAGCATGCAGTGCGCGGACAAGGGTGATGCACCTCTCTCTGGTCGCTGATGTAAATGGAATTCATTTTCAGTAAGATACCAGCATGGCACGCAACGAACTCCGCCCGGTCATCAAGCTCCGGTCCACGGCCGGCACGGGCTACACGTACGTCACCCGCAAGAACCGCCGGAACGACCCGGACCGGCTGACGCTGCGCAAGTACGACCCGATGGCGGGCCGCCACGTCGACTTCCGAGAGGAGCGCTGACCACGATGAAGAAGGACATCCACCCCTCGTACGGGCCCGTCGTCTTCCGGGACCGCGCCGCGAACCACACCTTCCTCACCCGCTCGACGATGACGAGCGAGAAGACCATCGAGTGGGAGGACGGCAACACGTACCCCGTGGTCGACGTCGAGATCTCGAACGTCAGCCACCCCTTCTACACGGGCACCGCGCGCGTGCTGGACACGGCGGGCCGCGTGGAGAAGTTCGAGAAGCGGTACGGGAAGAAGCGGGGCTGACCGACGTGACCCAGCTGTCTGTCGCGATCGTCGGCGGGCTGCACGCCGACGCCCGGCGGGCCGCCGTCGAGGCGCTGCTCGCCGGGGTCCCGGGCAGCGTCGCGCTGCACCACGACCTGTCCACCGCCGTCGACGGCACGGTCCTGCGGACGATCCGGGACGCCGCGGGACCCGTCTCCACCGGCGAGACCCCGCTCGTCAACGACTGTGCCTGCTGCGCCCTGCGCGAGGACCTCGTCCCCGAACTGGAGCGCCTCGCCGAGGCGGGCCTCACCCGCCTCGCGGTGGTCGAACTCTGGGACTCGGTCGAGCCCAAGGCCATGGCCGAGGTCGTCGCGGCGAGCGGGCTGCCGCTGACCTCGGTGATCACGGCGGTCGACCCCGGCCTCCTGCTGCCCTACCTCGGCAACGGCGACGACCTCGCCGAGGCCGGCCTGGCCGCCGCCCCGACCGACCAGCGCACCGTCGCCGACACCTTCGCCCGCCAGCTGGAGTACGCCCCCGTCCTCGCCGTGCTCGACTCCGGGGAGGCGGACGACGAGGACCGGGCGCTCCTGGCCCAACTCCACCCCACGGCCATGCGGGTGCCCATCGAGAACAGGGGGGTGCCCCCGGTTCCCGAGGGGCGGGGGGAACCGCGCGACCGGCCACGACGCACCCGCACTCCACGACGCGCCGCAACCCCCACGGCGCCCCCCGGTTCCCTGCTCGCGGCAGCGTTCGCCGGCTTCGACGTGGAGGCCGCCGCCGCGGCCCAGCACCCCGCCTGCGCCCTGCTGCCCACCGACGCCGACGAACACGGCGTCACCACCCTCGTCTGGCACCGCCACCGCCCCTTCCACCCGGAGCGGCTGTACGCGGCCCTGGAGGACCTCTGCTGCGCGGCCGCGCGCAGCCGCGGCAGGTTCTGGCTGGCCGAACGCCCGGACACCCTGCTGCACTGGGACGCCGCCGGCGGCGCCCTGTGCGTGGAGTCGGCCGGTCCCTGGCTCGCCTCGCTGCCGGACGCGGCCTGGGACATGGTCCCCCCGGTCCGCCGCGCCGCCGCCGCGCTCGACTGGCACCCGGAGCACGGCGACCGCTGCCAGCACCTGGTCTTCACCTCGCCCGGCCTTGACCGCGAGGGCCTCGAACGACTGCTGGAGTCCTGCCTGCTCACCGACACCGAGTACGCCGCCGGGCGCGAAGCCTGGGAACGGCTGCCGCGCCCCTTCGACACCTTCCTGGAGGTCTGACCCATGGCCCGCAAACCCGAGCGGAAGCCCGCCAAGTCCCGCCCCAACCCCCTGGACCAGGCCGGGATCACCTACATCGACTACAAGGACACCGACCTGCTGCGCCGGTTCATCTCCGACCGCGGCAAGATCCGCAGCCGCCGGGTCACCCGGATCACCGCCCAGCAGCAGCGCCGGCTGGCCCGCGCGATCAAGAACGCCCGGGAGATGGCGCTCCTTCCGTATTCCTCACGGTGAGCGCACCCCGCTGACCACCACCTGACCGCCACCCCCCACCCCGGCCCCCGGCGAGGACCCACCACCTCGCCGGGGGCCGCTCCTTTCCCGCCGATCCCCGCGATCCGGAATCCCGCCGTCGACCGGCCTCCGTGAACCTCCGGGAGCCGCGCCACGTACGGAGAAGTGAAGACGTGACGTGCGAAAGGGAACAGGAACGCCCCAGGACACGTCTCTCAAGTGCCCCCGGTGCCGTAACCGCGGCACCACCCCACGTGCACGTGCATCTGACCGTGCATGCGCAGATGCATCCGCTCATGCAGTGGCACGTGAACGCAGCTATGATCCGGGGCAGTTGACTACTGCAACACCGGCCACACCAGTGCCAATGCGCTTCGAGCGCACCACTGCACCACCCCGGGGAGCGACCTGTGGACCACGACGTGTACGGCGTGGATGACGTGTACAACGGCATGGCCGCGACGGAGCTGACCGAGCTCCACGCGGTGGCCTGGCAGAAGAGCCGGCACAGCAACTCGCAGGGGAACTGCGTGGAGTTCGCGCGGCTGCCCGGCGGTGACGTGGCGGTGCGGAACTCCCGGTTCCCGGACGGGCCGGCGCTCGTCTACACCCGCGCGGAGATCGAGGCGATGCTGCTGGGTGTGAAGGACGGCGAGTTCGACCACCTGATCCGGTAACGCCTGCTCACAGGCGGCCGGTTGACGAGGTGACACGCGTAGAACCGCGGCATGGAAGCATGCCGCGGTTCCTCAGCGGTCCGAGTCGGGGCCGCCCTTCGGCGGTACGCGGAACATCGCCCACACCACCTTGCCGCTGAGCGTGCCGGTCACTGGGTGCCATCCCCAGCCGTCCGCGAAGGAGTCGACCAGGAACAACCCGCGCCCCGACTCCGCCGAGAAGTCGTCCGAGTCGCGTGCGACGGGGCTGTCATCGCTGGGATCGCGCACCGCGCACACCAGCCGCTCCGTCCAGCGCATCAGATGCAGCCGTACGGGAGGGTCCTGGACGGGGGAGTGTCCCCTGGCCGGGGGCAGGCCGTGTCGCAGGGCGTTGGTGACGAGTTCCGAGACCACGAGACAGATGTCGTCATACCGCTCGCCCATGTGCCACTCGTCGAGCGTGCACCGGGTGAACTGCCGGGCCTCGCGCACCGCTTCGTAGCGGGGCGGGAGCGCGCAGGACGCGGCGCCGGACACGGTCGCGGGATCGAGAGGCGGAAGTCCCTGCCGTAAGGGTTCGAGCATGGTCGATCCATTCGTCCCCATGCGAGGCACTCCCGGGTGTTCGCGGTCGTGGCGATGCAGCGGTGGCGCGGGACCATGGTTTCCGATGCGTACAGCAGATGCAAGGGCAGATGCACGTGCACGCGCCTGAAATGGACCCGGCGGTGCCGGTTCCTGGGCATTTCTTCCGTCACCTTGTTCCCGGATGCCGGGCGTCAACGGGCGGTCCGCCCGCGGTTCTCGGCGCTCTCCGCCGACTCTCCACGCCTCCTTCGGCCGTCCGCCGAGTCCCTGATGGCCGGTCCCGGGTCGCCCCACCCGCCCCAGGTGTTGAAGACTTTCCATTTCTGTAACCGGGCGAGTGCGGATCGGAGTGGTTTAGTGGCAGACTGCGGCCCTTGAAGAAGTTGGGGAGGCTGGACGAACGTGGGCGCCGGTGAATCGAGCGGGTCGGTGGTGAGGCGGATGCTGCTGGGCTCGCATCTCAGGCGACTGCGCGAGGCGCAGGGGATCACCCGGGAGAAGGCCGGGTACTCGATCCGGGCCTCCGAGTCGAAGATAAGTCGCATGGAGCTCGGCCGGGTGAGCTTCAAGACCCGTGACGTGGAGGACCTGTTGACGCTCTACGGCGTCACCGACGAGGCCGAGCGCACCTCCCTGCTCTCCCTCGCCAAGGAGGCGAACGTCGCGGGCTGGTGGCACAGCTACTCGGACGTCCTGCCCAGCTGGTTCCCCACCTACGTCGGGCTCGAGGCCGCCGCCCACCTCATCCGCTCCTACGAAGTGCAGTTCGTCCACGGCCTCCTGCAGACCGAGGCCTACGCCCACGCGGTCGTCGCCCGCGGGATGAAGGACGCGAGCGACGCCGAGATCGACAAGCGGGTGGCCGTCCGTATGGAACGCCAGAAGTACCTGGTCTCCGAGCGGGCCCCCGAATTCCACTGCGTCCTCGACGAGGCCGCCCTGCGCCGCCCTTACGGGGACCGCGAGGTGATGCGCGGTCAGCTCCAGCACCTCATCGAGATCTCCGAGCGCCCCAACGTCTGCCTCCAGGTCATGCCGTTCAGCTTCGGCGGCCACTCCGGGGAGAGCGGCGCCTTCACCGTTCTCAGCTTCCCGGAGTCCGACCTCTCGGATGTCGTCTACCTCGAACAGCTCACCAGCGCGCTGTACCTGGACAAGCGGGAGGACGTCGCCCAGTACGAGCGGGCGATGAAGCAGCTCCAGAACGACAGCCCGTCCCCGGCGGAGAGCCGCGATCTGCTGCGGGGACTGCTCCAGCTGTCCTGAGACCGGTGGGACTCCGCCGAGTCCCCCAATTGCCTCTCAACTCCCGCTGTACAGACGTACGATGACGTGTGATCACATCGTCATGCACTGTCGTGTGCGTACGGGTGTCCGCCCCGGCCGCAAGGGATTGAGGGATCACATGTCGTCCTACTTCACCGATCTGGCTCAGCAGTACATCGGCGGTGAGTGGCGCCCGGGCACCGGCTCCTGGGACATCATCGACTTCAACCCGTACGACGGCGAGAAGCTCGCGTCGATCACGATCGCCACGGTCGACGAGGTGGACGAGGCGTACCGGGCCGCTCGGGCCGCCCAGCGGGAGTGGGCCGAGGTCAACGCCCATGCCCGGCGCTCCGTGTTCGAGAAGGCCCTGCGGGTGGTCGAGGAGCGCGAGCAGGAGATCGCCGAGGTGATCACCGCAGAACTCGGCGGGACCCGCCTCAAGGCGGGCTTCGAGCTGCATCTCGCCAAGGAGTTCCTGCGCGAGTCGATTCAGCTGGCGCTGCGCCCGGAGGGGAGGATCATTCCCTCGCCGGTCGACGGCAAGGAGAACCGCCTCTACCGGGTGCCGGTCGGTGTGGTGGGTGTGATCAGCCCCTTCAACTTCCCGTTCCTGCTCTCCCTGAAGTCGGTCGCCCCGGCCCTCGCCCTCGGCAACGGCGTGGTGCTGAAGCCGCACCAGGACACCCCGGTCACCGGTGGCACGCTGGTCGCGAGGATCTTGGAGGAGGCGGGCCTGCCGGCCGGTCTGCTGAACGTCGTCGTCACCGACATAGCGGAGATCGGCGACGCCTTCATCGAGCACCCGATCCCCAAGGTCATCTCCTTCACCGGCTCGGACAAGGTCGGCCGCCATGTCGCCACCGTCGCCGCCTCGCACTTCAAGCGCGTGGTCCTCGAACTCGGCGGCAACAGCGCCCTGGTGGTGCTTGACGACGCGGACGTCGACTACGCGGTCGACGCGGCGGTCTTCTCGCGCTACGTCCACCAGGGCCAGGTCTGCATGGCCGCGAACCGCGTCCTGGTGGACCGTTCGGTCCAGGCCGAGTTCACCGAGAAGTTCGTGGCGAAGGTGAAGGCCCTGAAGACCGGCGACCCCCGCGACCCGGGGACGGTGATCGGCCCGGTCATCAACTCCTCGCAGGCCGACTCCCTGACCTCCGTCGTCGACCAGGCGATCGCCCAGGGCGCCACGGCGCTCGTCCGCGGCACCACCACCGACAACCTGGTCGAGCCGAGCGTCCTCACCGGCCTCCCCGCCGACTCCCCCCTCCTCCGGCAGGAGATCTTCGGCCCCATCGCCTTCCTCATCCCCTTCGACGGGGAGGAGGAGGCCGTCCGCCTCGTCAACGACACCCCGTACGGCCTCAGCGGCGCCGTCCACACCGGGGACGTCGAGCGGGGGGTGCGCTTCGCCCAGCGGATCGACACCGGCATGTTCCACGTCAACGACGGCACCGTGCACGACGAGCCCCTCGTCCCGTTCGGCGGCGAGAAGCACTCCGGCCTCGGCCGTCTGGGCGGCGAGACCACGGTGGACGCCTTCACCACCCAGAAGTGGATCTCTGTCCAGCACGGCCGCAGCCGCTTCCCCTTCTGACGCCGTCCGGCTGATCGTCCGCCGCATCTCGCACCGCCCCTGGCCCTTGCGGACCGTATCTGTCCGCAAGGGTCCGTAGCTTCGGAGGTGTCAGAGGGGCTCAGCGGAGCCCGGACCCGACGAAAGGCGGCCGGTCATGGTCACGCACGTGCAGGCAGAGGCGAAGGGCGACGAGCGAGGGGCGCTGCTGGCCTTCCTGGCGGAGCAGCGCGGCGGCCTGCGGCGCGCGCTGCTCGGGCTGACCGGGGAACAGGCCGTCAGCCGGCCGAGCGCGAGCGAGCTGTCCCTGGCCGGGCTGGTCAAGCATGTCGCCGAGGTCGAGCAGGGCTGGATCGCCCGAGCCAAGGGCGAGCCCGCGGCGGTGCACCGGGACGAGTCGAACTGGCACGAGTGCTTCACCCTCGTCGGCGACGAGACCGTCGAGCAGCAGCTCGCGTACTACGAGAAGGTGGCCGCCGAGACGGAGGCGTTCATCCGCGCGGTGCCCAGTCTCGACGACACCTTCGAACTGCCGGCGGCGCCCTGGCACCCGACGGACGAGACGCTCTCGATGCGCTGGCTGTGTCTGCACCTGATCCGCGAGACGGCCCGGCACGCCGGCCACGCCGACATCATCCGGGAGTCGCTGGACGGCGCGACCGCCTTCGAGCTGGTGGCGAGGGAGCAGGGCGGCAGCCGGGGGTGACCCCGCGGGGTCCTACGCTGGGCCCCATGTCAGCGATCCGACTTCTCGTGCTGGGCGCGGTGCGCCAGCACGGGCGGGCCCACGGCTACCAGGTGCGCAACGACCTGGAGTACTGGGGCGCGCACGAGTGGTCCAACGCCAAGCCCGGCTCGATCTACCACGCCCTGAAGCAGATGGCGAAACAGGGACTGCTGCACGCGCACGAGATCGCCCCCTCCACCGCCGGCGGCCCGCCCCGCACCGAGTACGAGATCACGGAGAAGGGCACCGCGGAGTACCTCGGCCTACTGCGGGAGTCCCTCGTCGCCCACAATCAGAAGCCGGACGTCCTCTCCGCGGCGCTCGGCTTCATGGTCGACCTCGACCGCGAGGAGGTGCTCGGACTCCTCCAGGAGCGGGTGCGGACCATCCAGGAGTGGCGCGACGCCGTCACCGACCACTACACCCCCGAGGACGGCCCCGGGCAGCTCGGCCACATCGGCGAGATCATGAACTTCTGGGTCCACTCCGCCGACGCCGGCGCCGAGTGGACCCGGGGTCTCATCGAGCGCATCCGCAGCGGCGCCTACACCTTCGCGGGGGAGGGCGAACCCTTCGTCGGCGTCCTCACCGAGGGCCAGGAGAACCCGTACGCGACGGGACAGCGGCACCCCGAGGACACCCGCTAATCAAGTTTGACCAATGCTCGGCACTGTCTTACCGTGGCTATGTAGTCAAGCTTGACTAGTGAGGGAGTGGGGATCAGTGGCCGACACGGCGATCACCGTCGAAGGCGCACACAAGGCGTACGGCGGCAAGAAGGCACTGGACGGACTCGACCTCGCGGTCGCGCCCGGCACGGTGCAGGGAGTACTCGGGCCGAACGGCGCGGGCAAGACGACCCTGGTCCGCATCCTGTCCACCCTGCTGCGCCCCGACGCGGGCCGCGTCCGGGTGGCCGGGCACGACGTGGTGGCACACCCGCGCGAGGTGCGCTTCCGCATCGGCCTGCTCGGCCAGCACGCGGCGCTCGACGAGGAACTCGGCGGCCGGCAGAACCTGGAGATGTTCGGCCGCCTCTACCACCTGGGCGCCCGCCGCGCGCGCGAACGCGCCGACGAGCTCCTGGAGCGCTTCGGTCTCACCGACACCGGCCGGAAGCCGGTCAAGCAGTACAGCGGCGGCATGCGGCGCCGCCTCGACCTCGCCGCGTCCCTGATCGCCGCACCGGAGGTGCTCTTCCTCGACGAACCGACCACCGGCCTCGACCCGCGGGGCCGGGCCGAGGTGTGGGACTCCGTCCGTTCCCTCGTCGGCGGCGGGACGACGGTCCTGCTCACCACCCAGTACCTGGAGGAGGCCGACCAGCTCGCCGACCGCATCTCGGTCGTCGACGGCGGCCGTGTCGTCGCCGAGGGCACCGCCGACGAGCTGAAACGCCTGACCGGCGGCGACCGTATCGACGTCGTCCTGCGCGACGCCGGCCAACTCGGCGCCGCCGTGGCCCTGTTGCCGGTCCCGAAGGGCGACGTCTCCGTGGACGCAGACCGCCGCCGCCTCAGCGCCCCGGTCACCGACCGCATGACGGCCCTGGCCGGTGTCGTACGGGCCCTGGAGGACGCCGGGATCGAGGCCGAGGACATCGCCCTGCGCCGCCCGACCCTCGACGAGGTCTTCCTGCACCTCACCGAGGACGGCCGGGCCGGGCACCACCGAGTGAAGGAGGCAGCGTGACCACGTACGCGCTCGTCGATTCCTGGACCATGACCCGCCGCGAACTCGCCCACTGGGCGCGGCAGCCGGTCCAGGCCCTGGTCAACCTGGTCTTCCCGGTGATGATGCTGCTGATGTTCGGCTACCTCTTCGGGGGCGGCCGCGGCATCGAGGGCGACTACATCTCCTACCTGGTCCCCGGCATGCTCGCGCTGACCATGGCGTTCGGGCTCGAAGGGACCATGATCGCCGTCACCCAGGACCTCAACAAGGGCGTCATCGACCGCTTCCGGTCCATGCCGATGGCGAGCGGCGCGGTCCTCGTGGGCCGTGCGACCGCCGACATGCTCCAGTCCGCGCTGAACCTCGCGGTGATGCTCGGCGTCGGGTACGCGCTCGGCTGGCGGGCCCACGGCGGCGCCGGGGCCTTCCTCGCGGCCGTGGGCCTGCTGCTGCTCTTCCGCTTCGCCATGCTGTGGATCGGCATCCACCTCGCGATGGTCGCCGGGAAACCCGAGATGGTGCAGGCCGTGCAGATCCTGGTCTGGCCCGTCGGGTTCCTCTCCAACGCCTTCGCCACCCCCGAGACCATGCCGTCGTGGCTGGGGGCCGCCGTCGAGTGGAACCCGCTCTCGGCCACCGCCACGGCGGTACGGGACCTGTTCGGCAACGGCTCGGGCGTCACCGCCACGTCCTGGGCCGCCGAGCACGCCGGCCTCCTCGCGGTGGCCTGGTCCCTGGCCCTGACCGCCGTCTTCTTCCCGCTGGCGGTACGGCGGTTCGCGCGCCTGAGCGAGTAGCCCCGGGGCGGGGCCCGGAATCAGACGAAGCTCGGCCGGACGAAGCTCGGCCGGACGACGCTCGGCCGGACAAAGCGCGACTAGTGGTGGAAGCCGGTCGCGGCGGCCTTGTCGCGGGTGAACGGGTGCGGCTGTTTGCGCAGTTCGGGCAGCAGCCGCCCCAGGTCCTCCACGAACAGCTCGGCGAGATCGGAGGAGAACCCGTTGCGGCACACCACCCGCAGCACGGACAGGTCCTGCCGGTTCTCCGGGAAGGTGTACGCCGGCACCAGCCAGCCCCGCTCGCTCAGCCGCCGTGCCACGTCGAACACGTCGAACGCGGTGACGTCGTCGGTGGTGGTGAAGGCGAACACCGGCAGCTCGTCGCCCCGGGTGAGCAGCCGGAAGTCACCGAAGGCGGCCACCTGCTCCGCGAGCCCGGTGGCGACGTCCCGGGTGGACTGCTGCACCGCCCGGAACCCCTCGCGGCCCAGCCGCAGGAAGGTGTAGTACTGCGCGACGACCTGGGCGCCCGGCCGGGAGAAGTTCAGCGCGAAGGTCGGCATGTCGCCGCCCAGGTAGTTCACCCGGAACACCAGCTCCTCCGGCAGCTCGGCGGGCGACCGCCACAGCGCCCAGCCCACGCCGGGATACACCAGTCCGTACTTGTGCCCCGAGGTGTTGATCGAGGCCACCCTCGGCAGCCGGAAGTCCCACACCAGGTCCTCGTCGAGGAACGGCGCCACCATGGCCCCGGACGCCCCGTCGACATGCACGGGCACGTCCAGCCCGGTGCGCTCCTGCAGCTCGTCGAGCGCCGCGCACAGCTCCGCGATCGGCTCGTAGGACCCGTCGAAGGTCGAGCCGAGGATGCCCACCACCCCGATGGTGTTCTCGTCGCACAGTGCGGCGGCCGCCGCCGGATCGAGGTGGAACCGGTCGCCCTCCATCGGCACCTGCCGGGCCTCCACCTCCCAGAAGGTGCAGAACTTCTCCCAGCAGACCTGCACATTCACGCCCATCACCAGATTGGGCCGGGCGTCCGCCGAGGGGTACCGGTCGGCGTTGCGCCGCGCCCACCGCCGTTTGAGGGCCATTCCGGCGAGCATGCACGCCTCGCTTGACCCGGTGGTCGAGCAGCCGACGGCCGTGGCCGGGTCCGGCGCGTGCCACAGATCGGCGAGCATCGCCACACAGCGCCGCTCCAGCTCGGCCGTGCGCGGGTACTCGTCCTTGTCGATCATGTTCTTGTCCCGGCACTCACCCATCAGGACGCCGGCCTGCGGCTCCATCCAGGTGGTGACGAAGGTGGCGAGGTTCAGCCGCGCGTTGCCGTCCAGCATGAGTTCGTCGTGGACCAGCTGATACGCCGTGGAGGGCGTCAGCGGCCCGTCCGGCAGCCGGTGCCTGGGCGGCGCCTCGGTCATGCCGGCGACCGGGTCGGCCGCGCCGTAGAACGGGTTCATGGCGATCCGCCGCCGGTCGCCGTCGTCCCGCCCGGCGTCGGGGGCCGTGGTGTCCCATCGGTGCAGTGGCATGTCTTCGACGGTAGGTCCGGTACGGGGGACTTGCACCTCACGCGACGTGAGGACCCAGGCTGGACGGCGTAACCGGAAGGGAGGAGCGGAGCATGAGCCACACCGTGGGACAGGTCTCCGGATTCGCCGGGATCACGGTGCGCACACTGCACCACTACGACGAGATCGGCCTGCTCGTACCGAGCGAACGCACCCACGCGGGGCACCGCCGTTACAGCGACGCCGACCTCGACCGGCTCCAGCAGATCCTGTTCTACCGCGAGCTCGGCTTCCCCCTCGACGAGGTCGCGGCCCTGCTCGACGACCCGGAGGCGGACCCGCGGGCCCACCTGCGCCGCCAGCACGAGCTGCTGACCGCCCGGATCGAGAGGCTGCAGAAGATGGCCGCGGCCGTGGAGCACGCCATGGAGGCACGGAAGATGGGAATCAACCTCACGCCCGAGGAGCGGTTCGAGGTCTTCGGGGACAAGGACCCCGAGCAGTACGCCGACGAGGCCGAACAGCGCTGGGGCGGCACGGAGGCGTACGCCGAGTCGCAGCGCCGCGCCGCCTCGTACACCAAGGACGACTGGAAACGCATGCAGGCCGAGGTGGCCGACTGGGGCGCGCGCTACGACGCCCTGATGGACGCAGGCGAACCGCCGACCGGCGAGGCCGCGATGGACCTGGCCGAGGAGCACCGCCGCCACATCTGCCGCTGGTTCTACGAATGCCCCTACGAGATGCACCGGTCCCTCGGCGAGATGTACGTCGCCGACGAGCGGTTCAAGGCGTTCTACGACTCCATGCGCCCGGGGCTCGCCGAGCACCTCAGGGAGGCGATCGCGGCCAACGCCGCCCGTTCGCGCCCCTGACCGCACGGCTTGGTCACAGGGCGGGCACAGGGCACCCTGGACGAGCGAGTGGAACCTAGGGGGGTGACCATGCGTTGATAGCTTTGGTCACCCCTGTGGGTCCTCACCCACAGGTCCTCACTTGTCTCTCACCCCCCAGGAGCCCGGAACCGTGACGACGATCGCCCTCGGACCGAGCTGGCTGGACCCGGATTACCTGCTCGACTCGTTCGGCATCTGGGGCCTGCTCGTGATCGTGTTCGCCGAGTCCGGCCTCCTCATCGGCTTCTTCCTGCCGGGTGACTCGCTGCTGTTCACCGCCGGCATGCTGATCGCGACCGATGTGCTGGACTTCCCGCTGTGGGCGGCCATCGCGCTGATCTGCGTCTCGGCGATCCTGGGCGACCAGGCGGGCTACATGTTCGGCAAGAAGGTCGGTCCCGCCCTCTTCAAGCGGCCGGACTCCCGCCTCTTCAAGCAGGAGAACGTCACCAAGGCCCACGAGTTCTTCGAGAAGCACGGCCCGAAGTCCCTCGTCCTGGCCCGCTTCGTGCCCATCGTGCGCACCTTCACGCCGATCATCGCCGGCGTCAGCGGCATGAAGTACCGCACGTTCCTGATCTTCAACGTCGTCGGCGGCGTCCTCTGGGGCGCGGGCGTCACGCTCCTCGGCGCATGGCTCGGCCAGATCGACTTCGTCCGCAAGAACATCGAGGCGATGCTGATCCTCATCGTCCTCATCTCGGTGCTCCCGATCATCATCGAGCTGCTGAAGGCCCGTAAGGCGAAGAAGAACCAGCCCGAACAGCCCCCGGCCGCCCCGGTCATGGACGACGCGACGACCCAGCTCCGCCGTATCCCGTCCGCCGACCAGACCCAGCCCTACCCCCACCAGGCCCCGCACCGGCAGCAGTACGACCCGCACCAGGGCCACGACAACCAGGGCCACCAGGGGCAGCAGGGCCACCAGGGCTATCCGGACCAGGGTTACGACAACGGCGGCCACCAGGACTACGGCTACCAGCAGCCCCAACAGCAGCCCTACGCCCCGCAGTACCCCCAGGGCAACCAGTACCCCCAGGGCAGCCAGTACCCGCAGGGCAACCAGTACCCGCATGACCAGAACCAGGGCTACCAGGGCCAGGGCCAGAACTACCCGCAGTACTGACGCACTCCGCTTCGGCGGCGCCCCTGCACCTCAGGGGCGCCGCCGCTTTCGCGCCACCCCGAGCCGTCGGGCGCTCAGAATCCCCTGGTCCTCTTCGCGGCCTTGCGCCCCGCCCGGGCCGCCCCCGGCAGGAACAGCCGGAACAACTCCGACCCCAGATTAACCCCGATGGCGATCGCCATGGCCAGCGCCGCCGCCTTCGTCAGTGACACCAGCCCCGCGTCCACGTCGTTCTGCGCGAACGCCAGCAGCCCGAAGTACGTCGCCGAACCCGGCAGCAGCGGCCCGATCGCCGCCGTCGTGTAGGGCAGCGCCGACGCGAACCGGTACCGGGACAGCAACTGGCCGAACAGCCCCACGACCCCCGCCGCCACCGCCGTGGACGCGACCGGGGAGATCCCGCCCGCGTAGTGCATCGCCCCGTACACCGACCAGGCCACACCCCCGTTGAGGGTCACCGCCAGCACGGTGGATCGTTCCTGCTGGAGCAGGACCGCGAAGGTCAGCGACAGCAGCATCGACGCCGCGAGCTGCAGCACGGGCCGCTCGGCGGTGCTCAGCTCCGCGTCCGGGTTCAGCTGGGCCCCCAGGCTCACCCCGAAGTACAGGACGAGCAGCACCCCCACCACGATGCCCACGAAGAGGTACATGACCTCCAGCAGCCGGGCGGAGGCGGTGATGTAGAAGCCGGTCAGCCCGTCCTGGACGCCCGCGACGAGCGCCCGCCCGGGCAGCAGGGCGAAGAGCCCACCGGTGATGACGGCGGCGGCCTCCACGTCCACGTCGGCCACGGTCAGCGCCACCCCGAGCGCCGCCGGGGGCATCGCCGCCACCAGGAACTGGTAGAACTCCGGCAGCCCCCGCCCCGAGCACACCCACGCCAGCCGGTCGCCCAGCATGGCCCCCAGCGCCGCCGCGACGAACACGACCACGCCGCCGCCGACCAGCGTGGACGCGGCGCCCGCCAGCAGCCCGCTGGAGGCCGTCAGCACCCAGCCGGGATACGGGTGCCGGTTGCGCCGAATCTCCGCGAGCCGCCGGTACGCCTCCTCCAGCGAGATCACGTTCTCCGGGTCGCTGAGATCGTCCACCAGCCGGAAGACGGACGCGAGCCGGGTGTAGTCGGTGGCCCGGCGCCGGACGATGCGCGACGCCGAGACCGGGTCGTCCACGAGCGACGGCTGATACGTCACCGACAACTGGGTGAAGGTCACCGTCGGCTCGCAGCGGTCCAGACCGTAGGACCGGCACACGGCGAACATCGCCGCCTCCACGTCCTCCGCGCCCTCACCGCCGGCGAGCAGCAGCTCCCCGATACGCAGCGTCAGGTCGAGCACACGCGGCACGGCGGGCCCCGACTCGCCCTCCGCCCGCACCGGCTCCGGCGCGGGCCGCTCGGCCACCGGCATCCGCAGCATCGTCCGCATCCGGTCCTGCCAGGGCACGTCCTTGGTCAGGCTGACGGCCGGCATCCCGCCCGGCGGTGTGAACGCGGGCGGCGCGTGCTTCGCGTGATACGTCCGCGGCGTACTGAACGCCGACCCCTCCTGCTCCCAGGCCACCGGCTCGGGCGGCGTGAGCCCCCGCGGCAGGGCGAACTCCGAGGTCGTCTGCGACTCCGGCTCCACGGCGGCCGGCGGCACGTCCAGCCCGGCGGGGATCGCGAACTCGGACGTCACCGACGACTCGCCGTCGATCCCCGGAACCGGCCCCGACCGGCCCGCCGCCCTCACGGCGGCGAAGGCGCTGCCCGCCTCGTCCGACACCGGCTTGCGGTCCTCGCGTCCCGTCACTCCCACTCCGCGGTGCTCCCTGTACGACAGCTCCAGTACCCCTCAGTATGCGCGGCATGACACACCGGTACGCGAACGGGCCACGCGTCCCGCAAGGGGACACGCGGCCCGTTCGGTACGGCGGCCGGCAAGGGCCGGGAGGTCAGTGACCGCCCTGCTCCTTGAAGCGCTTGTACGACTTCTCGACCTCGGCCTCGGCGTCGGCGCGGCCGACCCAGTCGGCGCCCTCGACGGACTTGCCGGGCTCCAGGTCCTTGTAGACCTCGAAGAAGTGCTGGATCTCCAGGCGGTCGAACTCCGACACGTGGTGGATGTCACGCAGGTGCTCCACACGCGGGTCGGACGCCGGGACGCACAGCAGCTTGTCGTCGCCGCCGGCCTCGTCGGTCATCCGGAACATGCCGATCGCGCGGCACTTGATGAGGCAGCCGGGGAAGGTCGGCTCCTCCAGGATGACCAGCGCGTCCAGCGGGTCGCCGTCCTCGCCGAGCGTGTTCTCGACGAAGCCGTAGTCGGCCGGGTAGCTGGTCGAGGTGAAGAGCCGACGGTCCAGGCGGATCCGACCGGTCTCGTGGTCCACCTCGTACTTGTTCCGCGAACCCTTCGGAATCTCGATCGTGACGTCGAACTCCACCGGTGGCTCCTCCATGATCAACACATAGTTCTGGTGGTTAAGTGTCCCTCACGCAGGTGTGTGATCGCGAAAGGGGCTGGTGGTCGTGCCCGAGCCGAAGGTCTGGCGGGCCGCGAGACCGCATGTGGTGCGGGTCGCGCGCGCCGTGAAACCGGGTGTCGTGCGGCTGACGCACGCCGTGAAACCCGGTGCCGCGCGCGTCGCACAGGTGGTGAAACCCGGTGTCGTACGCGTCACGAGCGCCGTCGGCGCGCGCTCTTCGCAACTCATGGGGAGCACGAAGAACCTCACGAACCTCCAGCTCACCGCGGGTGCGGCCACCCTGGGGCTGGTGCTCTCGGCCGGCGCCGTCTTCGCCGCCGGGCCCTGGGACTCCACCGGCCAGCGTACGGCCGAGCGCGACTGGGCCGCATCGCACGGTCACGAGGGTGGCGCAGATCACGGTCGTGATGCCGGTGGGTCGTCCGGGTCGGCCCAGGGGGCGCCCAAGCCCGCACCGAGCGCCCCTTCCGTGCTGACCGGCCTCGGCGGCGCCTCCGGCGCGGACTCCGCGCCCGGCGGCGACGCCCTCGCCGCCGTCCTCGACCCGCTCCTGGACGCCCCGGCGCTCGGCCCCCGCCGGGCGGGCGCCGTCGTCGACGTGAGGACCGGCGAGCTGCTGTACGGCAAGGGCGCCGACGAGGCGCTGACGCCCGCCTCCACCACCAAGATCGCCACGGGCGCGGCGGTCCTCTCGGCGGCCGGTCCGGACCACCGCATCAAGACCCGGGTCGTCCTGGAGCCGGACTCGGACGAGGTCGTCCTCGTCGGCGGCGGCGACCCCACCCTGACGGCCCACAAGGACGCCGGGGGCTACGCGAGCCTGCGCACCCTCGCCGACCGGACCGCCGCCGCCCTCGCGAAGCGCCATCTGAAGAAGATCACGCTCACCTACGACACCTCCCTCTACGACGGACCCGAGCTCCACGCCATCGGCCGCGACGTCAACATCGCCCCCGTCACCGCCCTCATGGTCGACGAGGCCCGCCTGGACGACTCCACCAGTGGCACGGCCGACCGCAGCCTCGACCCGCCTGCGGACGCCGCCCGCGCGTTCGCCGACCTCCTGGAGGAGCGAGGCGTCAAGACGACGAAGAGCTCCGCCGCGGGCCCCGTCACGGCCTCCGGGAAGGCCGAGGAGATCGCCTCCGTGTCCTCGGCACCCCTGTCCACCCTCGTCGAGCGCATGCTCACGCACAGCGACAACGACATCGCCGAGGCCCTGGCCCGCCAGGTCGCCCTGGCCTCCGGCGAACCGGCCAGCTTCGAGGGCGGCGGCGCGGCGATCAGGAAGGAACTCAAGAAACTCGAAGTCCCCCTCGGCGACATCGCCTTCGCCGACGGCAGCGGTCTGAGCCGAGGCGACCGGCTGACCCCCGCCCTCCTCACCTCGCTCCTCGCCGCCGCCGCGTCCCCCTCCCACCCCGAACTCCGCCCGGTCCTCACCGGCCTCCCCGTCGCCGGCTTCACGGGCACCCTGCGCACCCGGTACCCCGCCGACTCCACCGGCACCGGGCTCGTCCGCGCCAAGACCGGCACCCTGACCGGCGTCAACACCCTGGCCGGCACCGTCGTCGACGCCGACGGCCGCCTCCTCGCCTTCGCCTTCATGGCCACGGAGACGACCAACCGCGACGCCGCCCAGGCCGCCCTGGACACGGCGGCCTCGGCCCTGGCCGACTGCGGCTGCCGCTGACCCCGAGAAGGGCCACACCCCACCCAGGACCGCGAATCCCCGAACGGGCCGCGGTCCTGGAACGGGCGCGGGGAACTACGCGAACAGCCCCCACCCTCCTGCGCCTGCCCACCCACGCAGGGCGCCCCCCACCTGTCGCGCGGCCTGCCCCAACCCGCAGCGCTCCCGTACGGTTGACAACATGACGCGCATCGGTGGTGCCGAGATGGTCGACTGGAATCTCGCGGTGACGACCGCTACCCGGCTCGTACGGCCGGGCCCCGAGGTGAGCCGCGACGAGGCCAGGGCCATCGTCGCCGAGCTGCGCCGGCACGCGAAGGCCTCGGAGGAGCACGTCCGGGCGTTCACGCGGATGCTCCCCGACCAGGCCGACGACACACCCGTCCTCGTCGTCGACCGCCCGGGCTGGGTCCGGGCGAACGTCGCCGGGTTCCGGGAGCTGCTCAAACCGCTGCTGGAGAAGATGCAGGAACGTCGCAGCGGAACCACCGGCGGGGCCGTGCTGGGCGCCGTCGGCGGCAAGGTCACCGGCGTCGAACTCGGCATGCTGCTGTCGTTCCTGGCCTCCCGGGTCCTCGGCCAGTACGAGACGTTCGCCCCGGCTACCCGCGAACTGCCCGCGGGCGAGAACGGCGGCGGCAGGCTCCTGCTGGTCGCCCCGAACATCGTCCACGTCGAGCGCGAACTCGACGTCCAGCCCCATGACTTCCGCCTCTGGGTCTGCCTCCACGAGGAGACCCACCGGACCCAGTTCACGGCCGTCCCCTGGCTGCGCGACCACCTCGAGGGTGAAATCCAGTCTTTCTTGCAGGAGACCGAGGTCGACCCCATGACGGTCCTGGAACGCATCCGGGAGGCCGCGCAGTCACTCGCCGGGGGCCGTCCCGAGGGAGAGGTCGGCGACGACGGTCACTCGATCGTGGAGTTGGTGCAGACCCCCGCCCAGCGCGAGATCCTCGGCCGCCTCACCGCCGTCATGTCCCTTCTGGAGGGGCACGCCGACTTCGTCATGGACGGCGTGGGCCCCGCGGTGGTCCCCTCCGTCTCCGAGATCCGCGAGAAGTTCCAGCAGCGGCGCGCGAAGGGCGCCTCACGACTGGACGTCGCGCTGCGCAAGCTGCTCGGCCTGGACGCCAAACTGCGGCAGTACCGGGACGGCGAACGGTTCGTACGAGCGGTCGTCGAGCAGGTCGGCATGGACGGTTTCAACCGGGTGTGGACCTCTCCGAACACCCTGCCGACGAAGGCGGAGATCGCCAAACCGGCGGACTGGGTCGCGCGGGTGCACCGAAAGGCGGAGTCGTGAGCCGCGCGCGAGCGTGGTGAACGAATCCGGCCGACGGCAGGCGAACGCCTCTCCAATCACCCGTCCGAGGGACCGTGAGCGAGGGGTAGGCGTGCGATGCTCGGGGAACGGCCCGGGTCTGTCACCATCTACACACTCTGAGTGACCGACCTCGGCCTCACCCCCCGACAATTTCGTGAAGGGAACCGGACATGGGTCCCCACCCCGCGGTCGCGGCGATACGCCTGGCGGTGCGCCGCGTACTCCATGACATCCTCACCGAACACAACACGAACACCACCCGTCGCACGCCCGCTCTCGCGACCCCGGGCGCGCTGTCTCTGACCGGCGCACAACCGGCGTCCACGCCCCGCTCGGCCGTACCTTCCGAGGTCGTGCCCGCCCCGGCGGCGTCCGAGGAGCCCCCGTCCCCCGGCGGGCCCCCCTCGCACGAGCCCGCGCTCCCGCCGCTCGTGCTCGTCGCCTGCTCCGGCGGCGCCGACTCCATGGCCCTCGCCTCCGCCCTCGCCTTCGAGGCTCCCAAGCTCGGCATCCGCGCCGGCGGCATCACCGTCGACCACGGACTGCAGCCGGGTTCCGACCTGCGCGCCGAGGAAGTCGTCCTGCGCCTGCGCGGACTCGGCCTCGACCCGGCCGAGTCCGTCGCCGTCACCGTCGGCCGCGACGGCGGCCCCGAGGCCGCCGCCCGCGACGCCCGCTACGCCGCTCTGGACGCCGCCCTCGAACGCCACGGCGCCGCCGCCGTCCTCCTCGGCCACACCCGCGACGACCAGGCCGAAACCGTGCTGCTCGGCCTCGCCCGGGGATCCGGCATCCGCTCCCTGTCCGGTATGGCCGCGGTCTCGGGGGCCGACGGCCGCTACCGCCGCCCCTTCCTCGCACTCGACCGCCAGACCGCACGCAAGGCCTGCATGGTCCAGTCCCTCCCCGTCTGGGACGACCCCCACAACACCGACCCCGCCTACACCCGCTCCCGCCTCCGCCACGAGGGCCTGCCCGCCCTGGAGAAGGCCCTCGGCAAGGGCGTCGTCGAAGCCCTCGCCCGTACGGCCCAGCTCTCCCGCGACGACGCCGACGCCCTCGACACCTGGGCCCGCCAGGCCGAAGCCTCCGTCCGCGACGCCGCGGGCCTCCTGGAGTGCGCCAAGCTCTACGCGCTGCCCCCCGCCGTACGCCGTCGCATCCTGCGCCGCGCCGCCATCGAGGCCGGTGCTCCGGCCGGTTCCCTCTTCGCCCGCCACATCGAGGAGATCGACCGGCTCATCACCGGATGGCGGGGCCAGGGAGCCATCAATCTCCCCGGCCGGGTCGTCGCCCAGCGCCAGGGTGGCAGACTGGTGATTCGGCAAGGCTGAAACCGGACGCCGAAGGGGCCCCGACCGGGCCCCGGGCCCACAGAGGAAGAAGCGTTCGGCAGCGGCCCTGGGACGACCGAAAGTGATGCGGGTGGACGCGAAAGACATGGGTGCCGACCTCAAGCAGGTACTCATCACCAAGGAAGAGATCGACGCGAAGCTGGCCGAGCTGGCCGCGAAGATCGACGCGGAGTACGCGGGCAAGGACCTGCTCATCGTCGGAGTCCTCAAGGGCGCGGTGATGGTCATGGCGGACCTCGCCCGGGCGCTGTCCACCCCGGTCACCATGGACTGGATGGCCGTGTCCTCCTACGGGGCGGGCACCCAGTCCTCCGGTGTGGTGCGGATCCTCAAGGACCTCGACACCGACATCAAGGGCAGGCACGTCCTGATCGTCGAGGACATCATCGACTCCGGCCTGACCCTGTCGTGGCTGATCTCCAACCTCGGCTCCCGCGAGCCCGCCTCGCTCAAGGTGTGCACCCTGCTCCGCAAGCCGGAGGCCGCCAAGGTCGCCATCGACGTCGAGTGGGTCGGCTTCGACATCCCCAACGAGTTCGTCGTCGGCTACGGCCTCGACTACGCCGAGAAGTACCGCAACCTCCCGTTCGTCGGTACGCTCGCGCCCCATGTCTACGGCGGCTGAAACGCCCTCGTGACGAGCGCGGGGCAGTCTTACTGAGACGCTCGGGAACCCCAGCGGGTTTCAAGCCGTTGGAGCAGGCGAGGACGGGGTGCCATCGGTCCTACGCGGCTTCGGGTGACAATGCTGGGGTACCGTCCGAAGAACAGTCTTTATCAAACTCACTATGGCAGGAGGGACGGGGCGGCACCGCTCCGTATGGATGGACGTGAAGCGATACTTCCGTGGGCCAGTCATGTGGATCGTGCTGGCCGTCCTTGCCGTGGTCGTGTTGATGCAGGTCGTCGGCTCGTCCGGCGGCTACAAGACGGTGGACACCGGCCAGGTCGTCCAGGCGATCAATGACAACAAGGTCCGAGAGGCCAAGCTGACCACCGGCGAAGAGCAGACCATCAAGGTCCAGCTCAAGGACGGCGAGAAGATCGAGGACAGCTCGAAGATCCAGGCGAGCTACATCGGCGACCAGGGTGTGACCCTCGCCAACACCCTGCAGGACAAGTTCCAGAACAAGCAGATCCCCGACGGCTACACCGTCTCCCCGACCAAGCAGAACGCTTTCGTCGGCATCCTGCTGTCCCTGCTCCCCTTCGTCCTCATCGTCGTCGTCTTCCTGTTCCTGATGAACCAGATGCAGGGCGGCGGCTCCCGAGTGATGAACTTCGGGAAGTCCAAGGCCAAGCTCATCACCAAGGACACCCCGAAGACCACGTTCGCCGACGTCGCCGGTGCGGACGAGGCCGTCGAGGAACTCCACGAGATCAAGGAGTTCCTCCAGGAGCCCGCCAAGTTCCAGGCCGTCGGCGCCAAGATCCCCAAGGGTGTGCTGCTGTACGGCCCGCCCGGCACCGGCAAGACGCTCCTCGCGCGCGCCGTCGCCGGCGAGGCGGGCGTCCCCTTCTACTCGATCTCCGGTTCCGACTTCGTCGAGATGTTCGTCGGTGTCGGCGCCTCCCGGGTCCGCGACCTGTTCGAGCAGGCCAAGGCGAACGCCCCCGCGATCGTCTTCGTCGACGAGATCGACGCGGTCGGCCGCCACCGCGGCGCCGGCCTCGGCGGCGGACACGACGAGCGCGAGCAGACCCTGAACCAGCTGCTCGTCGAGATGGACGGCTTCGACGTCAAGGGCGGCGTGATCCTCATCGCCGCGACGAACCGCCCCGACATCCTCGACCCGGCACTGCTGCGCCCCGGCCGTTTCGACCGGCAGATCGCCGTCGACCGCCCGGACATGCAGGGCCGCCTGGAGATCCTCAAGGTCCACCAGAAGGGCAAGCCGGTCGCGCCCGACGTCGACCTGTCCGCCGTCGCCCGCCGCACCCCCGGCATGACGGGTGCCGATCTCTCCAACGTCCTGAACGAGGCCGCCCTGCTGACGGCCCGCAGCGACAAGAAGCTGATCGACAACCAGATGCTGGACGAGGCGATCGACCGCGTGGTCGCGGGCCCGCAGAAGCGGACCCGGATCATGTCGGACAAGGAGAAGAAGATCACCGCGTACCACGAGGGCGGCCACGCCCTGGTGGCGGCGGCCTCCCCGAACTCCGACCCGGTCCACAAGATCACCATCCTGTCCCGGGGCCGCGCCCTCGGCTACACGATGGTCCTGCCGGACGAGGACAAGTACTCGACCACCCGCAACGAGATGCTCGACCAGCTCGGCTACATGCTGGGCGGCCGCGCCGCCGAGGAACTGGTGTTCCACGACCCGACCACCGGCGCCGCGAACGACATCGAGAAGGCCACCAACCTGGCCCGTGCGATGGTCACCCAGTACGGCATGACCGAGCGTCTCGGCGCCATCAAGTTCGGCGGCGACAACACCGAGCCGTTCCTCGGCCGTGAGATGGCTCACCAGCGCGACTACTCGGAAGAGGTCGCCGCGCTGGTGGACGAAGAGGTCAAGAAGCTCATCGAGAACGCGCACAACGAGGCCTGGGAGATCCTGGTCGAGAACCGCGACGTCCTCGACAACCTGGTGCTCCAGCTGCTGGAGAAGGAGACGCTGGGCAAGGAGCAGATCGCCGAGATCTTCGCCCCCGTCGTCAAGCGCCCGCCCCGGCCCGCCTGGACCGGTTCCTCCCGCCGCACCCCCTCGACCCGTCCGCCGGTGCTCTCCCCCAAGGAACTCGCACTGACGAACGGCGCCAACGGCGCGACGCCGGCGATCACCGCCAAGTCCACCGTCGAGGCGACCACCGAGGAGCGTCCCGAGAGCTGACGCCCACCCGGTGAGATCCGGCCACCGGGAGCCAGTGCTCCCGGAGCCTCCCACCTCACCAGGCCCGGAATGGATGCCGCGCCCCCCTGGTTCTAGCCTGGGGGGCGCGGCACTGTCATATGGCCGTAAACAGACGCGTCAGCCGCACGCGTCACAGGCTGCAGGAGCGAGGCACCACATGACCGACCCCGTGACGCTGGACGGCGAGGGCACCATCGGCGAGTTCGACGAGAAGCGCGCCGAGAACGCCGTACGGGAGCTGCTGATCGCGGTCGGGGAGGACCCGGACCGGGAGGGGCTCAGGGAGACGCCCGCGCGGGTGGCGCGGGCGTACAAGGAGATCTTCGCGGGGCTGTGGCAGAAGCCCGAGGACGTGCTGACCACGACGTTCGACATCGGGCACGACGAGATGGTGCTCGTGAAGGACATCGAGGTGTACTCGACATGCGAGCACCATCTCGTCCCGTTCCGGGGCGTCGCCCACGTCGGCTACATCCCGGCGACCAGCGGGAAGATCACCGGGCTGTCCAAGCTGGCCCGTCTCGTGGATGTCTACGCCCGTCGGCCGCAGGTGCAGGAACGACTCACCACGCAGATCGCCGACTCGCTGATGGAGATCCTGGAGCCGCGTGGAGTGATCGTGGTCGTGGAGTGCGAGCACATGTGCATGTCGATGCGGGGCATCCGCAAGCCCGGCGCCAAGACCATAACGTCGGCGGTGCGCGGGCAGCTGCGGGACGCCGCCACGCGGAACGAGGCGATGAGCCTCATCATGGCCCGCTGACCGGTCCCGGCGGGAGTTTGACGACAGCCCCTAGGCTTGTCGCATGAGCAAGCTGAACCGGCGCGGCCTGGTGGCGGGTATGCCCCTGTGGGACCGCTGCGCGGTCATGGGCGTCGTGAACGTCACCCCGGACTCCTTCTCCGACGGCGGCCGCTGGTTCGACACCACGTCGGCGGTCAAGCACGGCCTGGAACTGGTCGCGGAGGGCGCCGACCTGGTCGACGTGGGCGGGGAGTCGACCCGACCCGGCGCCACCCGCGTCGACGAGACGGAGGAACTCCGGCGGGTCGTCCCCGTCGTACGGGGCCTGGCCTCCGAAGGCGTCACCGTCTCCGTGGACACCGTGCGCGCCTCCGTGGCCGAGCAGGCGCTCGCGGCCGGAGCGGCCCTCGTCAACGACGTCAGCGGCGGACTCGCCGACCCGGCGATGATCCCGGTCGTCGCCGACGCCGGCGCCCCCTTCGTGGTCATGCACTGGCGCGGCTTCCTGGAGGGCGGCAACGTCAGGGGCGTGTACGAGGACGTC
Organism: Streptomyces sp. NPDC042364; assembly: GCF_056437585.1. Taxonomy (NCBI): domain Bacteria; kingdom Bacillati; phylum Actinomycetota; class Actinomycetes; order Kitasatosporales; family Streptomycetaceae; genus Streptomyces; species Streptomyces sp. NPDC042364. The sequence continues at coordinate 61,330 of NZ_JBWKAJ010000004.1, read as the reverse complement.
GTCTCCGAGGTGGTGGACGAACTGCACGTGCGCGTGGAGGCCGTTCTGGAGGGCGGTGTCGCCCCCGACCGCGTCATCGTCGACCCCGGTCTCGGCTTCTCCAAGGACGCCGAGCACGATCTCGCCCTCCTCGCCCACCTCGACCGGCTGCACGGGCTCGGCCACCCCCTGCTCGTCGCGGCCTCCCGCAAACGGTTCCTCGGACGGGTGCTGGCCGGCCCCGAGGGCTCGCCGCCGCCCGCGCGGGAACGCGACGCCGCCACCGCCGCCGTCTCGGCCATCGCCGCGCAGCAGGGCGCCTGGGCCGTCCGCGTGCACGAGGTGCGCGCCACCGCCGACGCCGTCCGCGTCGCCCGCGCGATCGAAGGAGCCACGGAGCGGTGAGTTCGGCCCACACCGATGTCGAGCAGGTGGAACTCGCCAACAGGTCCTTCTACGAGGCGATGGAGCAGGGCGACTTCGAGACGCTCTCCTCGCTCTGGCTGGACCCCGCCGACCTGGGCGTGGACGAGGAGTACCACGACCCCGCCGAGACAGGCGTGATCTCCTGCGTGCACCCAGGCTGGCCGGTGCTCACCGGCCGCGGCGAGGTGCTGCGGTCGTACGCGCTGATCATGGCGAACACCGAGTACATCCAGTTCTTCCTGACCGACGTGCATGTCTCGGTCACCGGGGACACCGCGCTGGTGACCTGCACGGAGAACATCCTCAGCGGCGCGCCGGCGCCGGACGGCAGTGACGAACCGGGGCCGCTCGTCGGACAGCTGGTCGTCGCCACGAACGTGTTCCGCCGCACGGCCGACGGCTGGCGGCTGTGGTCGCACCACGCCTCTCCCGTCCTCACCGAATCCGCCGACGACGACGGCGAGGAGTCGCCCTCCTGAGCGGAGGGGCCCGGTCCGGGGTCCTGACGTGACGGGGAACACGGGCGGGCGGGTATGGGCGGCGCCCGGACCGTGAGCCATCGTGTTCCCCGCGGGACATCGCCCGGTGAACCCTTCGCCTCCCGGAGTGGGCGCGGGCTCCCCGGGCAGGCGCTGTCAGTGCCCGCAGGTAGATTCGAGGTGGCCGGTGTGCCGACCGCGCCCGGAAGACATCGGCCGATACCGACGACTGCAGGAGTGATTCGCGTGGATCGTGTCGCGCTGCGCGGCCTGAGGGCCCGCGGGTACCACGGGGTGTTCCCGCACGAACGCGAGGAGGGCCAGACCTTCGTCGTGGACCTCACGCTGGGCCTGGACACCCGGCCGGCCGCGGCCGACGACGACCTGGCGAAGACCGTGCACTACGGGATCGTGGCGGAGGAGGTCGTGGGCATCGTCGAGGGCGAGCCGGTGAATCTCATCGAGACCCTCGCCGAGCGCATCGCCCGGGCGTGCCTGGGGCACGAGGGGGTCCAGGAGGTCGAGGTGAGCGTCCACAAGCCGAACGCCCCGATCACCGTCCCCTTCGACGACGTGACCGTCACCATCACCCGGAGCCGAGTATGACCGCGTTCTTCACCCGGGGTCAGAGCGACCCGACCGTACAGCCGGTGCCCGCCTCCGTGGTGCGCCGGGTGGACGAGGCCGACACCACCCTCCAGAACCCGCGGCGCGCCGTGCTCTCCCTCGGCTCCAACCTGGGCAACCGCCTGGAGAACCTCCAGGGGGCCATCGACGCGCTGGAGGACACGCCCGGTGTCCGTATCAAGGCCGTGTCGCCGGTGTACGAGACGGAGCCGTGGGGCGTGGCGCCCGGCAGCCAGCCCTCGTACTTCAACGCGGTCGTCGTGCTGAAGACCACCCTGCCCCCGTCGTCCCTCCTGGAGCGCGCCCAGGCCGTCGAGGAGGCCTTCCACCGGGTCCGCGACGAGCGGTGGGGGCCCCGCACCCTGGACGTGGACATCGTGGCCTACGCCGACGTGGTCTCCGACGACCCGGTGCTCACCCTGCCGCACCCGCGTGCTCATGAGCGGGCCTTCGTCCTCGCGCCCTGGCACGACGTGGAGCCGGAGGCGCAGCTCGCGGGCCGCGGCCCGGTGGCCCGGCTCCTCGACGGCCTCACCCGCGAAGGCGTGTCGCCCCGCGCCGACCTGGAACTCCACCTGCCCGAGTAGTCGTTAAGGTCTACCAGGTCGGGATCGTCACCCGACGCCACCGGGTCCGGCGCTCGGGCCGACCGTCCGACGCCCGCGGATCCCGGTGTCCGCGGACCACCAGGCTCGTCGAAAGGGCATCGTGAAAGAGCTGCGCATCAGGACGCTGGCCACGGTGTTCGTCGTGGCGGGGGTGCTGTCCTGGGCCGGGGCCCGGCTGTGGAACTCGGTGGGCACCCTGCCCAGCGTGCCGCTGGCCGCGCCCATCGTCCTGGCCCTGATCGCCGCCGTCCTCACCGCCACGGCGCTCTCCATCCGCAGCCGACTCAAGGCCCAGCGGGAGCGGCAGCCGGACGCCAAGGGGGTCGACCCCCTGATGGCCGCCCGCGCCGTCGTCTTCGGCCAGGCCAGCGCCCTAGTCGCCGCCCTGGTCTGCGGTATCTACGGGGGTGTGGGTGTCTTCCTGCTGGAGTCCCTGGAGGTCCCGGCCCGCCGCGACCAGGCCATCTACGCCGGCTTCTCCGTCCTCGCGGGCATCGGCGTCATAGCGGCCGCCTTCTTCCTGGAGCGTGTGTGCAAGCTCCCGGAGGACGACGACACCGACGGGGGCGCGGCACGGGCCGCCTGACCCCGGTCGATCCGTTCATGACCCGAGCGAGAGCCCCTCGGCACGGGTGGTGGGGCTCTCGCTCAGGCTGTTCGGGGTGGGTCAGGCCGCCTGGGCGGTTCTTTCGTTCAGGTCGTGGTTGCGTCCGGCGTGGGCGCAGGGGGCCGGGGGCCTGGGGCGGCGGCGGAGGACGCGGGGGAGGGCCAGGTTGACGAACCCTTCGGCCTGCATGGCGGCGAGACCGATGCGGGGGAGGTCGCGGGAGGCGGCGTAGACGACGAAGCGGGGTTCCCAGCGGGGGCGGAACTTGGCGTTGAACTTGTAGAGCGACTCGATCTGGAACCAGCGGGACAGGAAGACGAGCAACCCGCGCCAGGCGCGCAGGACGGGGCCCGCGCCGATCCTCTCGCCGCGGGCCAGGGCCGAGCGGAACATCGCGAAGTTCAGGGAGACGCGCTGCACGCCCAGGCGGGGAGCCGCCTGGAGGGCCGCCACGATGAGGAGTTCGTTCATGCCGGGGTCGGCGGAGCGGTCGCGGCGCATCAGGTCCAGGGAGGCGCCGTCGGGTCCCCAGGGCACGAAGTGGAGTACGGCCTTCAGGTCGCCGTAGGGCCCGGGGGCCTCGTCCGCCTTGTGCGCCGTGGCGATGAGGCAGTCGCCGTCGTCCGGGTCGCCGATGCGGCCGAGGGCCATGGAGAAGCCGCGTTCGGTGTCGGTGCCGCGCCAGTCCTCGGCGGCGCGGCGGACGCGGTCCAGCTCGGCCTCGCCGAGGTCACGGACGCGCCGTACCCGGGTTTCGTAACCGAGGCGCTCGATGCGCTTCACCATTTGACGCACGTTGCGCATCGCGCGCCCGGCGAGGGAGAAATCCGAGACGTCCACCACCGCCTCGTCGCCCAGTTCGAGGGCGTCGAGACCGGTCTCGCGGGTCCACACCTCGGCGCCGGTCTCGGAGCAGCCCATGACGGCGGGGGTCCAGGAGTGGGCCTTGGCCTCGTCCATGAAGCGTTCGATGGCGCCGGGCCAGGCCTCGACGTCGCCGATCGGGTCGCCGCTGGCGAGCATCACACCGGAGACCACGCGGTAGGTCACCGCCGCCTTGCCGCTCGGCGAGAACACCACCGCCTTGTCGCGGCGGAGCGCGAAGTGGCCGAGGGAGTCACGGCCGCCGTGCTTGGCCAGCAGGGTACGCAGCCGGGCCTCGTCGTCGGAGGTGAGGCGGGCCGCCGGGTGCTCGGGGCGGAAGGCGAGGTAGATGGTGGTGATGGCGGTCAGCAGACCGAGGGCGCCGAGCGAGAAGGCGACCGTCCAGGACGTGTTGCCGGCGTAGTCGACCGGGCCCTCGAAGCCGAACAGGCCGTAGATGACGTGTTCGAGCCGGTCGGCGAGGCTCGGGTCGCCCACCATGCGCCCGGGGTGGGCGCTGACGACGATCAGGCCGAGGAGGATCGAACCGGTGCCCATCAGCATGAAGTTGGCGAGCGCCCGCCAGCGGCTGGTGGGGTCGGGAAGGGCGCGGAACTCGTCGCGGTGGCGCAGCAGCGGGACGAGCAGCGCCAGCGAGACGAGGACGCCGACGAGCGAGTGGCGGTAGGTGAACTGGGCGATCGCGCCGGCCGGGAGGAGCACGACGGCGGCGCGCCAGGCCCGCCGTTTCCGGCGTCGCAGCCCGTGGGCGAGCAGCAGGAGCAGGACTCCCGCGCTCAGCGACAGGGCCGCGGCGAACGGGCCGAGGGCGCCCGGCAGCACCTCGGCCAGCGCGTGCATACGGCTGTGCCGGAAGCGGGGGAACACGCCGGCGGCGATGTCCACGAGTCCGACGAGCGTGCAGGCCCGGGCGACCAGAGCGGGCACCGCCTCGGGACGCGGCCCGCGCAGCAGACCGCGTGCGCGCTGGGCGGCGCTCATCGGGAGTCGGTCCGACCGGACCGGAACCCCACCCGACATTTCCCCATCTGTCCTGACAGACATCGCATCCCGTAGTTCCGCAAGAGAGCTTGGATCCGGTGCCATTTCCGGCACCCGGCGACATTGCGCCCTCTAGGACGGTGGCTTGGCCACGGAGGTTCACTCTCCATCGGAAAGCTGAACCAAAGGGCAGGGAAAGACAGGGAAAGAAAGGGCGGCGGGGGACAACCCGATGGGTCTAACGAGCAACAAGGTGCTGGTGCTGGCGGTGTTGTCCGCCGTGCTGCTGTTCGTCGGCACGGTGTGGCTGTGGCCGAGGCTGGCACGGCGGGGCTGGCGGGCCGTGTGCGGACGGATCGGGGTGCTGCTGGCCACGCAGGTCGCCGTCTTCGCGGCGATCGGCCTCGCCGCGAACCAGGCCTTCGGGTTCTACGCCAGCTGGGCCGATCTCTTCGGCCGGGAGACCGGTCAGGGCGTGGTGGTCGACCACGACGACGCCGAGACCGGGGGGCCGTTGCGGGTCCTCGGCACCCGGCAGGTGAACGTGAAGGGCGGCGGGCGGCCGGACGTCGGCGGCCAGATCCAGAAGGTCGAGATCGTGGGCCGTGTCTCACGGATCGCGAGTCCGGCGTACGTCTATCTGCCGCCGGAGTACTTCCAGTCCCGGTACCGCACCCGCAGCTTCCCGGCGGCCGTCGTCCTCACCGGGTACCCGGGTACCGCCGAGGCGCTCATCAAGGGCCTGCACTTCCCGCAGACGGCCCACGCGCTGGCCCGCGACGGCAAGGCGCAGCCGATGATCCTGGTCATGCTGCGGCCGACCGTGGCCCCGCCGCGCGACACCGAGTGCGTGGACGTCCCGGGCGGGCCGCAGACCGAGACGTTCTTCGCCGAGGACCTGCCGGACGCCGTGGGCCACCACTACCGCGTCGGCGCGAAGCCCGGCAGCTGGGGTGTCATCGGCGACTCCACCGGCGGGTACTGCGCGCTGAAGCTCGCCGTCCACCACCCCGGCACGTATGCCGCCGGGGCCGGTCTCTCGCCGTACTACAAGGCGCCGCTCGACCCGACGACCGGTGACCTCTTTCAGGGGAACAGGACGCTTCAGAACGAGGCCGATCTGTTCTGGTACCTGAAGCACCGGCCGGCGCCCGACACCTCTCTCCTCGTCACCAGCAGCAAGCAGGGAGAGGTCAACTACAAGGCCACGCTGGACTTCATCGAGTTGGCGAAGGAGAAGCGGCCGACGCGGATCTCGTCGATCATCCTCGACAGCGGCGGACACAACTTCAACACGTGGCGCCGGGAGATTCCGGCGACGCTGCAATGGATCAGCGGACGGCTCGGCGACCGGTGAGGGGCGGGTTCCGGGCCGGTCGGCAATTCCGTGGAATTGCGCGGGGGCGAAAGAGCGCGATGTGGCCAAGGCGTATCTGGAATGACGGGAGTTGATCGAGTAGAGGAGCCGCCGGTGAGCGCAATGGTGCCCCGGTGGTGAGGGAGCTTGTGAGGGCTTGTGAGAGGTGAGAGGGGCGGCTGAGTTTTTACGGCCCGGGGCACCATGATTCGCCTACGCGCGGTAAGTTTCTGGCCATGCCACGTGGACGTCACCGCCATTCACCGCCTCTGCACAGGCTGCTGCCCCCCACGGCGATCGCAGGCGTCTCGCTCGTCTGCGCCCTCGGGCCCTGGGTCTTCTCCGAGCCAGCGGTGCTCCGGGTCGCCGCCGCCGTCGCGGCGGCCACCGCGGCCGTGGGCGCCGCGGTGATGCGCCGCTGGGACGTCGAGGCGGGCAAACGCGTCGCCGACCTCACGCGCGCGCGGGCGAGCGACGAGTGGCGCCACGAGGAGCGGGTCGCGGAACTGGAGACGGACCTCGAGGAGTCCCGCGAGCTGCGCACCAAGCTGGAGCACAAGCTCCGCGCCAAGCGGACCGAGTTGGCGAACCTGCGCAACGAACACGCCGCGCTGCTGCGCCGGTACGCCACCGCCGAGACCGAGCGGGCCAGCGCCCTGGAGGGCCGCCGCCTGCTGGAGATCGAGGCGACGGCCCCGGAAGGGGCACGGGAGTTGACGGCCGGTGGCGAGGACACGGCGGGGGCGCCCGGCACGACCTCCGGGGCCGGTACGGCGGACGCGGCTAGGGGCCGTACCGCCGCCCGGTCGACGGTGCCCCCGCAGGGGGCTCCCGCGGCGGGGGCGCCCTGGGCGGCCCGTGGGGGCGCGGTCGGCGCGGATGCGGTCGCCGACGACGCCGACGACGAGGCCGAGGACGTCGACGATGTGCCGGGCGAGGGCGGGAAGCCCGCGTTCGGAGTGTTCTCCCCGGCCGGTTCCTCGCTGTGGCTGCGGGCGAACTCGGCGCTGGAGCGGATCATCACCCAGCGGGCCTCGGTGAAGGACACGGGACGGGTCTCGGCCGACGGGGAGAGCGGAGCGGGGGCGGATTCCGGGCCCGTGGCCGTGGCGGACACCGGGGCGGACGCCGCGGTGGAGGCCGTCGCCGAAACGGAGGCCGTCGCCGGGGCGGAGGCCGATGTCGAGGCCGAGGCTGCGGCGGAAGCGGACAGCGGGGCCGACACGGAGAGCGACGCGGACACCGGGACAGAGGCCGAGGCAGGGGCCGGCGGCGAGGCCGCGACGGAGGCCGAGGCGGACGGGACCGTGACGGAGACCGAGACGGACGGGGCCGACGATGCGGACGGGACCGAGGCCCCGGGCCGGCGCGAGGGTGAGGACCGGGACGGCGCGGGGGCTGCCGTGGAGGCCGGCGGGCCTGGCGGGCCGGGCGATGCGTCTGAGTCCGCCGACGCGTCCGATGAGCAGCCCGCCAAAGGGCTGTCGGTGAAGGACGGTTCCGGCAAGGGCGGTTCGCCGGAGGACGACCCGGACGGGCCGAACGGCGGTGGCACCGGGCAGGGACGTTCCGCCGAGGCGGAGGCGGAGGCGGAGCGGGCTACGGTCGTGACCGCCGAGGAGGACGACCCGGCGGGGAAGCCCGGGGCGGTCGACGTGGACGAGCACGCGACCGCCCGGCCCGCACCGGAGGCCCCCTCTCCGGCCGCGCCTGTTCCCGCGCGGTCGGAGACGTCGCCGGAGCCCGTGGAGCCCGCGCTGCCGGCGGTCCGGCCGCCCGGTCACTTCACCGTGCCCACCGCCGTTGCCGTCGTCCCGGCGGCGCCGCGGCGGCGGACGGCCGTCGAGGGCGGGTTCGACTTCTTCGGTACGCAGAAGGAGGCGGACGTCATCGAGGCCGTGCAGAACGAGGACCTCGCCGACGTGGTCGGGCAGGAGGCGCTGGCGCTGCACAAGGCCGAGTCCGAGGCGCGGTTCAAGCGCATGGACGAGGCGGCACGTGGGGTCGGCCAGGTCATCGACCTCACGGCCCACGACGAGACGGAACAGATCGACCTCCACGGGCTGCGCACGGCGGCGTCCTGAGCCAGCCCGGCCTCAGCTTTCCGGCAGCCTGAGGCCGCGCGATCGCACCCGCCTGGCCTCCGAGGCTTGCTCCGGCCTCCGTAGACCCGCCCGGTTTCCGATGCCTGCGTGGCCTGCGGGGTTCGCCCGGCCCGATGGGTTCGCCCGGCCTCAGCTTTCCGGCAGCCTGAGGCCGCGCGATCGCACCCGCCTGGCCTCCGAGGCTTGCTCCGGCCTCCGTAGACCCGCCCGGTTTCCG
>NZ_JBWKAJ010000004.1:0-52961 GCF_056437585.1 Streptomyces sp. NPDC042364 | reverse complement strand
CGATGCCTGCGTGGCCTGCGGGGTTCGCCCGGCCTCCGAAGCTCGTCCGGCCCCCAGGGTCCGTTCGGCCTCCGGGGTCCGCCCGGCCTCCGGGGTCCGCCCGGCCTCCGGGGTCCGTTCGGCCTCCGGGGTGCGTCCGGCCCCAGGGGTCCACCCGGCCCCAGGGGTCCGTCCGGCCCCAGGGGTCCACCCGGCCTCCGGGGGCCGTCCGGTGGTGCCCGTAGGCGGCCCGGTGTTCGGGGTGGGGACGGATATCCGGGGTGCGGCCGTCACGCCATCCACCGGTCCGGACGGGCCTCCCGGCGGCCTGTCCGCGACCGTTCGGCCTGGGCCCGCAGGAGTTCCGCCGCCTCGGTGGCGTCGCGCAGGCGGGCGGTGACCGTCTTGTTCGCGCCGGTGTCGACATGGACGTCGGCGAGGCGCTCGAACCGCTCCCAGGGCCCCTGCGCCAGCCGTACGCTCTGGACCTTGGCGTGCGGCACCAGGGCCAATTGCCTGCGGAGCAGCCCCCGCCGCGCGGCGAACACCGTGTCGGTGACGGCGAGCCCGTACCCCTTCCACCACAGCGGCACGCACCACCGGGCCCGCGCCGGCGGCCGTACGAGCGCCGCCGTGTCCGGCACGCTCACCCCCGGCAGCACCCGGGCGATCACCGACTCGGCGACCTCGCGCGGCGCGACCGGGATGAGCACGGAGTTCGAGGACCCCGCGACGTCCAGCTCGACCCGTACCCATCCGCGCCGCCGCCACAGCAGCGGCTCGACCACGCGTACGGTCTGCACGCGACCGGGCGGCACCGTCTCGTGGGCGCGGTCGAGGAGGCCGTGGTCGATGCGGAGACCGTCCGGGGACTCGCCCACCGTCCAGTCGTACTCGCCGACGAACCGGCCCACGCTGCTCGCCCCGGCCGCGCCGAGCAGCGGCAGCGCGGTCGCGAGGACCGTCCACAGACTTCCCGTGACGAACCACAGCACCGAGGGCACGACGACCGCCGCCGCCAAGGTCCCCCAGGTGGCGCCGGTCAGCGCCAGGGAGACGGCCAGGACGCGCGGCGGGACCTTCAGCAGCTGCCGTACGGGGGCCTCGCCGACGTCCTGCGCGGTGTCGGGGGCGAAACCGGCGGCACGGGCGAGCAGCTCGGCCCGCAGCGCGCGGGCGGTGCCCTCGCCGAGGTACGCCAGCTCGTCCTTGCTGCCGGTCCCGACCACGTCGAGCTTGAGTTTCGCGACGCCCGCGATCCGGGCCAGCAGGGGCCGGGTGACGTCGACGGCCTGGATGCGTTCGAGGCGGATGTGCGCGGTCCGGCGGAACAGCAGACCGGTACGTATGCGCAGCTCGCTCTCGGTCACCGCGAAATGGGTGAACCACCAGGTCAGAAAGCCGTACAGGGCGGCGGCCGGCAGCAGCACGGCCAGCCCGACCAGCAGCGTGGACGGATCCAGCCGGGTGAGCTGCCGCTGCGCCCCGTCCGGATCGTGCACCGCCCAGCCGATGACCACCGCCACCGGTGCCCAGGCCCGCCGGAGCGGCGTCACCGGATGCAGCCGGTGCTCCACGACGGCCTGTTGTCCGTCGGTGGCCGGCAGGCCGCCGTCCGCCTGCCGTTCCGTCGTGGGCCGCGGCTCGGCCGTCGTGCCTTCCGCGGTGCTCACCGAGTCGTCGGCGCCAGTGCTCGGCACGGTCACAGCCCCGCCGATCGGGCCTCGCCCAGCTGGGTCAGCCGGTCGCGGAGACGTTCCGCCTCCTCGGGGTCGAGACCGGGGATGCGGGCGTCGGTGGCGGCCGCGGCCGTGTGGAGCTGCACGCTCGCCAGCCCGAAGTGCCGTTCCACCGGCCCGGACGTCACCTCGACCAACTGCATGCGCCCGTAAGGCACCACGGTCTCCTCACGCCACAGCACCCCCCGGCTGATCAGCAGGTCGTCGGCCCGTTCGGCATACCGCCAGGAGCGCCAGTTGCGCGCCAGCATCGGCCAGCCCCACAGCAGCAGACCCAGCGGCAGCAGGGCGAACGCCGCCCAGCCGGGCCCGGCCAGCCAGCCGAGCAGCCCCGCCGTGCCGATGGTGATCGGGCCCAGCCACACCACCAGCAGCAGTCGTCTCATCCGCAGCAGCCGGCGCGGCAGTCCCGTCCACACCGGCTCGCCCTGCGCCCGCCCGGCGCCGTCCTCCAAGGTCCCCGTCTCCATCCCGCCAGCGTACGTACGACAGACTGGGTCCATGACTCCCCCGACGGAGACCAGACAGACGACGGTCGGTATCGGCGGTGCCGCCGAGAGCACGGACATGGTGCTGAACATCGGACCGCAGCACCCCTCCACGCACGGTGTGCTGCGCCTGCGGCTCGTCCTCGACGGCGAGCGCATCACGCACGCGGAGCCGGTGATCGGCTATATGCACCGCGGCGCGGAGAAGCTCTTCGAGGCGCGCGACTACCGCCAGATCATCATGCTCGCCAACCGCCACGACTGGCTCTCCGCCTTCTCGAACGAGCTGGGCGTCGTCCTCGGCGTCGAACGCATGCTCGGCATGGAGGTCCCCGAGCGGGCGGTGTGGATGCGCACGCTCCTCGCGGAGCTGAACCGGGTTCTGAACCACCTGATGTTCCTCGGCTCGTACCCGCTGGAACTCGGCGGCATCACGCCGGTCTTCTACGCGTTCCGGGAGCGCGAGGAACTCCAGAACGTCATGGAGGAGATCTCCGGCGGGCGCATGCACTACATGTTCAACCGCGTCGGCGGCCTGAAGGAGGACCTGCCGGCCGGCTGGACCGCGCGCGCCCGTGCGGCCGTCGCGGACGTCCGCTCCCGCATGGACGTCTTCGACGACCTCGTCCTCGGCAACGAGATCTTCCGGGGCCGCACGCGAGACGTGGGCGTCCTCTCCCCGGAGGCCGTGCACGCGTACGGGGTGAGCGGGCCGATCGCCCGTGCCTCCGGCGTCGACTTCGACCTGCGGCGCGACGAGCCGTATCTGGCGTACGGGGAGCTCCAGGACGTCCTGAAGGTCGTCACCCGCGACGAGGGCGACTGCCTCGCCCGCTTCGAGTGCCTGCTGGAGCAGACCCATGTCTCCCTCGCCCTCGCCGACGCCTGCCTCGACCGTCTCGCCGAGCTGCCGCCGGGGCCGGTGAACCAGCGCCTCCCCAAGGTCCTGAAGGCCCCCGAGGGCCACACCTACGCCTGGACCGAGAACCCCCTGGGTATCAACGGCTACTACCTCGTCAGCAAGGGCGAGAAGACCCCGTACCGGCTGAAGCTCCGCTCGGCGTCCTACAACAACATCCAGGCACTCACCGAACTGCTGCCGGGGACCCTGGTGGCCGACATGGTGGCGATCCTGGGGTCGATGTTCTTCGTGGTGGGGGACATCGACAAGTAGGGGGCCGGCGGGCCGGGGACGGTCCGGGGTTCCGGCCGGTCCGGGGTCCCAGCGATCCGGCGGGCCGTGGGTCCGGACTCCCGACCGTCATCCGCCCGCTCTGTCATCCGTCGGCGGCGCCGTCATCCGCCCGCGGCGCCGTCGTCCCCGAGCGGGTCCGGGATCCCCACCGGCTGGACGAGCCAGCCGAAGTCGCCGAGTCCGCCCGGTGCGGTGAGTTCGGCGGCCTCGCCGGCGCCCGCGAGGGCGCGGACGTAGGCGGCGGGGTCCGTGGCCGCCAGGGAGAGGGGCGGGCGGGCCGCGGTGACACCGAGGGCGCGCAGCGCGTCCCGCTGGGTCAGCAGCCGCGCTCCCGGCAGCGCGCAGGCGTCCAGGGCCACGTGGGCGGTGATGTCGCACGAACCGTCCGGCACGGGCGCCGTCTCCCGGCCCTCCCGGAAGCCGGTGAGCGTCCCGAAGGGCGGCCGGGCGTCCGCGAGATGCGCGTAGTCGACGGCGACCGCGAGGCCCCGTTGCACGCCCGCGACGGCCGAGGCCCAGGCCCGGTCCCGGGGCAGCCCGATCTCGGCGCGCAGCCCCTCCTCCGGGGCCGGCGGCCACCACCGCTCCAGCCAGGCCGCCTCCTCCCCGCCGACAGCCTCCCCGAGCCGTTCCCGTCCGTCCGCGCGGACGAGGACCAGCCGTGCGACGCCGGCCGCGTCCACCTCCACGACGTCCACCGGCACGTTGTCCAGCCACTCGTTGGCGAACAGCAGGCCGGTGATCCGTTCCGGCGGCTCGGCGAGCCACTCGACGCGGTGATCGAGCCCGTCCGGCCGGCCGGCGACTTCGACCGCGTACACGCGCGTGCGGGCGGCCACCTCCACGGGGAGCGACTCCAGGACGCCCTCGGCCAGCTCGCCCCGCCCCGCGCCCATGTCCACGAATCCCAGCTCGCGCGGCCGCCCCAACGCCTCGTCGACCCGGCACAGCAGTCGCGCCACGGCCCCCGCGAAGAGCGCGGACGCGTGCACGGACGTCCGGAAGTGCCCGGCCGGCCCCTCCGGCCGCCGGTAGAAGCCGCGGGCCCCGTACAGGGCCCCCTCGGTCGCGGCGCGCCAGGGCAGCCAGGGGCCGGCCCCGCAGTCGCAGTCCACGTAGCCTCCCGAGCTTCCGGACGATCCCTCGCCGCCAGAGGCTATGCCGCCTCCACCTTGGGGAGTACTTGGCCCTGTCATGGATCGGTCCTCCGGTTGACCCCGGTGGGCCGCGCGCTTCCCTACGCTGGGTTACGTGCAGCGCCTCTATGACTTCCTCCGCCGGCACCCGACATGGGTCGACAGCTTCTGGGCCGTCGTCCTGCTCGGGATGTCCCTGGTGGGCGGAGCGATCGACAGGGACTACGCGGAGAGCATGAACGAGGCCGCGCTCGTACCGATCGCCCTGGCGCTCTGCCTCTCGGTCGCCCTGCGACGCCGTATGCCGGAGAAGATGCTGGTGCTGGCCGCCGCGGCGGGCTTCGCCCAGCTGATCTTCGGCGTGCCGAGGATCGCGGCCGACTTCGCGATGCTGGTGATCATCTACACCGTCGCGGCGAACGGCGCCCGCTGGGCCTCCCGGTTCGCCCTGGCCGGGGGTCTCTGCGCCGCGCCGCTGGCGCAGATGCGGTGGAGCGAGGACCAGACGGGCATGCTGGGCAACGCGGTGCTCGCGATCATCCTGACGGTGCCGTTCGCCCTGGCCTGGGTGCTCGGCGACTCGCTGCGCACCCGCCGGGCGTACTTCGCCCAGCTGGAGGAGCGCGCCGCCCGCCTGGAGAAGGAGCGCGAGGCGCAGGCCAAGGTCGCGGTCGCCGCCGAGCGCGCCCGGATCGCCCGGGAACTGCACGACGTCGTCGCGCACAACGTGTCGGTAATGGTCGTCCAGGCCGACGGTGCCGCCTACGTCCTGGACGCCGCCCCCGACCAGGCGAAGAAGGCCCTGGAGACCATCTCGTCCACCGGCCGCCAGGCCCTCGCCGAGATGCGCCGCCTGCTGGGCGTCCTGCGCACCGGAGAGCACCAGGAGGTCGGCGAGTACGTACCGCAGCCGGACGTCGAGCAGATCGACGACCTGGTGGAGCAGTGCCGTACCGCCGGTCTGCCCGTCGACTTCAAGATCGAGGGCACCCCGCGCCCGCTGCCCAGCGGTGTGGAGCTGACGGCGTACCGCATCGTCCAGGAGGCCCTGACCAACACCCGCAAGCACGGCGGCCCGAACGCGGGGGCGAGCGTCCGGCTGGTCTACTTCGACGACGGTCTCGGTCTGCTCGTCGAGGACGACGGCAAGGGTGCCCCGCACGAGCTGTACGAGGAGGGCGGCGCCGACGGCCAGGGGCACGGGCTGATCGGCATGCGGGAGCGCGTCGGTATGGTCGGCGGCACGCTCGACGCGGGTCCCCGGCCGGGTGGCGGCTTCCGCATCAGCGCCCTGCTGCCCCTCAAGCCCGCACACTGACACGGTCGTGCCACCGGCTGACACCTGTCACATGTCACACGGCCGGCACCCGACGACACCCCACGGACACGGAAGAGGACCCCGATGGCGATCCGCGTAATGCTCGTCGACGACCAGGTGCTGCTGCGCACCGGGTTCCGGATGGTGCTGGCGGCCCAGCCGGACATGGAGGTCGTGGCCGAGGCGGGCGACGGCGTCGAGGCCCTCCAGGTGGTGCGGTCGACGGCCGTGGACGTGGTCCTCATGGACGTCCGGATGCCGAAGCTGGACGGCGTCGAGGCCACCCGCCGTATCTGCGCCGAGCCGGACCCGCCGAAGGTGCTCATCCTGACCACCTTCGACCTCGACGAGTACGCCTTCTCCGGGCTGAAGGCGGGCGCCTCCGGGTTCATGCTCAAGGACGTGCCGCCCGGCGAACTGCTGGCCGCGATCCGTTCCGTGCACAGCGGTGACGCCGTCGTGGCGCCCTCCACCACCCGGCGGCTGCTCGACCGGTTCGCGCCGATGCTGCCGGGTGCCGCCGATCCCCAGCACAAGGAACTGGAGCGGCTCACCGAACGCGAACGCGAGGTGATGATCCTCGTCGCCCAGGGCCTCTCCAACGGCGAGATCGCCGCCCGCCTCGTGCTGTCCGAGGCCACGGTCAAGACCCACGTCGGCCGCATCCTCACCAAGCTGGGCCTGCGCGACCGCGTCCAGGTGGTCGTCCTGGCGTACGAGACGGGGCTGGTACGGGCCGGGGGGCACGGCTGAGCCGACGGTCTTCCCCGGCGTCCCGCAGGAGCGTGACCTCCGTGTGGCGGGCGCCCGCTAGGGTGCGCGCATGCTCCTGTGGATCAACGGCCCCTTCGGGGGCGGCAAGACACAGACCGCACACGAGATCCGGCGGCGGCTGCCGGGCAGCGTGATCTGCGACCCCGAGCACCCGGGCTTCGGTCTGCACCGCATGCTGCCGCCCGAACTACGGGGGGACTTCCAGGACTTGGCGTCCTGGCGGCAGGGCGTGGTCGAGGTCCTGGACCTCGCCCTCACCCGGCACGACGGCGTGGTGATCGCCCCCATGACGGTCACCCACCCCGCCTACTTCGCGGAGACCGTCGGCCGCCTGCGCGAACTCGGCCACGACGTACGCCACTTCACGCTGCTCGCCGAGCGCGGGACGGTCCTGAAGCGGCTGCGGGAACGCGGCTTCGGCGATCTCCTCCGGTACGTGGCGGGGAAGGACGCCCCGCCGCGCGGGGAGAGCTGGGCGGTCGGACAACTGGACCACTGTCTGGAGCGTCTCCAGGAGCCCGAGTTCGCCGAGCACCTGTGGACCGACCACTCGACCGTACCGAGGACGGCGGACCGCATCGCCGTCCTGGCCGGTCTCGCCCTCCGCCCGAACAACGACGGCCCCCTGCGCACCCGCCTCCGCCAGGCCCGCGTCGGCCTACGACACATACGCTTCGACTGACGGCCGCTCGGGCGGCCGGACGGCGCCCCTACCGCAGTACCCCTTCCAGGAAGTCGCTCCCGAGGCGGGCCACCACCGCCACGTCCAGTTGGTGCAGGACGTACCGGCCGCGGCGGCGGGTCGTGAGGAGCCCCGCCTTCTTCAGGACGGCGAGGTGCCGGGATATCTCCGGCGCGGTCATGCCCAGCATCTGGGCCAGCTCGCCCGTGGTGTACACGCTGCGGGCGAGGTGGCGGCACAGGCGCATCCGGACCGGATGGGAGAGGGCGGTCATCCGCAGGGCGAGCTGCTCGACCGAGGGCGGCGCGGCGGGACCGGCCGTACTGACCGGGTACTGGAGCACCGGCTGCCAGCCGAACCGGTGCAGGACGGTCAGGTGGGGCCGGCCCAGACTGGTCGGCACGAGGAGCAGGCCCCCGTCCTCCGTGGCCGTCCGGCTCTCGACCAGCTTGTCCACGGTGATCCGGGCCGCCGCCGCGTCCAGGGCGATGGACGGGGACACGGCGCCCAGGGCCTCGGCCAGACCCTTGTGCCGCAGCAGTTCGGTCTTGTGACGGGCGTCCCCGGCGAGGGTGTGGTGCAGCCGGGACCAGGTCTCGGCGAAGAAGGCCTCGTCGCAGTCCTCCAGGAACTGCCGCAGCCAGGCCCGCACGCCCGGCGGGTCCGCCAGCAGCCGCTGCGCGAACCGCACCTGGCGCGGCCCCCGCGCGGCCGCCAGCTCCAGGGCGCGCCCACGCGCCTCCGGGTCGGACAGGACGTCACGCTTGCGCGAGTCGTGGCCGGGGGTGCAGACGAACTCCATCCCCGCGTCCACGAACTGGTCGTCCGTCAGCTTGTCCAGCAGATCCAGTTCCTCGGCGAGCGTCCCACCGGGGAGCGTGTCCCGGCCGGGGACGCCGGCGAACGGCATGAACAGGTCCGAGAACGTCGTGCGCCACAGGAAGTCCGCCTCGCACATCCGGTCGGCGAGATGGGCGTCCAGCCGGGCGGTCACCCCGGTCACCCAGCCCTGCAGCCCCGGATGGTGCCCCGGCTCGGCCAGCACGTGCAGCGCCATGCCGAGCTCGGCCAGGGGCGAGGGGACGAAGGTCACCCGCTCCGGCCGCAGCCCCGCGATGTCGATGCGCACGCTCATGCCCACATGGTGCCCCCGACCACTGACAGCGCCCTCGACCCGGAGACCCGCCCCGGCCCTTCGCGAAACCCGCACAGCGCCCCCGGCCCACCGGGACGCTCTCCCCGTTCCGGACGCCCGGCCCCTACGCCCCCAGCACCGTCGTCACCCGTGCCACGAAGTCCGCGACCGCCCGCCTCACGTCCTGCGCCGTCCACTCCAGCCCCGCCGCCCGCACCTCCACCTCGGTGACGGCCAGGCCCGGCCCGCCCCGGTCCCAGGGGCGGGCGAACAGCAGCGTCCTGGTCTCCTCGCCCTGCCGGACCGCCGCCTCCGCGACGACGTCGGCGTCGTACGGCAGCCACACCTGGAACTCGTGGGTGTGCGGGACCTCCGGGTGCACCCGCGCCCACGGCACCCCCGCCTCCGCGAACCCCTCGCGCAGCGCGGCGGCGACCACCCGCGCGTGCCGGACGTACCCAGGCAGCCGGGGCAGCTCCCGCTCCAGCCCGACGAGGACCGACAGGGCGGTCGGGAACTGCTGGAAGAGCTGGCCCCCGTACCGGTGTCGCCAGGTCCGCAGATCGTCGACCAGCGTCCGGGGACCGGCGATCGCGGCACCGCCGTAGGCGTCCAGGGACTTGTAGTACGACACGTAGACGCTGTCGGCGAGGGCCGCGATCTCGCCGACGGTGCGGCCGAAGTGGGTGGCCGACTCCCACAGCCGGGCCCCGTCGAAGTGGACCACCGCGTCGCGTTCGCGGGCCGCCTCGGTGAGCGCGGTCAGCTCCTCCCAGGAAGGCAGCACGAACCCCGCGTCCCTGAGGGGCAGTTCGAGCATCAGTGTGCCGAAGGGCTCGGGGAATCCCCTGACCTCGTCGGCGGTCGGCTGCCGGGACTCGCTCGTCAGCCGGACCGGGCGCAGCCCGCTGAGCTGGCTGAGCGCGTCCCGTTCGTGCACCTCCGGGTGGGACAGCGCGTGCAGCGCGACGGCCGGGTTCCCGGTCCGGGCCGCCCAGCAGCGCAGGGCCACCTGCTGGGCCATCGTGCCGGTCGGGAAGAAGGCGGCGGCCTCCATGCCGAGCAGTGCGGCCGTCCGCTCCTCCAGGGCCTCGACGACCCCGTTGCCGTAGATGTCCGCCGACTCGTCCAGGTCGTACACGTCCCCGGCCGCGTCCAGCAGGGCCAGCCGCTCCCGGACGGTCCCCAGGGCACCCGACCGCGACAGCACGCGGTCCGCCGCGCGGTGGGCGATCCGGCGCCGCCTGTACAAGGACATCGCCGGTGACTCCTTCTCCGGTGACTCCTTCTCCGCGGACTCGGTCTCCGGGGACTCGGTCTCCGGAGACTCGGTCACGCATCCCTCCGGCTCTCCCCGTACGGTCCCCTCGGGCTCCCCGGAGTGCTCCCGCCCGCGCGGCTCCTCCGCCGCTTTCCCCGCCGCTTCAGTCATCCCCGGATCATCCCGCGCCCGGCCGTCTCCCCGCACACGGAATTCCGCACGGCCGTGACCTGCGGACACTCTCCACGGAAACCCACAGCCTGTGGACAACCGAACGGCCCTCGAACCAATCGCGTTAACATGACGAGAAATCGTCCGGTACCCAGAGCGGACTGGAACGGGAAGGCCACCGCGAGTGAGTACATTCCAGCAACCAGAGCCGAAGGACCGCCCCGCGCGGCTCACCGTCGGCGTCGTGGGCGCCGGCCGGGTCGGCCCGGCGCTGGCCGCGTCGCTGCGGCTCGCGGGGCACCGCCCGGTGGCCGTGTCCGGGGTCTCCGACGCCTCCCGGCGACGCGCCGCCGAACTGCTGCCCGACGTGCCGCTGATGTCCCCGGCCGACGTACTGCGTCACGCAGACCTCGTCCTGCTGACCGTCCCGGACGACGCCCTGCCGGGCCTCGTGGAGGGCCTCGCCGAGACCGGGTCCGTACGGCCCGGGCAGCTGCTGGTGCACACCTCCGGGCGGTACGGCGCGAAGGTGCTGGACCCGGCGCTGCGGGCCGGGGCGCTGCCGTTGGCGCTGCACCCCGCCATGACGTTCACCGGGACCGCCGTGGACGTGCAGCGGCTCGCCGGGTGCTCCTTCGGGGTCACTGCGCCCGAGGAACTGCGGCTGGCCGCCGAGGCGCTGGTGATCGAGATGGGCGGCGAGCCCGAGTGGATCGCCGAGGCGAACCGGCCGCTCTACCACGCCGCCCTCGCCCTGGGCGCCAACCACCTGGTGACCCTGGTCGCCCAGTCGATGGAGCTGCTGCGCACCGCCGGCGTCACGGCCCCCGACCGTATGCTGGGCCCGCTCCTGGGCGCCGCCCTCGACAACGCGCTGCGCTCCGGGGACGCGGCCCTCACCGGCCCCGTCGCGCGCGGGGACGCGGGCACGGTCGCCGCGCACATCGCCGAGCTGCGCGCGCACGCCCCCGCGACCGTCGCCGGGTATCTGGCGATGGCCCGCGCCACCGCCGACCGGGCCCTCGCCCACGGCCTGCTCAAGCCGGAGCTGGCCGAGGACCTCCTCGGGGTACTCGCGAACGGAGCAGGCGGCACCACCGGGACCGAAGGGAACGCCGGATGACCACCACCGTGCTGCGCACCGCCGACGAACTGCACGCACGCACGCGTGCGGGCCGCCGCGCCGTCGTCATGACCATGGGCGCCCTGCACGAGGGCCACGCCACGCTGATCCGCACCGCACGCGGGATTGCGGGCGGCGAGGGCGAGGTCGTCGTCACCGTCTTCGTGAACCCCCTGCAGTTCGGCGCCGGCGAGGACCTCGACCGCTATCCCCGCACCCTGGACGCCGACGTCAAGCTCGCCGAACAGTCCGGCGCCGACGTCGTGTTCGCCCCCGCCGTCGACGAGGTCTACCCGGGCGGCGAGCCCCAGGTCCGCGTCACCGCCGGACCCATGGGCGAACGCCTGGAGGGCGCCTCCCGCCCCGGCCACTTCGACGGCATGCTCACCGTCGTCGCCAAACTGCTCCACCTCACCCGCCCCGACGTGGCGCTCTACGGCCAGAAGGACGCCCAGCAACTCGCCCTGATCCGCCGTATGGTCAGGGACCTCAACTTCGGTGTGGACGTCGTCGCCGTCCCCACCGTCCGCGAACCCGACGGTCTCGCCCTCTCCAGCCGCAACCGCTACCTGTCCGCCCGGGAGCGCCGCACGGCCCTCGCCCTCTCCCAGGCCCTGTTCGCGGGCCGGGACCGGCACGCCGCGCAGGAGGCGCTCCGCGCGCGTGCCCGCGAGGTGCCCGCCACCCGTGCGCGGGCCGAGGCCCTCAGCGCCCTCGGCGAGTCCCGCGCGGCAGCCGACGCCCACGCCATGGCCAAGGCCCACCCGTCACCCGCCACCACCCCCGGTGGAGACGCTTCGCGTCACCCCTCCGCATGCGGCCCCGCCGCCGTCCGCGCGGCCGCCCGGCTGGTCCTCGACGAGGCCCTGCGCATGAAGCCGCCGCTGGAACTCGACTACCTGGCCCTGGTGGACCCGTCCGACTTCACCGACATCCCCGACGACTTCACCGGCGAAGCCGTCCTCGCCGTCGCGGCCCGCGTGGGGACGACCCGGCTGATCGACAACATCCCGCTGACCTTCGGAGCCGCCTTGTGAGCACCGGCATACGACTGCACGCGCCCGCACCGGGCTGGTCCATCTCCGCCGACGTGGTCGTCGTCGGCTCCGGCGTCGCCGGTCTCACCGCCGCGCTGCGCTGCGAGGCCGCCGGCCTGGACACGGTCGTCGTCACCAAGGCCCGCCTCGACGACGGCTCCACCCGCTGGGCCCAGGGCGGCATCGCCGCGGCCCTCGGCGAGGGCGACACCCCCGAACAGCACCTGGACGACACCCTGGTCGCGGGCGCCGGCCTGTGCGACGAGGACGCCGTGCGCCTCCTCGTCACCGAGGGCCCCGACGCGGTACGCCGCCTGATCGAGACCGGCGCCCACTTCGACGAGTCCGAGGAAGGCGGCCTGGAGCTGACCCGCGAGGGCGGCCACCACCGCCGCCGCATCGCCCACGCGGGCGGCGACGCCACCGGCGCCGAGATATCGAGGGCCCTGGTGGAGGCGGTACGCGCGCACGGCCTCCGTACGATCGAGAACGCGCTCGTCCTGGACCTGCTGACGGACGCCGAGGGCCGCACCGCCGGTGTCACCCTGCACGTCATGGGCGAGGGGCAGCACGACGGCGTGGGAGCCGTCCACGCCCCCGCCGTGGTCCTCGCCACCGGCGGCATGGGCCAGGTCTTCTCCGCCACCACCAACCCTTCCGTGTCCACCGGCGACGGCGTGGCCCTCGCCTTGCGCGCGGGCGCCGAGGTCTCCGACCTCGAATTCGTGCAGTTCCACCCCACCGTGCTGTTCCTCGGCGCGGACGCCGAGGGCCAGCAGCCGCTGGTCTCCGAGGCCGTCCGCGGTGAGGGCGCCCACCTGGTCGACGCCGCCGGCACCCGCTTCATGCTCGGACAGCACGAACTGGCGGAACTGGCGCCGCGCGACATCGTCGCCAAGGGCATCATGCGCCGCATGCAGGAGCAGGGCGCCGAACACATGTACCTGGACGCCCGGCACTTCGGCGCCCCCATGTGGGAACACCGATTCCCCACGATCCTCGCCGCCTGCCGCGCCAACGGCCTCGACCCCGTCACCGAACCCATCCCGGTGGCCCCGGCCGCCCACTACGCCTCCGGCGGCGTGCGCACCGACTCCCACGGCCGCACCACCGTCCCCGGCCTCTACGCCTGCGGCGAGGTCGCCTGCACCGGCGTCCACGGCGCCAACCGGCTCGCCTCGAACTCCCTCCTGGAGGGCCTGGTCTACGCCGAGCGCATCGTCGCCGACATCACCGCCGCCCACGCCGGGAACAGCCTCCACGCGCGTGTGCCGCAGCCCGTCCCGTACGCCGAGCAGCCCGCGCACCCGCTGCTCGCCCCGGAGATCCGGTTCGCGATCCAGCGGACGATGACCGAGGGGGCCGGCGTCCTGCGGTCCGAGGCATCCCTGGCGACCGCCGCAGCGGCCCTGGACCGGCTGCACGCGGAGGCCCGCGACGCGCTCGCGGAGAACGGCAAGACGGCCGAGCCCGGCGTCGACACCTGGGAGACCACCAACCTCCTGTGCGTGGCCCGCGTCCTGGTCGCCGCCGCCCGGCTGCGCGAGGAGACCCGCGGCTGCCACTGGCGCGAGGACCACGCCGAGCGTGACGACACCGACTGGCGCCGCCACATCGTGGTACGGCTCAATCCGGACCGCACGCTCGCCCTACACACCACGGATACCGCAGACTTCCCCCCTACCCGGCCGTTTCACCAGGAGCAGTGACAGACGTGAGCACCCCCGAACTTCCCCTCGCCTCCGGAGGCGGCTGCGGCGACGGCTGCGCCTGCGGCGCCGATGACGGCCTCGCGGGCGAGGAGTACCTGGAGTGCGGGCTCGACCCCGCGCTCGCCCAGCTCCTGGCCGACGCCGGACTCGACCCCGTCGAGGTCGAGGACATCGCCAACGTCGCCATCCAGGAGGACCTCGACCAGGGCGTGGACGTCACCACCGTCGCGACGATCCCGGAGGACGCCCGCGCCACCGCCGACTTCACCGCCCGCGAGGGCGGCGTCGTGGCGGGCCTCAGGGTCGCCGAGGCGGTCCTGTCGGTGGCCTGCTCCGACGAGTTCGAGGTCGAGCGCCACGTCGACGACGGCGACCGCGTGGAGGCCGGCCAGAAGCTCCTCAGCGTCACCGGCGCCACCCGCGACCTCCTCACCGCCGAACGCAGCGCCCTGAACCTGCTGTGCCGCCTCTCCGGCATCGCGACCGCCACGCGCGCGTGGGCGGAGGCCCTGGAGGGCACCAAGGCGAGGGTCCGCGACACCAGGAAGACGACGCCGGGGCTGCGCTCCCTGGAGAAGTTCGCCGTCCGCTGCGGCGGGGGCGTCAACCACCGCATGTCGCTGTCCGACGCCGCCCTCGTCAAGGACAACCACGTGGTCGCCGCAGGCGGCGTCGCGCAGGCCTTCAAGGCCGTCCGCGAGATGTTCCCCGAGGTGCCCATCGAGGTCGAGGTCGACACCCTCCACCAGCTCCGCGAGGTCGTCGACGCGGGCGCCGACCTGATCCTCCTGGACAACTTCACGCCCCTGGAGTGCGAGGAGGCCGTCGCCATCGTCGCCGGCCGGGCACTGCTGGAGGCGTCCGGCCGTCTCACCCTCGGCAATGCCAAGGCGTACGCGGACACCGGTGTCGACTACCTGGCCGTCGGGGCCCTGACCCACTCGTCCCCGATCCTGGACATCGGCCTCGACCTGCGCGCGGCCGAGTAGGACGGGGCCGGCCATGCTGCTGACGATCGACGTGGGCAACACCCACACCGTGCTCGGACTGTTCGACGGTGAGGACATCGTCGAACACTGGCGCATCTCCACGGACGCGCGCCGCACCGCCGACGAGCTGGCGGTCCTGCTGCAGGGCCTCATGGGCATGCACCCGCTGCTCGGCGAGGAACTCGGCGACGGCATCGACGGCATCGCGATCTGCGCGACGGTCCCCTCGGTGCTGCACGAACTGCGCGAGGTCACCCGGCGTTACTACGGGGACGTCCCGGCGGTCCTCGTCGAGCCCGGGGTGAAGACCGGCGTGCCGATCCTCACCGACAACCCCAAGGAGGTCGGCGCCGACCGCATCATCAACGCGGTCGCCGCGGTCGAGCTGTACGGCGGGCCCGCGATCGTCGTCGACTTCGGTACGGCGACGACGTTCGACGCGGTCAGCGCGCGCGGGGAGTACGTCGGCGGTGTCATCGCCCCCGGCATCGAGATCTCCGTCGACGCGCTCGGCGTAAAGGGCGCCCAGCTCCGCAAGATCGAGGTCGCCCGGCCCCGCAGCGTCATCGGGAAGAACACGGTCGAGGCGATGCAGGCGGGCATCGTCTACGGGTTCGCCGGCCAGGTCGACGGCGTGGTGAGCCGGATGGTCCGCGAGCTGGCGGACGACCCCGAGGAGGTGACGGTCATCGCCACGGGTGGGCTGGCGCCGATGGTGCTGGGCGAGTCCTCGGTGATCGACGAGCACGAGCCGTGGCTGACGCTGATCGGGCTGCGGCTGGTGTACGAGCGGAACGTGTCGCGCCTCTGAGAGGGGGCGTCGGGCGCCTTGCCGCTCGGGGCCGCGGGTTCGTCGGCGGGTGCGGGTGGGCGGGGGTTGTGCGCGCCCACGCGGCGGAGCCGCAGGTGTCCCGCCCCGCGCCCCTGAAAACGGCCGGGGCCGCGCCCGTGCTCTTCCCATGGAGGGCGGGCCGCAGGCCCGATCCCTTCAGAGGCGCGGGGAACTGCGCGAGAGACCACACACCACCCGCACTCGCCAAAGAAGCCCGCACCCCGAGCTGTAGGGCGCCCGCGCTTCAAGATCCCCCCACGCGGGTGGTCCCCCGCGCCACGCGCCCCACGCGCGCCTCTTTTGTCTGATTAGCGCGTATCGTCACCGCATGCCCACGCCCCACGGAACCCGCGGCGGCATGGCGTTCGGCGCTGAGGAGCTGCGTGTGCTCCGTCGCGCCCTCGCCCTCGCCCTGAACCCCAGTCCCGCCTCGGCGGAGGACGTCCAGGACTGCCTCCGGCTCGCCGAGTCCGTCGACGAGGCGACCCGCGAGGACGCCCGCCTCAGGGCCTTCCTGCTGGCCGACCTGGCCCGATACCGCGCCGCGCTCCCCGGCACGGTCACGAGCTACGCGGCCCTGCTGGAGGAGGCCCTGGACGCCGGGTGCCGCCCCCACCCGGACGACCTCGCAGCGCTGCGCGCCCTGCGCGGCAACCCCGCGGCCGCGACCCTCCTGGACCGCTGCCGCGCCCTCGCGGAGCAGGACGTGCGCGCCCGCTTCGGGGGGCGCGCGGCGCGGGCGGGGGTCGTCCCGGCCTCTCGCTCCGCCGTCGGCGCCGCCCCGCGCGGGCGGCTCACCGCCCTGCCGGGCGGTCTTTCGGAGTGCGCGGTACGCGCGCGTGCGGCCGACGAGGAGCCCGCCCGGCAGCCCCCGAAACCGGCCGGGCCCGCACGTCCCGCCCAGCCCGCCGACAAGCCGGGCCCCGTGCCCCGGCCGGACGCGCCGCGGCCGAGCCGCCGGCCCGTCCCCACCCCGGGCGAGGTCTTCCCGCCCAAGCGGAAGCCCGGCGCCCCGCCCGCGAACCCGCCCCACCAGCTGGCCGCCGTCTAGCCCTGGCTACCCTGGACGCATGGACTACGTCTCCGCGCTGCTGCCCCCCTTCGTGATGGCCGCACTGTTCATCGGTGTGATCAGGGTGATCGTGAAGACCCAGGGCGGCCCCAACAAGGCCAAGGAGGACGCCGCCGTCGACGCGGCGCTCGCGCGCGCGGACCGCGCCCGCCCGGCCTCCGACGGCGACCGCTGAGGCCCGGCGCCCCGCGCCGCGCACCCCATCGGCGTACGACTCGTGTGCTTTTCGAGTCGTACGCCCTTTTTGTTCACCTTCTGCGGATATCGTGCGGAACTGTGCCTCGCCCCTTGGGAGAACTCGAAGACGCGGTCATGACGCGGGTGTGGAAGTGGAACCGCCCGGTGACCGTTCGGGAAGTCCTGGAAGATCTGCAACAGGAACGGTCCATCGCGTACACCACGGTGATGACCGTGCTGGACAATCTCCATCAGAAGGGCTGGGTCCGCCGGGAGGCGGAAGGCCGGGCCTATCGATATGAGGCGGTCTCCACGCGCGCCGCCTACGCGGCGGCACTGATGAACGAGGCCTGGTCGCAGAGCGACAACCCCGCGGCCGCTCTCGTCGCCTTCTTCGGGATGATGAGTGAGGAACAGCGGCAGTCCCTCACTGACGCCGTACGCATCGTGCAGGGTCCCGAAGCCGTCGCGCCGCCCGCCCCGGAAGCCGAAAGCCCTGCCGAAACCGGCGCCGAATCCACCGAATCGTCCGGCCGGACAAGGGGCACCCCCGGCCAATCCCCCGATCACCCCGGGCGATAGCGTCCGGTCATGCCAGCAGAGAGTCCCGAAGTCACCGCTAAAGCCCTCACTGTCCGACGGGCTCGGACCAGCGATGTCCCGCACGTGCGCCGGCTCCTCGACTCCTACGTCCAGCGGCGCATCCTGCTCGACAAAGCGACGGTGACGCTTTACGAGGACATCCAGGAGTTCTGGGTGGCTGAGCGGGACGACAACGCCGAGGTCGTGGGCTGCGGGGCGCTGCACGTGATGTGGGAAGACCTCGCGGAAGTCCGCACTCTCGCGGTGAACCCGGAGGCCAAGGGGCTCGGGGTCGGCCACCAGTTGCTGGAGAAGTTGCTGCAGACCGCTCGCTGGCTGGGTGTTCGCCGGGTTTTCTGTCTGACCTTCGAAGTCGAGTTCTTCGCGAAGCACGGCTTCGTGGAGATCGGCGAGACGCCCGTCGACACCGATGTCTACGCGGAGCTGCTGCGTTCCTATGACGAGGGCGTCGCGGAGTTCCTCGGTCTCGAACGAGTGAAACCGAACACCTTGGGCAACAGCCGGATGCTTCTGCATCTGTGATCGTCGGGCGATCGCCACGGAACCCCGGGGTTCCGAGGGGGTCTCAAGCGTTATTCCGGTGAGGGCGCCTTGCCCGGGTTCCCTATGTCCGAAACGCGCATGTTTTCGGTCTGTCCGGGCTCCCCGGTCTCTCCTGGCCCACTCCTCGGTCTCTCCCAGGGGTTTGTGTTTTTCCTGGAAAAGCGGTTTGCTTTCCGACGTACTGCAGTACTGCATATAACAGGGGACGTGAAACAGCGGCGGACGCCGCAGGCCCTCGGCCCTGAAGTTATCGATGAAAGGAAATCCGGTGGCACAGAAGGTTCAGGTCCTTCTTGTCGACGACCTCGACGGCGGCGAGGCGGACGAGACCGTGACGTTCGCGCTGGACGGCAAGACGTACGAGATCGACCTCACGACCGCCAACGCGGACAAGCTTCGCGGCCTTCTCGACCCCTACGTCAAGGGTGGTCGGCGTACCGGGGGTCGTGCCGCGGGCGGGCGCGGCAAGGCCCGTGCCGCTTCCGGCGGCAGCCAGGACACCGCGGCCATCCGCGCCTGGGCGAAGGAGAACGGCTACGAGGTCAACGACCGCGGCCGTGTCCCCGCCTCCATCCGCGAGGCCTACGAGAAGGCCAACGGCTGAGACTCGGACGGTCCGGTGCCGGCGCGCCGCAGCCGGACGCGGTGGCAGTGCGTCGCCACCGTGTCCACCACCCGTACGAGGTCGGGGGTGCCCGCAGCGCCCCCCAACGCCGACATCGTCGGCAGCGAGGGTTCGACCTCGCGTCCCGGCTCGGGGGGCCGCAGCCAGACGGCGGCCCCCTGTGAACCGGTGCCCCAGGGCACGCTCCTGCCCCCTCCGGCCCCGCCCGGAGGTGCCGGCGCCTCGATGTGACCGCCCGTTCCCACGGCTGTGAGGTCCAGTGCGAGGCCACCCCAGTCCAGCCACTCCAGCAGCCCCGGCAGCTCCTCCGCGCCGCCCGCCGCGACCAGCAGCAGCATCCGCCCGCCGCGCAGCGCCACCGGCGAGCCCGGCCCGGGAAGCGGGCCCAGATGCCGCAGCGCCGCGAAGCCGGCCTCGGCGGGGACGTCGAGCACATCGAAGCGCAGCCCCGTAATGAGATGTACGGGCGCCCCGGGCGAGGTCGCCCAGCCGAGATCGTTCTCGTACCACTGCCGCACCGCGGCGCCGTGCGGACGGCCCGGCGCGGCACGCGGAATATCGCCCGGGGTGTCGCTCGGGTCGAGCGGTCGGCGGGGAAGGGGGACGATGGCCATGTCAGGAGCAACCGTGCGAAGAGGCCCGGAGTTACGCTGGGCGTCGGCGCGGATGCACAGGGTGCAGGGAAAGGGGGCGTTCAGCGGTGTGCAGCGACGCAAGGATGTTCGCCCTTAGCGGAGGGAACCGGTGCACCCGGCATGGAGTGTCAGTCCCTACGGGTAAGACATCCCTAGTGGGAGGGGGCGACACGCAGGAAAGGCCGTCTCACGTTCGCCATCGGCGTACTGATGGTGGGGGTAACTGCCTGGCCTGCGGGAACATCGTCTCGCACCATCGGGTTGGAGCAGATGTCGGCGTTCGGGACCCAGGAGGCAGCAACTTCTGTCTCCGCGAGAGCGGAGGTGAACCGGACGGTGTCGGCAGTTGGAATGAGCGGTCCCCGCTTGCGGGACTAAGCTGCGGAAGGACAGAGAGGGGAGCGTCCCCTTACTGCCTGACCGCTCTGAGGAGCGATTAACGATGTTCGAGAGGTTCACCGACCGCGCGCGGCGGGTTGTCGTCCTGGCTCAGGAAGAAGCCCGGATGCTCAACCACAACTACATCGGCACCGAGCACATCCTCCTGGGCTTGATCCACGAGGGTGAGGGTGTCGCCGCCAAGGCCCTTGAGAGCCTCGGGATTTCGCTCGAGGCGGTCCGCCAGCAGGTGGAGGAGATCATCGGCCAGGGCCAGCAGGCCCCGTCCGGCCACATCCCCTTCACCCCCCGTGCCAAGAAGGTCCTGGAGCTGTCGCTCCGCGAGGCCCTTCAGCTGGGCCACAACTACATCGGCACGGAGCACATCCTGCTCGGCCTGATCCGGGAGGGCGAGGGCGTCGCCGCCCAGGTCCTCGTCAAGCTGGGCGCAGATCTCAACCGGGTGCGGCAGCAGGTCATCCAGCTGCTCTCCGGCTACCAGGGCAAGGAGACCGCCGCCGCCGGCGGTCCTGCCGAGGGCACGCCCTCCACGTCCCTGGTCCTCGACCAGTTCGGCCGGAACCTCACCCAGGCCGCTCGTGAGTCCAAGCTCGACCCGGTCATCGGGCGCGAGAAGGAGATCGAGCGGGTCATGCAGGTGCTGTCCCGCCGCACCAAGAACAACCCCGTCCTGATCGGTGAGCCCGGCGTCGGCAAGACCGCCGTCGTCGAGGGCCTCGCCCAGGCCATCGTCAAGGGCGAGGTGCCCGAGACCCTCAAGGACAAGCACCTCTACACCCTGGACCTCGGCGCGCTGGTCGCCGGCTCCCGCTACCGCGGTGACTTCGAGGAGCGCCTGAAGAAGGTGCTCAAGGAGATCCGCACCCGCGGCGACATCATCCTGTTCATCGACGAGCTCCACACGCTGGTCGGTGCGGGTGCCGCCGAGGGCGCCATCGACGCCGCTTCGATCCTGAAGCCGATGCTGGCCCGCGGTGAGCTGCAGACCATCGGTGCCACCACCCTGGACGAGTACCGCAAGCACCTGGAGAAGGACGCGGCCCTGGAGCGCCGCTTCCAGCCCATCCAGGTCGCCGAGCCCTCGCTCCCGCACACCATCGAGATCCTCAAGGGTCTGCGCGACCGGTACGAGGCCCACCACCGCGTCTCCATCACCGACGAGGCGCTGGTCCAGGCAGCCACCCTGGCCGACCGGTACATCTCGGACCGCTTCCTGCCGGACAAGGCGATCGACCTGATCGACGAGGCCGGTTCCCGGATGCGTATCCGCCGGATGACCGCGCCGCCGGACCTGCGTGAGTTCGACGAGAAGATCGCCGGCGTCCGCCGCGACAAGGAGTCCGCGATCGACTCGCAGGACTTCGAGAAGGCCGCCTCCCTGCGCGACAAGGAGAAGCAGCTCCTCGCCGCCAAGGCCAAGCGGGAGAAGGAGTGGAAGGCCGGCGACATGGACGTCGTCGCCGAGGTCGACGGCGAGCTGATCGCCGAGGTTCTCGCCACGGCCACGGGCATCCCGGTCTTCAAGCTCACGGAGGAGGAGTCCTCCCGCCTGCTGCGCATGGAGGACGAGCTCCACAAGCGGGTCATCGGCCAGGACGACGCCGTCAAGGCGCTGTCGAAGGCGATCCGCCGTACGCGCGCCGGCCTGAAGGACCCGAAGCGTCCCGGTGGTTCGTTCATCTTCGCCGGCCCGTCCGGCGTCGGTAAGACCGAGCTGTCCAAGGCCCTCGCCGAGTTCCTCTTCGGTGACGAGGACGCGCTGATCTCCCTCGACATGTCGGAGTTCAGCGAGAAGCACACGGTGTCGCGTCTCTTCGGTTCGCCCCCCGGCTACGTGGGCTACGAGGAGGGCGGCCAGCTGACCGAGAAGGTCCGCCGCAAGCCGTTCTCCGTCGTCCTCTTCGACGAGGTCGAGAAGGCCCACCCGGACATCTTCAACTCGCTGCTGCAGATCCTGGAGGACGGTCGTCTGACCGACTCCCAGGGCCGGGTCGTGGACTTCAAGAACACGGTCATCATCATGACGACCAACCTCGGCACCCGGGACATCTCCAAGGGCTTCAACCTGGGCTTCGCGGCCTCGGGCGACACGAAGACCAACTACGAGCGCATGAAGAACAAGGTCTCGGACGAGCTCAAGCAGCACTTCCGGCCCGAGTTCCTCAACCGCGTCGACGACGTGGTGGTCTTCCCGCAGCTGACCCAGGCCGACATCCTGCGCATCGTCGACCTGATGATCGGCAAGGTGGACGAGCGCCTGAAGGACCGGGACATGGGCATCGAGCTCTCCCAGTCCGCCAAGGAGCTGCTGTCCAGGAAGGGCTACGACCCCGTGCTGGGCGCCCGGCCGCTGCGCCGCACGATCCAGCGTGAGATCGAGGACTCGCTGTCGGAGAAGATCCTCTTCGGCGAGCTGCGTCCCGGTCACATCGTGGTCGTGGACACCGAGGGCGAGGGCGAGGCCCAGACCTTCACCTTCCGCGGTGAGGAGAAGTCGGCACTCCCCGACGTCCCGCCGATCGAGCAGGCGGCCGGCGGTGCCGGGCCGAACCTGAGCAAGGACGCGTAGTCCGCTGCGCGAGGCTTGAGCAGAAGGGGCTGCCCCGGGACTTCGGTCCCGGGGCAGCCCCTTTTCCGTTGAGGGCAGTGTGGGGGCGCTCAGAGCACGCTGTCCGGCCTATCGGCGAGGGACGGCGCCGGCCGGAGCCCGAGGACACGCTCCGGCACCGTGCCGGCGTCCGGCGCGTGATGAATTGCGGCCGTACCGAGGTTCGGAAAGCGCTCCGGGATTATCGAGAGGCCTTCGGTTCCCGTGAACGCGTTGAGCCGTAGCCGGGTGACGTCCGGCAGAACGAACCGGGACCGCTTCGCACCTGACGGCGTTCCCACCCGACGGCGTTCCGGTTGACGCGCGAATTCTCCAAGGTGCGCATGCGGGCGATCTTCCCGAAGTCGTCCCCGTGAGCCTTTCCGCAGTTTGGCGAGACTCTGTTTCTCCACTGAGCGCACCTGTCCGAGTCCGCGCAGACAGGTGTGCTTGAGTGCGCTTCTGGTGAATCGCAGATACTCCGGCGGCAACCCCGGCGGAAGGGCCGCGTCGACGGAATCGGCGGACAGCGGGATACCGGGGTCCAGCGACTCCAGGGTCGCCGAGGCCGGGAGAACATGAAGAACGCCCGGCTTTTCCAGACCGGGAAGGGTATTCGAGGCCGGCCAGGTGAGCGGAAGTTCGGTCGGCGATGTCAGATCGTCGACGTGGGGACCGATGCTGAGCCCTTCCCTCCCCGGTGGCAGTTCCGGCACGAGCGGACCGCAGGACGCCGGCATCCGGCCTCCTCGGCGGGACGTGGGGGCGTAGCCCCGGTCACATTTCCGGTGGGCTCGGAGGCGCGGGTCGGTGACATGCGGCATAGGGCGTGCGTCACGTACTAGGCGGAATAGTGGCCGCGCCATGGTGGGGCAAATCGGACTTATGGTGCATCGCCGGAGTGGGTGTGGGCTGACGTGCAGGGCTTCGGGCGTTTTGGGGTGTTAGTGGAGTGATCGAGGGATTGGAGGTCTGTACGACCTTGCGTCGTAGATAGGGCGTTTTGGGTGGCGCGGGGAGTGCGGGTACCAAGGGACATGCCATTCGGCGGTCGCATTGAGCGCCGGGTGGTTCTCGTGTGCCTCTCGAGGCACCGGTCCCTGTCTCCGTCCCTCGTGAGGTCTCCATGTCGCAGCGCGTTCGCTCTCCTCGTTCCCGTATGTCCGTCCTTGGTGTCCGTGCGGCCGTCGTGGCCGTCGGAATGGGAGTCTCGGGTGTGCTGGGCGTCGGGGTCGCGGCCGCCGCCGGCGGTGCTCAGAGCGCCGGCACCGTCCAGACCGCAGGCGTAGCCCAGGCCGCCAAGGCCAAGAAGGCGACCTCGTGGGTCACGCCCGTCAAGGGCTACAAGCTTAGTGCCCGCTACGCCCAGGCCGGCAACATGTGGAACTCCACGCACAGCGGGCAGGACTTCGCCGTCAAGAGCGGCACGGCGGTCTTCGCCGCGTACGGCGGCACCGTCGTCAAGGCCGGTGGCAACGGTGCCGGTGACGGCCCCGCGTACGGCAACGCCGTCGTCATCAAGCACGGCAACGGCACGTTCTCGCAGTACGCCCACCTCTCCCGGGTCGAGGTGAAGGTGGGGCAGGTCGTCAAGACCGGGCAGCGCATAGCCCTCTCCGGCAACACCGGTAACTCCAGTGGGCCGCACCTGCACTTCGAGATCCGTACGAGCGCGAACTACGGCTCCGCCGTCGACCCCGTCGCCTTCCTGCGCGGCAAGGGCATCACGCTCTGACCGACGCCGTACGGCGTCGTCGCGGGCGTACGGCGCCGACGGGTCCTCAGACCTCCGGTCCGCCCGCGTGCGCCTGGGTCACCAGATCGATCGCGACCTCCAGGACGGCCTTGCGCTTGTCCTCGGGGTCGCCTTCGACGTCCCGGAGCACGAACATCCCGGCGTGCATGGTGAACAGGGCGCTGATGCAGCGAACCTGGTCCGTCAGGGCGGCGTCCGGTTCCTTGATGGTGTCGACCAGGCGCATCATGCGCTCCTTGAACGACTCGCCGACGCTCAACTCCCGTACCGTCGCCTGGTTCTCCTGCATGAAGCGGAAGAAGGGGGCCACGTCGGCCAGGGCCTCGCTGTAGCGGCGCAGGATCTCCCGCTTGGTGTCCAGGGTGCGCGGCTGGGTTCCCGCCCACTCGATCAGCTCGTCGATCGGGCGCTGGAGGTCCTGGAAGAGGCCGACGAGGATGTCCTCCTTCGTCTTGAAGTGGTAGTAGAGAGCCGCCTTCGTCACCTCCAGGCGCTCGGCGATCTCCCTCAGCGAGGTCTTCTCGTACCCCTGCTCGGCGAAGAGTTCGAGGGCGACGTCCTGGATGCGCTGACGGGTGTTGCCGCGGCGATGCCGTTTCGGCGCGGTGTCAGCGGGCGCGGTACCGGCTGTCGTCCCGCCCTCGGCTGTCGTCTCGCTCATCCTGCTGCTCCTCGCCGCCGTGGCCCCTCGTGGGTCAAGCCTCTGCCAAGCCCACGGAACTTACTTGACGACCGGCTAGTTGTGGACCTACTTTCCCCAAGTGTAGTCAACTAGCCGGGCGGCAAGTAAGTGCGGAAGCGGTCCGGGGGGAAGGGAGGACCGCCATGGAGGCGGATACCGAGAAGGACGCGACCCGGGGGGCCGGAGGTGCCGCCGCCGGGACCGGTGACGTCGTCCGCGACGCGGTCGAGGCGACGGAGCCGCAGCCGCGCAGTGTGCGCGTCGTGCTGTTCGCCCTCATGATCGCGATGCTGCTCGCGATGCTCGACAACATGATCGTGGGCACCGCCATGCCGACGATCGTGGGCGACCTCGGCGGGCTCGAACACCTGTCGTGGGTGGTGACCGCGTACACGCTCGCGACCGCCGCCTCCACCCCCATCTGGGGCAAGCTCGGCGACCTCTACGGCCGCAAGAGCGTCTTCATGACCTCGATCGTGATCTTCCTGATCGGATCGGCGCTCAGCGGCATGGCCCAGGACATGGGCCAGCTGATCGGCTTCCGCGCCCTCCAGGGCCTCGGCGCCGGCGGGCTAATGGTCGGCGTCATGGCGATCATCGGCGATCTGATCCCGCCACGGGAGCGGGGCAAGTACCAGGGCATGATGGCCGGTGTCATGGCCCTCGCGATGATCGCGGGGCCGCTGGTCGGCGGGACCATCACCGACCACTGGGGATGGCGCTGGTCCTTCTACATCAACCTGCCGCTCGGCGTGGTCGCGCTGGCCGCCGTCAGTGTCGTGCTGCATCTGCCGAAGCCGACGCGCGAGGCGCGGTCGGCGCGGAGCGTCGACTACCTGGGTGCGGCGTTGCTGACCGTCGGCATCACGGCGATCGTGCTGGTGACGACATGGGGCGGGACCGAGTACGCGTGGGGGTCGGCCGTCGTCATGGAGCTGACCGCGATCGGGGTGGCCGCGCTCGTGGGGTTCCTGTTCGTGGAGACCAGGGCGACCGAACCGGTGATGCCGCTGCACATCTTCCGCAGCCGGAACTTCAGCCTGATGTCCCTGATCGGGTTCATCACCGGATTCGTGATGTTCGGCGCGGTGCTCTTCCTGCCGCTCTACCAGCAGTCCGTGCAGGGCGCGTCCGCGACCAACTCCGGGCTGCTGCTGCTGCCGATGCTGGGCGCGATGCTCGCGGTGTCGATGGTCGCCGGGCGGGTGACCACGGGCAGCGGCCGCTACAAGGTCTTCCCCCTCGTCGGCAGCGTCCTGATGATCGCCGGGCTCTTCCTGCTGGCTCAGATGGACACCGGGACGAGCCGGGTGACGTCCGGGGTGTTCATGGCGGTGCTCGGCGCCGGTATGGGATGCCTGATGCAGATCACCATGCTCGTCGCGCAGAACAGCGTCGAGATGCGGGACATGGGTGTCGCGTCCTCCACGACCACGCTGGCCCGGACGCTCGGCTCGTCCTTCGGCGTCGCGATCATGGGCGCGCTGTTCAACAGCCGGGTCCAGGACGTCATGGCCGAGCGGGCCGGGGCGCTGGGGTCCAAGGTGACCGAGCAGTCCGCGCAGCTCGACGCGGCGAGCCTGGCGAAGCTGCCGGTTCCGGCCCGGGAGGCGTACCAGTACGCGGTGGCCTCCGGCACGCACTCGGCGTTCCTGCTGGGCTCGCTCGTCGCCGTCCTCGCGCTGGTGGCCGCGGTGTTCGTGAAGGAGGTGCCGCTGCGGGGTGCAGGGGGACCGGCCGCGGGCACCGAGAGCGGGGACGAGGCGAAGGAGAGGGTCACGGGGGGCGTCTGACGGGCGTCCGGCAGGCCCGGGCGGTCCGAGGGGGTGTCGGCGGTCGGCGGGCCGGGGGCGCGGTCCCGCGCACCTGAGAGGCAGGCGGCCGCGCCCCCGCCTTTCAGACCGTCGTCTCCCCCGACAGCGGCAGCATCGGATAGCTGCCCGTGTTGGTGGGGGCGTGTTCGGGAAGCCAGAGGACGGCCACGGCGCCCTCCGCCGGGACGGAGTCCGGGGCGCCGGGCGGGCGGACGTTGCGGAAGGTGAGGCGGGCGCCGAGGACCCGCGCCTGGCCGGCCGCGATGGTGAGGCCTAGGCCGTGGCCCTGGCCGGCACGATCGGAGGCGCCGGTGCGGAAACGGCGAGGGCCGTCGGCCAGCAGCTCCTCGGGGAAGCCGGGACCGTGGTCGCGGACCCGGATGACCCGCCCCTCGACGGACACCTCGATCGGCGGCCTGCCGTGCTTCGCCGCGTTGGCCAGCAGATTCAGCAGCACCCGCTCCAGGCGGCGGGGGTCCGTCGTCACCTCCGACTCATGGACCACCTGCACCCGCACACCCGCGTCCCGCGCCGCCACCCGCCGGCTCACGAACTCGCCCAGCATGATGTCCTGCAACTCCGCCCGCTCCGACGCGCCGTCGAGCCGCGCCACCTCCAGCACGTCCTCGACGAGCGTCCGCAACGCCTGGGCCCGGTCCCGGACCAGCTCCGTGGGACGGCCCGGAGGGAGGAGTTCCGCTGCGGTGAGCAGACCCGTCACCGGAGTGCGCAGCTCATGGGCGATGTCCGCCGTCACCCGGCGCTCCGCCTCGATCCGCTGCCGCAGGGTGTCGGCCATGGCGTCCACCGCCCGCGCCAGCTCGGCGGTCTCGTCCCGCGTGACCCCGCCGATCGCGTCCTGCACCCGTACGTCGGTCTCGCCCTTGGCCACCTGGTTCGCGGCGGCCGCCGCCTTGCGCAGCCGGCGTGACATCCGCCCGCCGATCAGCACACCGAGGGCCGAGCCGCCGAAGACGACCGCGATCGAGCCGATGATCAGGGCCTGGTCGAGATCCCTCAGCACCGTGGAGCTGTGGTCCGTGTGCGTGTTCAGCGACAGCACCCGGTTGTCCTTCAACGGAACCGCCGCCCAGATGTCCGGCACCCCGTCGGGACCCTCCGAGACGTACGTCGCCCGCCGGCCCTCCATGACCTTGGCCAGCAGGTCCCTCGGGATACCGGGGTCGTTGATCCGTACCCCGAACGCCCCCGACTTCAGCGGGCGCCCCGACTCGTACATGCGCTGGGCGACCTGGATGCGCTCGTCGGCCAGGTCACGCGCGTTGTCCAGCATCGACACCCGCGCCGCGTTGTGCACGACCAGGCTCAGCGCGATCGCCACCAGCGCCCCGACGAACGCGATGGCGGCGCTGAGCTGCCAGCGCAGACCGGTGCGGAGGCCCGGGACAGGGCCCCCGGAGACCGCGTCCTCGCCGTCTGCGGCACCGGGAACCGAACCGCTCGTTCCGGGGCCGCCCCCGGCGCCCGCACCGCCCGCGGCACCGGCTCTCCGCCCCGCGGCGCCCGAACCGGCCCCGCCCGGCACCCCGGGCCCGCTCCGTCCTCGTATCCCCCTCACGGCCATACCGGCGGCCCCGCTCAGGCCTTGAGCTTGTAGCCGAAGCCACGGACCGTCTCGATGCGGTCCTGGCCGATCTTCGTGCGCAGCCGCTGCACATGGACGTCGACGACCCGGGTGTCGCCGCCCCAGCCGTAGTCCCACACGCGTTCCAGGAGCTTGTCACGGGACAGGACCGTGCCGGGGGCCGACGAGAACTCCAGGAGCAGCCGCATCTCGGTCGGGGTCAGCGCCACCGGCTCCCCTGCCTTGCGGACCTCCATGCCCTCGGTGTCAACCTCCAGCTCGCCGAAGGTGAGGACTCCGCCGGCGCCGGCGGACCCGTCGTCGTCGGCCCGGGCGTCCCCGCCGCTGGCGTGCCCGAAGCGGCGCAGCACCGCGCGGATACGGGCGACCAGGACGGCGCCGTCGAACGGCTTGGTCACGTAGTCGTCGGCGCCCGCCTCCAGACCGAGGACGACGTCGATGGAGTCGGCGCGCGCGGAGAGCATGATCACCGGGACGGTCGACTCGTCACGGATGCGGCGGCACAGCGAGACCCCGTCGAGGCCGGGCACCATGACGTCGAGGAGCGCGATGTCCGGCCGGTTCGCCCGGAACGCCTCCAGGCCCGACAGCCCGTCGGGCATGGCCGTGACCGCGAAGCCGTCCCGCTCCAGCGCGAGCTGGGTGGCCTCGCGGATGACATCGTCGTCCTCGACGAACAGGACGTGGGTCTGCTCTGCCATCCGGTCTTCTCGTCCGCTCTCGGTAGTGGTCGGTGGGGTGGGTGCGTCGGGTGCGTCGGGTGCGTCGGGTGGGGGCGCCGGGAGGGCCGTCGCCCGAGGTCAGCGCGGCTCGGGGGTGGCCGTCTCCTCGCCGCCCACCGAGGTGCTGTATTCCGTACGCGTACCGGACCGTTGGACGAAGCGGTCCTTCAGCCAGCGGTAGGTGGTCACTTCCTCGCTGGACGGATACGCGGACGGGTCGCCGTACCGGTCGTTCTCGTAGAGCTGCCTGGTCACCAGCAGGTCTCCCCGGTCGATCTCCGCGTACACCGGCGGCTGTTCGGAGAGGAAGACACTGCGGTACTTCCCCTTCTCCGACCGGTAGACGTACGAGGCCACGCCGACGGCGTCCGCGCAGGACAGCACGTTGACCACGATGTCGTCCGCCGAACCCCCGGTCAGATCGCCGTAGATGACGTCGATCGGGGGCTTGTCGGCCACACAGGGCTCCAGGTCGGCCTTCACCGCCTTGCTGACCTGCGGGTCGGCCCGGACCATCGTCACGACCTCGTCCACGCTCGGCTGGTCGCCGTGGGCCGAGGCGGAGACGGCCGGTGAGGCGGCGCCGGCCGCCAGCGAGTCGCGGTCCGCCGGGCCCTCGTCGCGGGCGCCGGTGCCGCCCGTGCCGCAGGCGGAGACGGAAAGGCCGAGGGCGGCGAGCACGGCCACCGCCGTGATCACCGCCTTCGATGCCTGCCCGGCCCGCTGGTCCGGGCCGGCCGCTGTGCTCAGGCCGCGCAACGCTCCTGCTCCTTGTTCGGTGCGAGCGCGCGGGCGGCGCGCTCTTCGAGGTCCCGCGACTCCAGCTCCTCGCGCAGCCGGGCCAGCGCACGGTGGAGCGTGCTCTTCACGGTTCCGGCCGACATGCCGAGGGCTGCGGCCGTCTCCTCCGTGGACATCTGCTCCCAGTGTCGCAGCACCACGACACTGCGCTGCTTGGGAGCGAGCACCTTCATGATGTCCATAAGGAGCGCGCGGTCCGCGTGCTGCTCGGTGGAGTCGTCGACGCAGGCGTCCGGGAGCTGCTCGGTGGGGACCTCCTCCAGCTTCCGGGCCCGCCACCACTCGGTACGCGTGTTGATCATGACCCGGCGCAGATACGCGTCCGCCAGCCGCTTGTCCGCGATGCCGTCCCAGCGGCCGTACGTCCGCGCCAGCGCCGTCTGCAGCAGATCCTGGGCGTCCACCGGGTCCGGGACGAGCCGGCGGGCGCTGCGCAGCAGCGCGTCCTGCCGGGTGCGGACGTACTCCTCGAATTCGAGCACCTCGCCGTGCGCCATGATCAACCGCCTCCGTTCCCCGTTTGCCGACCCTCGCGCGGTCTGCGCCGTCGGTTCCCGCTCCTCCGTGCCGCGTGTTCCTGCGGTACGCCGAAGAAGCTACTGAGCGGTTGTCACGGGGGTGTCCGAGGCAGCCTGCGGAGAACGCTCGGCTGTCCGTCGGTTGTGTAACAGAAGTAGGAACGGGGTAAGGCGAGGGGGGATTCGGGGCGGGTACAGGGGGATTCGTCCCCGCGGAGTCCGCCGGACTCCCGTTACGAGGCCCGCCGGTTCCCCGTCACGGAGCCCGCCGGTTCCCCGTTACGAAGCCCGCCGGTTCCCCGTCACGGAGCCCGCCGGATCCCCGTCACGGACTCCGCTGCGCACCGGGCGGCTGTGTGACGCCTGTCAGGTGAGGGGGAGACGGTAGAGGCGGCCGGGGAGGGGTTCCACCAGTCCGTCGGAGACCAGACCGTCCAGCGCCCGGGCCCGCTGCACCGGCTCGTCCCATACCCGGTCGAGCACCGCCTGCGGCACGGGCTCGACGGCCTCGCGCAGCACGGCGAGAAGCTTGCCGCGCACCTGGCGGTCGGTGCCGGCGTAGGTCTGGCCCCGGCGCGCCGGCCCGTCGTGCGCCGGCTTTCCCGCGAGCCGCCAGGCGCATCGCTCGGCGATCGGGCAGCGGTGGCAGGACTCGTTCTTCGCCGTGCACACCAGCGCGCCCAGCTCCATCGACGCGGCTGCCCAGCGCGACGCCGTGTCGTCGTCCTCCGGCAGCAGGAGGCGGGCCAGCTTCCGCTCGGCGGCCGTCGTGGCGTTCGGCGGGTACTGCGTCCCGGTGACCGCGCGGGCGAGGACCCGGCGGACGTTCGTGTCCAGCACCGCGTGCCGCTGCCCGTACGCGAACGACGCCACGGCCGCCGCCGTGTACTCCCCGATGCCCGGTAGCGCGAGCAACTGCGCGTGGTCCTTCGGTACGTCGCCGCCGTGCCGTTCCGTTATGGCCGTCGCCGCGCCGTGCAGCCGCAGCGCCCGCCGCGGATACCCGAGCCGGCCCCACGCGCGGACCGCCTCACCCGGCGGTTCCTTCGCGAGGTCCGCGGGGCGGGGCCAGCGGGCCAACCACTGCTCGTAGACCGGCAGTACGCGGCTGACGGGGGTCTGCTGGAGCATGAACTCACTGACCATCACCCCCCACGGGCCGGCCTCGGGCCGCCGCCAGGGAAGATCCCGCGCGTGCGTCTCGAACCAGGCGATCACCGGGGTGTGCAGGGGGGAGGCGGACGGGGTCGGGCCGGCGGTGGTGCTCTGGGGCTTGGTGGGTGCAGTCATGGCACCTCCGATCCTGCCATGTCGCTCCGCTGGGGTGGTGGGGGCGCGGCGGGGTGGGGTGCGGGGTTCGTCGGCCGGCGCGGGATGAAGGGCGGGCCGCAGGCCCGGCCCTGCAGGGGCGCGGGGAACCGACTGAGGAGGTTGGGCGGCCGTTGTACGG
Source organism: Streptomyces sp. NPDC042364 (assembly GCF_056437585.1). Classification (NCBI taxonomy): domain Bacteria; kingdom Bacillati; phylum Actinomycetota; class Actinomycetes; order Kitasatosporales; family Streptomycetaceae; genus Streptomyces; species Streptomyces sp. NPDC042364. The sequence continues at coordinate 21,400 of NZ_JBWKAJ010000004.1, read as the reverse complement.
GAAGCGCGCACCGGTCCTGTGAACGGATGCCATGGCAACGGGAGTTGACCTCACGCACCGTCGATCATCATGATCACGGACGGTGTCCGATCCGCCCTCCTGGTTACTCACCGCGACCGGTGACCCCCTGGTCGGATGATAAGACAGGCCGACCGTGATGATGATCCGGAAAAGTTGCGGTTCAGGGCGGCGGGTGAGGCCGGTTAAGTCCTCGATCTCTCGTACAGTTTGCGCCGTGGGATCTCTGCGCAATCCGGTCGGGCCGCTTCCCTCCACCATCTACTGGCGACGGAGGGCCGTCATGCTGGCCGTCCTCGGTGTTCTCGCCCTCCTGATCGCATGGGCCGTCACCAGTGGTGGCGGTAACGGCAAGAACAACGCGGGCGAGCCCAACGGCAAGAATCCCGCGCCCTCCATCACGCCCGGGCCCTCCGGCTCGGGTCCCGCCATCAGCCAGGCGCCCGGCGGGCGGGACGAGTCGGGCGACGAGTCGAGCTCCGGCGGCGACGGCTCCGGTTCCGGCACGGGCTCGGGGTCCGGTGGCGACGGCGGTTCGGGCGCCGCAGCGGGCGGTACGTCGGACGACGGCAAGGGCGGTGGGGGAAGCGCCTCCGGTGAACAGGTGCCGGCGGGTTCCGGCCTGCCCAACTGCACCGCCACGGCGGTGAAGTTGAGCGTGCGCAGTGTGCGCAACGCCTACGCGCCCGGTACGGACCCCACGTTCGAGCTCATCGCCCGCAACTCCTCGGGCAGTGACTGCAAGCTGGACCTCGGCCCGGACAACACGGTCGTGACCATCACGGCGGCCGGGGCCGATGACGCGTTCTGGTCCTCCGACGACTGCCACGAGACCGCCGGCAGCCTGCTGTTCCGGGTCCCGGCCGGCGACCAGGTCACCTACACCGTCCAGTGGAACCGCGACCCCAGCGCCCCCAACTGCGCCACCCCGTCGGCCGGTTCGGCCAAGGCCGGCACCTATCTGGTCGAGGCGAAGGCCCCTGGCCTGGCCAAGGACAGGACGTCGTTCGTGCTGGAGAAGGACTGACGTTCCCGGCAGGGCGGCGTGGCCCGGCTTCGAGAGGTCGGCTTCGAGAAGTCGGCTTCGCGGGGACGGGTTCCTAGCGGCGACGGGGCCGTGCCAGCGTGTCGAGCCCGTGGGCGAAGCGGCGGCTTCGGCGTGGTGACCCGATGGGCGGCTTCGGGGTGGCGGGCGATGGAGCCGTGTCAGCGGCACCCCACGGGCGTCGGCGGCCGTCGCGTCCCGGGGGACGAGGCTCGCCTTGGATGCCGGCGGCCTGGTGGAGGCCGCTGCGGCAGGACGGCCCGGAGCGGGTCCCTGACCGCTCGGCGGAGGCGGGGCGAACGGGTCCGCCGGCACCTCGCCACCGCAGAACCTGGGGCTCGTGGTGGTGCGGCACTAGACGTAGCGCTCCAGGATCGAGGACTCCGCCAGGCGGGACAGGCCCTCGCGGACGCTGCGGGCGCGGGCCTCGCCGACGCCGTCGACCGTCTGCAGGTCGTCCACGCTCGCGGCGAGCAGCTTCTGCAGACCGCCGAAGTGCTCGACCAGACGGTCGATGATGGCGCCGGGCAGGCGGGGGACCTTCGCCAGGAGGCGGAAGCCGCGCGGCGAGACCGCGGAGTCCATGCCCTCGGGGGAGCCGGTGTAGCCCAGGGCCCTGGCCACCGTGGGGAGTTCGAGGAGCTCGGCGTGGGAGAGGGCGTCCAGTTCGTGGAGGGCCTCGTCGACCGTACGGGAGCGTTTGGCCGTGGGCTCGGGGACGTAGTCCCGGACCACCAGCTCCCGCTCCGGCTCCACGCCCGCGATGAGTTCGTCCAGCTGGAGGGCCAGCAGACGGCCGTCCGTGCCCAGTTCGACCACGTATTCGGCGATTTCGGTGGCGATGCGCCGGACCATCTCCAGACGCTGGGCCACCGCCGAGACGTCGCGGACCGTCACCAGGTCCTCGATCTCCAGCGCTGACAACGTTCCCGCGACCTCGTCCAGGCGGAGCTTGTACCGCTCCAGGGTCGCGAGGGCCTGGTTGGCGCGGGAGAGGATCGCCGCCGAGTCCTCCAGGACACGGCGCTGTCCGTCGACGTACAGGGCGATCAGGCGCATCGACTGGGAGACGGAGACCACGGGGTACCCGACCTGCTTGCTCACGCGGTCGGCGGTGCGGTGCCGGGTGCCGGTCTCCTCCGTCGGAATGGTCGGGTCCGGGACCAGCTGGACTCCCGCGCGCAGGATCTTCGACAGGTCGGAGGAGAGCACGATGCCGCCGTCCAGCTTGCACAGCTCACGCAGCCGTGTGGCCGTGAACTCGACATCCAGGACGAATCCACCCGTGCACATCGCCTCGACGGTCTTGTCGGAGCCGAGGACGATGAGTCCGCCGGTGTTGCCGCGGAGGATCCGCTCAAGCCCGTCGCGCAGGGCCGTGCCCGGGGCCACGGCGCTCAGTGAGGCGCGCATCAGGCCATCGGCACCGGAGCTCCCACCGGACTTTCCGGGAGCTGCTGCCCGGTCGTTGGCTGCCACTGCACTCCTCCGGTCGCAGGTTCTGGGGCGCTCCCGTTTCGCACACGTGGTTCGTACGGACGGGCGAGACCTGGGCAAAGTCTACCGGCGGTCCTCGTCGTCCCGTGGGGCCTCTCGTCGACGTGATCGGGGCAGCACGCGCAGCGCCTCCCCCATGTCCGCCACTTCCAGCACCTTCATACCGGGAGGAACCTTGCCGGGATCGGACGGAACGAGCGCGTGCGTGAAGCCGAGGCGGTGCGCCTCCGCGAGGCGGCGCTGCACGCCGGTGACCCTTCTGACCTCGCCGGCGAGGCCCACTTCGCCGATCGCCACCAGGTTCTTGGGCAGGGGGGTGTCGCTCGCCGCGGACGCCAGGGCGAGGGCGATCGCGAGGTCCGCGGCGGGTTCGAAGAGCTTCACGCCGCCCACGGTCGCTGAGTAGATGTCCCTTTTGCCCAGTGCGGCGATCCGGCCGCGCTGTTCCAGCACGGCGAGGACCATCGAGACGCGCGAGGTTTCCAGCCCGGAGGTGGTGCGGCGGGGCGAGGGCAGCTGGGAGTCGACTGTGAGCGACTGCACTTCGGCGACGAGGGGGCGGCGGCCCTCCAGGGTGACGGTGAGGCAGGTGCCCGGCACGGGCTCGTCGCGGCGGGTGAGGAAGAGGCCGCTGGGGTCGGCGAGGCCGGTGATGCCCTCGTCGTGCAGCTCGAAGCAGCCGACCTCGTCGGTGGCGCCGTAGCGGTTCTTGACACCGCGCACCAGGCGGAGGCGGGCGTGGCGGTCGCCCTCGAAGTGCAGCACCACGTCGACGAGGTGCTCCAGGAGGCGGGGACCCGCGATCGCGCCGTCCTTGGTGACGTGGCCCACCAGGAGGGTCGCCATGCCGCGTTCCTTCGAGGCGCGGATGAGCGCGCCGGCGACCTCGCGGACCTGGGCCATGCCGCCGGGGGCGCCGTCGATCTCGGCGGAGGCGACGGTCTGGACCGAGTCGAGGATGAGGAGGCCGGGTTTGACGGCGTCCAAGTGGCCGAGGACGGTGGCGAGATCGGTCTCCGCGGCGAGGTACAGGTGGTCGTGGAGGGCGTTGATGCGGTCGGCCCGGAGGCGGACCTGGCTCGCCGACTCCTCGCCGGTGACGTAGAGCGTGGGGTGTTCGGCGCCGGCGGCCTTGGCGGCCACGTCGAGCAGGAGGGTGGACTTGCCGACGCCCGGTTCCCCGGCGACGAGCACGACCGCGCCGGGGACGAGGCCGCCGCCGAGGACTCGGTCGAGCTCGGGGACGCCGGTGGGGCGGGCGGTGGCCTGGCGGCCGTCCACCTGGCCGATGGGGAGGGCGGAGGTCGTGACCCGGCCGGGGGTGGTGGTGCGGACGGCCGGTGTGCCGTACTCCTCGACCGTGCCCCAGGCCTGGCATTCGGGGCAGCGGCCCAGCCACTTCGCCGTCTGCCAGCCGCATTCCGTGCAGCGGTAGGAGGGGCGTTCCTTCGTGGACTTGGTACGGGCAGCCATGCACGAACCGTAGCGGAGGCCACTGACAACGGAGGGGGCCGATCCCTCCGGGGGCAGGGCAGGGCAGGGCAGGGCAGGGCAGGGCGGGGCGGGGCGGGGCGGGGCGGGGGAGTGGGGCCGAGGGCCGAGGACTACCGGGGGTGTGGGGGGAGCCGTTCTCCGTGCTTCTGTACGCGACGGGCTCGGCACACCGGCACGGCCCCTTCCGTCCGTGGGCGGCCGGCCCGCCGTGGGACCGACCGCCGACCGGGAGGGGCCGCCGGGGACTCGGCCGCCGCTTTCTACAGGCGGCGGCCGATCGTCAGGTCGGACGGGTGGTACGGGACGTACGCCGCGCCGTCCAGGTCGAGGGCGAGGGCGGCGGTCTGGAGGGCGCCCGCGGTGGCGGTGGCGCCCCAGTGGCCCTTGTCCAGACGGGACTCGACCGCGTGGAGGGCGGCCACCGTCTCGGCGGTGGTGAAGTTGCAGTGGCCCTGGCGTTCGACATACGCCTGGCGGTGGAGCGACGCGTCCCCGGAGGCGCGGACGCGTGCTGCGAAACGGGACTGCTGCTCGACGGGGACGAGGTCGTCGGCGACGGTGTGGATGTTGAGGAGGGGGACCGCGAGGCCCTGACCGGCGGAGGACGTGCGTCGTCCGGCGGCCACGGCGGCCGGGTCGGCGGTGATGGCGGCGTGGGCGGTCAGGTTCCGCAGGTCGGCCCGCAGGTCGAGACCGGCCTTCCTGTAGAGGTCCCTCACCAGGGGCGCGTGCCGGGAGGTGGACAGCACGCGCGCGTAGTCGATGCCCTTGTTGCCGGAGTTGTTGCCGCCGAGGGCCTTCTCGACGTGGTAGCGGGCGGGCACGACACGGTTGAGGATGCCCTGGAGCAGCCACGACGCCTGCTGGGCCTGCTGCTCGTCCCGGTCGCCCGCGGCGGGGCGGTCCTTGCCGACGGCCCAGGCGGGCAGGTTCAGGTAGGCCGCCGCGAGGGCGATGCGGGCGCGGCCCTCGGGGGTCTTCTGGGCGGCGACGACGGCGTCGGTCAGTTGGCGCCCGGTGACCGCGCCCTCGGCCTCGGAGGCGAAGTCCACCAGCTTCACCCCGGTGCCGGGGAGCAGGAGGCGGGCGATCGTGTACTCGGCGTCCAACTGGTAGTCGTGCAGGTCGTTCGCGCCGGCCACCAGCCCGCACAGGCCCAGGGCGCCGTCGATGCCGCCGGCACCGGAGCGCGCCAGCCGGGCGTTGACCAGGCCTCCCATGGACTGGCCGACGGAGAGGGTGCGGGCGGGTTCGCCGATCCTCTCGGTGACCGCCGCGATCGTGGCGACCTGGTCGCGCTCCGCGCTCTCCAGGGCCCAGAGGGTCTCGCTGGTGTCGTACGAGGAGCCGGTGAGCGCGTAGCCCTCTTCGAGCAGCCGCAGCCGGACGGCCTCGCGGGGAGCGTTCTGCGGCACGGTGACGCCGAAACCGTGGCTGAAGACGACCAGTGTGCCGTTCCAGTTCTCCGGCACGTCGGCTATCCAGGTGGCGCCGTCGGGGAGGGTGCCGGAGAGGCGCTCGACGGATCCGGCGGCCGCGCGGGGGGCGGCGGTCGAGACGGAGGCGCTGGTCGCGCAGAGCACGACGGCCGCGGCCAGGGCGGTGAGGGTGCGGGTGGAACGGCGACTGCGTAAGGCCATGGGAGGTGGGGCTCCTGTCGACGCATAGGGGGACGGGGGCGTTGCACGCTCGTACGTGTGGGTGACGTGAACCCGTGATGGAATGTAGGGCTGTTTTCTTGTGGCGGTCAATGAAGTGCACACCATTCGGCCGCAGTGCCGCGGAATCCGAGGCTCCTGTCCCCTTATGAGGGATCGTTTCACCCGTACGGAGTAAAAGTGCTCAAGAGGCGAGAAGGCGCTGCTCCCAGGCGCCTACCGTCCATGAATGATGAGCATCAGTCCGGAGACCTCGACCCGCACCGCCGGCGCCCACCAGGCGCACAGCGAGGCGCGCGATCGGGCTGCGGCGCGCGCGGTGGCGCAGCGCCCGTCCGCGCGCTACGAGCCCTACCTGGACGGCCTGTTCACCTACTGCATGTCCGTGCTGTGCGACCACGACGCGGCGATCGCCGCCCTGGGCGATGTCCTCGCCCTGGCCGAGCGCCGCCGCGGCCCGGGTGCGGAGGAGAGGCGCCGGGCCTGGCTGTACGCGCTGGCCCGCTGGTCCTGCCTGCGCAAGCTCGCCGAGACCCGGCAGACCCGCCCCGGTACACCCGCGCAGGGCCGCCGCGCCCCGCACGGCGGCGAGCCCCGCCACGGCGGGCAGACCGCCGCCGGGCCGCCCCTCTCCGATGACGAGGAGCGGCGACGACGGCAGGAACTCGCCCGGCTGGCCTGGCCGGAGGCCGCCGGGACCACCCCCGAGCAGCGCGAGGCCCTCGAACTGGCGGTACGCCACCAGCTCGCCGTCCAGGAGGTCGCCGACGTCCTCGGCATGGATGCGGCCGCCGCGCGCGAACTGCTCTCCTCGGCCGCCTGCGAGGTGGAGCGCACCCGCGCCGCCCTCGCCGTCGTGGAGACCGGCGCGTGCCCCGGCGTCGCCCTCCTCGCCGGCGACCGGCAGTTCGTCCTCAGCACCACCCTGCGCGGCGCACTGGTCCGGCACGTCGACGACTGCCCCGTCTGCCGCCGCGCCGCCGAGCGCGCCGTCCCGGGACACTGGCCCGGCACCAGCGTCACCCCCGCCGCGCTGCCCGTCCTGGAAGCCCCTCGCGCGGTCCTGTACGGCGCCATGGGGCCCCTCTCCCGCGCGCGTATCCCGCGTTTCGACCGGCGCGGCTTCCCCGTGGACCCCAGGGACCGCGCCGCGCGCCGCGACCGGCTCCGCGCGCGTGCCGTCACGACCACGGTCGTCGCCACCGTCGTCGCCGCGCCCGTCCTCGCCCTCTGGGCCGCGTACTGGGGCGCCCCCCTCATCGGCGAGGGCGCCGACGGCCGGGCCATCGCCGCCGGCGAGGAGCAGGGAGTCGGCGACGGCACCGTGGGCGACGGCTCCGGCGCGTACGAGAACGCCGGGAGCGCCAGGGCCGAGCCCGGCGCCCGCAGGGGAGGGCACGCCTCGGACGACGTCTCCGTGGAGGTCACCCGCGGCAAGGGCACCGGCGCGCTCGCCGTAACCGCAGGGAACGACGGCGACACCACCCTCATCACCCTGCGCGCGACCGGCGATTCCCCCGTCGCCTGGTCCGCCCGCACCGGCGCCGGCTGGCTCTACCTCAGCCGCTCCTCGGGAACCCTGGAACCGGGCGAGTCACTGACCATCAAGGTGTACGTGGACCGGCTGAGCGAGCCCGCCGGCCACTGGACCGCCCAGGTGACGCTCGCCCCCGCGGGCGCCGTCGTCACCATCGACGGCTACGGCCCCGTCGCCGTACCCCCGGACGACCCCCACGCGACCGCGCCCGTCCCGAACCCGGACTCGCCCAGGCCCACCGCCCCGCCCCCGCAGCCCGATCCGGAACCCACCCCCACCGGCCCCGCCCAGCCGGACCCGACCCCGACCGCCACCGACCCGGCCCCCACGGGCCCGGCCGACCCGCCGCCACCCCCGGGCGACGGCGGCGACCCCCCGCCCGCACCCTGAGGCCGCCGCACGGCAGCCGTGGTCCGCCTACGGCACCACCGGATCCGCCGGATGCGGGGCCACCAGCGGCAGCCCGGCCGCCAGCCGCTCCTCGCACAGCTCCACCAGCCGGTCGTACGCCGCCTTGCCCATCAGCTCGATCAGCTCCGGCCGGTACGACACGTACACCGGCTCGCCCGCACCGTGCGCCGACGTCGCCGACGTGCACCACCAGTGCAGGTCATGGCCGCCCGGACCCCAGCCGCGGCGGTCGTACTCACCGATCGACACCTGCAGCACCCGCGTGTCGTCGGGCCGGTCGATCCAGTCGTACGTCCGCCGGACCGGAAGCTGCCAGCAGACGTCCGGCTTGGTCTCCAACGGCTCCCGCCCCTCGCGCAACGCGAGGATGTGCAGCGAGCAGCCCGCCCCGCCGGCGAAACCCGGACGGTTCTGGAAGATGCACGAACCCTGGTAGGGCCGGGTCTGCCGATCCCCGTCCTCGTCCTGGGAGACCCACCCGGTACTGGTGCCCACATCGTGGAACTGCCAGATCTCCGGCGTGAGCCTCGCCACATGTTCGGCGACGCGCTTCTCGTCGTCCTCATCGGAGAAGTGGGCACCCAGAGTGCAGCAGCCGTCATCCGCGCGGCCCGCCTGGATGCCCTGGCAGCCACTGCCGAAGACGCAGTTCCAGCGAGAGGTCAGCCACGTCAGATCGCAGCGGAAGACCTGCTCGTCGTCCGCCGGATCGGAGAACTCCACCCACGCGCGCGCGAAATCGAGCCCCTTCTCGTCGGGCTCCGAAGCTCCCTTGCGCGGTTTCGGGGGTTTCGTCGCCGCCTTCGCCCGCGAAGATCCGGCGCCCGCCGCGGCCACCGCTGCCGACTTGTCAGCCTTTGCCTTTTTCGTCTTTGGCACCCGTCCAGGGTACGGCGCCGAAGCCCGCGGGGAGGACGGCGCACGGCTTCGCTGGCAGTAGCGTTCCGCCCATGAGACTCGGTGTCCTCGACGTGGGATCGAACACGGTGCATCTGCTGGTGGTGGACGCACACCCGGGCGCGCGCCCCCTGCCCGCGCACTCGCACAAGGTGGAGCTGCGCCTTGCCCAACTCCTCGACGACGAAGGGGCCATAGGCGCCGAAGGCGTCGACAGGCTCATAGCCGTCGTCCACGAGGCCCTCCAGGCCGCCGAGGACAAGGGCGTCGAGGAGATGCTCCCGTTCGCCACCTCCGCCGTACGCGAGGCCAGCAACGCCGACGACGTCCTCGCCCGGGTCAAGGAAGAGACCGGGGTCGAGCTCCAGGTCCTCACCGGCGCGGAGGAGGCCCGGCTGACCTTCCTCGCCGTCCGCCGCTGGTTCGGCTGGTCAGCGGGCAAGCTCCTCGTCCTCGACATCGGCGGCGGCTCCCTGGAGATCGCCTACGGCATCGACGAGGAGCCCGACGCGGCCGTCTCCCTCCCCCTCGGCGCCGGCCGCCTCACCGCCGGCTGGCTCCCCGGCGACCCGCCCGAACCGGACGACGTCCGGGCGCTGCGCCGCCACGTCCGCGCCCAGATCGCCCGCACGGTCGGCGAGTTCAGCCGCTTCGGCGCCCCCGACCACGTGGTCGCCACCTCCAAGACCTTCAAGCAGCTCGCCCGTATCTGCGGCGCCGCCCGCTCCACCGAGGGCCTCTACGTCCAGCGCGACCTCAAGCGCCAGTCCCTGGAGGCATGGGTCCCCAAACTGGCCGAGATGACCACCGCCCAGCGAGCCGCCCTCCCCGGCGTCTCCGAGGGCCGTGCCGGCCAGCTGCTCGCCGGCGCGCTGGTGGCCGAGGGCGCCATGGACCTCTTCGAGGTGGAGAACCTGGAGGTCTGCCCCTGGGCCCTGCGCGAGGGCGTCATCCTGCGTCGCCTGGACCACATGGGCACGGCGTAAGGGCCCTTGTGGCCTTGGGCGGGCAGGCTGTCAGGGCCGTCGGGAGCCGTGCGAGCGACCACGACGGACCCGCGGCCGCCCTCGCCGGCCGCCCCCGTGGCGGTGAGACGACCCGTCCCCCGCGGCGAGGCGGCGACCGACCCGTGGCGGCGAGGCGACCCACCCCCCGCGGCGAGGAGGCCAGGCCCCCGACTCCCGGCCAACAACCCGACCCGGCCCCACATGACGAACCCCAACCCTTAGGCTGTCCTGCGTGGCAGAAGTAGTGCGGATCCCGGATGCGAAGGTCGCCCTGTCCACGGCCTCCGTGTATCCGGAGTCCACGGCGACGGCCTTCGAGATCGCCGCGCGCCTCGGCTACGACGGCGTCGAGGTCATGGTCTGGACCGACCCGGTCAGCCAGGACATGGAGGCCCTGCGGCGCCTCTCCGACTACCACCGGATCCCCATCCTCGCCGTCCACGCCCCCTGTCTGCTGATCACCCAGCGGGTGTGGTCCACCGACCCCTGGGTCAAACTCCAGCGCGCCCAGGCGGCCGCCGAGAAGCTCGGCGCGAGCACGGTCGTCGTCCACCCCCCGTTCCGCTGGCAGCGCCAGTACGCGCGCGACTTCGTCACCGGCATCTGGCGCATGGCCAACGAGACGGACGTACGGTTCGCCGTCGAGAACATGTACCCCTGGCGCTACCGCGACCGCGAGATGCTCGCCTACGCCCCCGACTGGGACGTGACCAACGACGACTACCGGCACTTCACGATCGACCTCAGCCACGCCGCGACCTCCCGCGTCGACGCGCTGGAGATGGCCGACCGCATGGGCGGCCGCCTCGGCCACGTCCACATGGCCGACGGCAGGGGCTCGGCGAAGGACGAGCACCTCGTGCCGGGCCGCGGCACCCAGCCCTGCGCCGAGCTGCTGGAACGACTCGCCCGCTCCGGATTCGACGGCCATGTCGTGATCGAGGTCAACACCCGCCGGGCCATGTCCGGCGCCGAGCGTGAGGCCGACCTCGCCGAAGCCCTCGCCTTCACCCGGCTGCATCTCGCCTCCGCCTCGAAGGTCCCCCGGCCGTGACCTCGGCAACCCCCCGCCGCCGGGGACGGCCCCCTCGTACGGAAGCGGCCGACACCCCCGGCGCCCGCGACCGCATCCTCGCCGCCGCCCGCGAGGAGTTCTCCGAGCGGGGCTACGACAAGACGTCGGTACGGGGGATCGCGAAGGCGGCCGGAGTGGACTCGGCGCTGGTGCACCACTACTTCGGGACGAAGGAGCAGGTGTTCGAGGCGGCCATCGCGCTCTCCTTCCCGCCCGCGGTCGAGGCGCCCAGAGCCGTCGAGGACGGCCCCCTGGAGGCCGTCGGCGAACGGCTCACCCGCTTCTTCCTCGGCGTCTGGGAGAACCCCGCGACCCGTACCCCCCTGCTCGCGATCGTGCGCTCGGCGGTGAACAACGACACCGCCGCCGCCGTCTTCCGCCGTATCGTCTCCACCCAGGTGCTCCGCCGTATCGCCGGCCGTCTCGACACCCCGGACGCGGAACTTCGGGCGGAGCTGGCCGCGGCGCAGCTGGTCGGCATCGCGATGATCCGCTACGTGATCAAGGTCGAGCCCCTGGCGTCGGCGGACCCGGAGCAGATCATCAGACGGGTGGCCCCCGTGGTGCAGGCCCACCTGACGGCACCCCTGTGAGCACGCCGAAAACCGAGACGGTCGTCCCGTCATCCGGACGATGTGTCCGCCCACTGGATAACCGGCGTACGCTCGACTGCAGTCATAACTCTCCGAAGGAGCGAGGCGAGCGACGATGCCCGAGCTGAGGTCCCGCACAGTCACCCACGGCCGCAACATGGCGGGCGCCCGCGCCCTTATGCGCGCCTCCGGTGTACCGGGCGCGGACATCGGCCGCAAGCCGATCATCGCGGTCGCCAACTCCTTCACCGAGTTCGTGCCCGGCCACACCCACCTCCAGCCGGTGGGCCGGATCGTCAGCGAGGCGATCCGCGAGGCCGGCGGTATCCCCCGCGAGTTCAATACGATCGCCGTCGACGACGGCATCGCCATGGGCCACGGCGGCATGCTGTACTCCCTGCCCTCCCGCGACCTGATCGCGGACAGCGTGGAGTACATGGTCGAGGCCCACTGCGCCGACGCCCTGATCTGCATCTCCAACTGCGACAAGATCACCCCGGGCATGCTGAACGCCGCCCTGCGGCTCAACATCCCGACGGTCTTCGTCTCCGGCGGCCCCATGGAGTCCGGCCGCGCCACCCTCGTCGACGGCACCGTCCGCACCCTCGACCTGGTCGACGCGATCTCCGACGCCGTGAACGACAAGATCTCGGACGAGGACATCCTCCGTATCGAGGAGAACGCCTGTCCGACCTGCGGCTCCTGTTCCGGCATGTTCACCGCCAACTCGATGAACTGCCTGACCGAGGCCATCGGCCTGTCCCTGCCCGGCAACGGCTCGGTCCTGGCCACCCACACGGCCCGCAAGCAGCTCTACGTCGACGCGGCCAACACGGTCATGGACATCACCCGCCGCTACTACGAGCAGGACGACGAGACGGTCCTGCCGCGCTCCGTCGCCTCGTTCGCGGCCTTCGAGAACGCCATGGCCCTCGACATCGCCATGGGTGGCTCCACCAACACGATCCTGCACCTGCTGGCCGCCGCCCAGGAGGCGGGCGTCCCCTTCGGTCTGAACGAGATCGACGCCGTCTCGCGCCGTGTGCCCTGCCTGGCGAAGGTCGCGCCCAACGTCGCGAAGAACCGCACGTACTACATGGAGGACGTGCACCGCGCCGGCGGCATCCCCGCCCTGCTGGGCGAGCTGCACCGCGCGGGCCTGCTCAACGAGGACGTGAACTCCGTCCACAGCTCCTCCCTCGCCGACTGGCTGAAGACGTGGGACGTGCGCGGCGGCTCCCCGTCGCCCGAGGCCGTCGAGCTGTGGCACGCGGCCCCCGGCTGCGTCCGCTCCGCCGAGGCGTTCTCCCAGTCCGAGCGCTGGGACTCCCTGGACGAGGACGCCGAGAACGGCTGCATCCGCTCCGCCGAGCACGCCTACTCCAAGGACGGCGGCCTCGCCGTGCTGAAGGGCAACCTCGCCGTCGACGGCTGCGTGGTGAAGACGGCCGGCGTCGACGAGTCCATCTGGACGTTCGAGGGCCCGGCGGTCGTCTGCGAGTCGCAGGAGGAGGCCGTCCAGAAGATCCTCACCCAGCAGGTCAAGGAGGGCGACGTCGTCGTCATCCGCTACGAGGGCCCCAAGGGCGGCCCCGGTATGCAGGAGATGCTCTACCCGACCTCGTACCTGAAGGGCCGCGGCCTCGGGAAGTCCTGCGCCCTGATCACCGACGGCCGCTTCTCCGGCGGCACGTCCGGCCTGTCCATCGGCCACGCCTCGCCCGAGGCGGCCGGCGGCGGCACGATCGCGCTCGTCGAGGACGGCGACCGCATCCGCATCGACATCCCCAACCGCTCGATCGAGCTGCTGGTCGACGACGCAGAGCTGGCCCGCCGCGAGCAGGCCCTGAACGGCGTCTACGCCCCGAAGAACCGCGAGCGCAAGGTCTCCGCGGCGCTGAAGGCGTACGCCGCGATGGCCACCAGCGCCGACAAGGGCGCGGTCCGCGACGTCTCCAAGCTGGGCTGACCCACGGCGACGAGGGCCGCCGCCGGGAGGAATCCCGGGGGCGGCCCTCGGTGCGTTCGAGGTCGCGTTCGACGGGGGAGGGAGTCCGGCAGCCACGGAGGCGCGCATACCGGCCGGTGGGTGCCGGCGCGTGCGCGGCCACGGCCGTCGACCGCCGGGCGGCTACCAGCCCGCCGGATCGCCCGCGTCGACCCCGAACACCGTGCCGTCGGGTGCGCCCGCGCAGACACGTCCGCCGACGACGACCGGCTCGGGCAGCGCGGCCACGACCCGGTCGGTGTCACCGAGCCGCGGGGGAGTCTCCCCGGTGAGCCGGCCCTTGCGGGCGTCGAGCGCCAGCAGACGCCCGTCGGCGGTGGTGAAGTACACGTGCCGGCCGTCGGCCACGGGCGCCGAGCCCCGCGCCACCCCGGTCTCGGCCCGCCACAACTGCCTGCCCGCCTTCATGTCGACGGCCACGAGCGCACCGCCGGTACCCAGCAGATGGACGATGTCACCGCGTACGACCGCGCGGGCCTGCTCCAGCCGTACGGGCAGTGTGAACCGGTCCGTCGCCCTGGTTCCGGGGTCGTAGCGGACCACACCGACCGTGTCGCCGTACACCCCGCCGCTGGACAGCAGGAAGAGGGCGCCGCCACTGACCCCCACCGGCTTCAGGTCGCCGTCCAGCCGCGCGTCCCACACCACGTCCCCGCTGTCGGGGTCCACCGCCGTGACCCGGGTCCGCGCCCCCGCGCCCTCGCCGGTGACGCCCGCCACATACGCCGGCCCGTCCCCGTCGAACGAGGTGAAGTACGCCTCCCGCTGTCCGGGGAAGGACCGGCTCCACAGTGTGTCGCCGGTCGCGCCGTCCAGGCCGGTGACCGTGCCGTCGGCGGAGGTCAGCAGGAGCACGTCGCCGGCGAACCGCCGGCCGCTGTACGCGGTCAGGTCCCGCTCCCAGCGGACCTCGCCGGTCGCCGGGTCGAGGGCCTGCGACCGCCCGCCGGCGTCCGTGGAGACGTGTGCCAGACCACCCGACACGACGGGTGGCTCACTGGTGCCGCCGGTGACGGGATGCCGCCACAGCACCCGGCCGTCGGCCGGATCCAACGCCGAGACCAGCCCCGGCTGCGCGCACACCAACGTGCCCGCACCGTACGCGCACTGCGGCGCCCCGGCCTTCTTCGGCGCCGGCTTCGTCGCCCAGTGCTCCGGCGCGGGGGCGGCGGCCACGGTCGCCCGAGGCGTCGCCTCGCCCCCGCCGCCCTCGCCCCCGCCGTCGCCGAGCAACCGCACCGAGCCGAGGGCACCGCCCACGACCAGCACCAGGGTGGTGGCGACCACGAGGGCCCGCCTGCGCAGTCGGCCGCGTTCGCCCCGTGATCCCGTCGCGTCCGCCGGACCGCCGGCCTCCCCGCTGCCGACCGCGGCGTCCGGGCCCTCTGGTTCCTCGGCGGCACCGGAATCCCGCGCGGTCCGCGAGTGCTCCCCCGACGTCCCCGAACCCTGCTCCCGCTGGGCCGGTATGAACGCCTGGGTGTCGTACGACGCCGCCACCGACCGCAGCCGGTGCATCAGCTCGTCCGCCGTGGGCCGGTCCTCGGGCTCCTTGGCGAGGCAGGCCCGCACGAGCGGGGCGAGCTTCTCCGGTACGCCCGTGAGGTCCGGCTCGTCGTGGACCACCTGGTAGGCGACGACGTACGGGCTGTCGGAGTCGAAGGGCCCGCGCCCGGTCGCCGCGTGCACGGTCACCGAGCCCAGGGCGAAGATGTCGGCGGCGGGCCCGACCTCCCTGGGCCGCCGGAACTGCTCCGGGGCCATGAAGGGCGGGGTACCTATCAACTTGCCGGTCTCGGTGCGCAGTTCGCTGTCCTTCGGCCGGGAGATACCGAAGTCGATGACTTTGGGTCCGTCCTCGGCGAGGAGGACGTTGCTGGGCTTGAGGTCGCGGTGCACCACGCCCGCCCGGTGGATGTCCCGCAGCGCCTCGGCGAGCCCCGCCATCAGCCGGCGCAACTGCCCAGGTGTCATGGGCCCGTTCCGCTTGACGTGCTCGGCGAGGGTCGGACCGGGAATGAAGAGGGTGGCCATCCAGGGGCGGGCACTGTCGGTGTCGGCGTCGACGACCGGCGCCGTGAAGGCACCGCTCACCCGTCGCGCCGCGGCGACCTCCTGCCTGAACCGCCCCCTGAACTCAGGGTCCTTGGCGAACTCGGCGTGCACCACCTTCACCGCGAGGCGCAGCCCGGAGGTCGAGGTGGCCAGATGGACGACTCCCATGCCACCCGAGCCCAGGCATGACTCCAGGCGGTACTGACCGGCGTACTCGGGAAGTTCCGCTTCCGCTCCCGAACCGGTGTCCCGCTGTGGCGCCATGGGCACACCCCCGTGCTGTTCCGGCCGCTCGCGCGACGCACGGAGCCTAGTCGATGACACGTACGAGACAGAGGCGGCTTGCCCGCCTCCGGGAACCAAGAAGGCGCAGGTGCGCGTGTCCTGATCCAAGGGGTATCAAAGGGTCCCCATGGCTGTCATGGGGTGAAACGGGGGGAGTTCACACATGTCCATCGACCGCGTCGAAGAGATCACGGGCGACGGCGAGGCGGAGCGTACGGCCACGGCCGCCGCGACGGCGTCCGTCCGCTACTACTCGGTCGCCCCGGGCGTCCGCGTCAACGTCCGCAGCGGCCCGAGCACCAGCTACAGCATCGTCCGCGTCCTCGCCGAGGGCGCCAGGGTCCCGATCTACTGCCAGACCCCGGGCCAGACCATCTCCGGCCCCTATGGCACCACCAACATCTGGGACAACATCGGCGACGGCGACTACATCTCCGACGCCTACGTCTACACCGGCGCCGACGGCTACGTGGCCGGCCGCTGCGGCTGACCCGGCCAGGGGAACCGGCACCGGAGGAGCGCCCTCACCCGCAGGCCGGGTGGGGGCGCTCCCGCGTGCGCCGCACCCGATCCCCACCGGCCCGTGGTCCGCGACCGCCCCGCAGCCATAATCGACCCGTGAGCGACAAGCAGACCGGAACCGGGGCGAAGCCGCACCCCTCCAAGGTGCCCGCAGCCTCCAAGGCCGCCCCCACGACGCCCAAGGGCCCCCTTCCCGAGCCCATCCGCTTCTTCGGCACGACCTGGCTGCGTCACGACGGTGACTACACCGTCCGCCGCGTGACCGTCTCCATCGGCTCCCTCGCCGCCGTGGCGGCCTCCTGCCTCGTACTGCGCCTCGCCTACGAGGGCCTTCAACTGGCGGCGGTGGGCGGCTTCGTCTCGATCACCGTCGTCGTCATGTTCGCCGTCTGCAGCGCCCTCGCCTTCGGCCACACCTGGGGCTCCTTCACCCGGCGCCCCGACCCCGAACGCCAGTCCTCCCTGCGCGGCCTCCTCACCATCGGTTTCATAGGCTCCCTCGCCGCCTACTTCCTCCGCTCCCTCAAGGAAGCCCCCGGCGAGTCCCTCCACCGCCAGACCTACGAAACCGCCCTGGCCCAGTACACCCGCCGCACCACCAAACGCACCGGCAACCCGGCCAAGCGCCGCCCGCGCGGCTGAGTCAAAAACCCCGCGGACGCCCCCTCCTCACCCCACCCCCGCGCTCCCGGCGTCGCCGCCGGCTCGGCCGAGCGGGATGTGCGACCTCCTCACCCCCGCCCGGTCCGGGCACCGGAGACCCCACGCGCGGGGCCCGGAGGCCCTCCGCGTCCCGCGCCCCGGCGGCGTATCGGCCCTGTGGGGGAACACCGACGCCCTCGACCTCCCCGCCGTCGCCTCCGCCGGAGCCGACGGCCCTGTTCCGCCCCCGCCCCGCTGCCCGCCGCCGTACGACGACGCACTCCTGCCCGCCCGGCCCCGTGCCTTGACGCCCAACCCCACCCGGCGCATTATTCACCGCATGATGAATTACCCGCCCGGGAAGCCGGCACCCCCACCCCCCGACCCCGCCCCGACCACCCCGAGCGACCCCGCCCCGAGCGACCCCGCCCCGCCACCCGCTCCCGCCATCCGCGCGGAGAACCTCACCGTCACCCGAGGCCCCCGCACCGTCCTCCGCGACCTGGGCTTCGCGGTTCCGCCCGGCCAGATCACCGGCCTCCTCGGCCCCTCGGGCTGCGGCAAGTCGACCCTGATGCGCTCGATCGTCGGCACCCAGGACAAGGTCACCGGCACCCTCCAGGTCCTGGGCCACCCCGCAGGCGCCCCCACGCTCCGCTCCCGCATCGGCTACGTCACCCAGGCCCCCTCCGTCTACGACGACCTGACCGTCCGCCAGAACCTCGACTACTTCGCCGCGATCCTCGACCCCGGCCGCTCCGCCGCCGACCGCCGCCACGAGAGCGTCACCCGGGCCATCGCCGACGTCGACCTCACCACCCACGCCGACGCCCTCGCCGGCAACCTCTCCGGAGGCCAGCGCAGCCGCGTCTCCCTGGCCGTCGCCCTCCTCGGCACCCCCGAACTGCTGGTCCTCGACGAACCCACGGTCGGCCTGGACCCGGTCCTCCGCCGAGACCTCTGGGACCTCTTCCACACCCTCGCCACCGAGCGCCGGGCCACCCTCCTGATCTCGTCCCATGTCATGGACGAGGCCGAGCGCTGCCACCGCCTCCTCCTGATGCGCGAGGGCGAGATCCTCGCCGACGACACCCCCGAGGCCCTCCGCACCCGCACCCACGCCGAAACGGTCGAAGCGGCCTTCCTGCACCTGGTCGACGAGGCCGCCGCGACCGCCTCACCCCAGCAGGAGCCGAACCGATGACCACCACGTCACCCACCCCGAAGGCCGGCCGCGACACCACCGCGGTCCCGCCCCCACCCCGCCCGAAGGCCCTCAACCACTCCCGTACGACCGCAACAGCCGCCCGAGTCCTCCGCCAGCTCCGCCACGACCCCCGCACGATCGCCCTCATGCTCCTCGTCCCGTGCGTGATGCTGTTCCTGCTGCGCTACGTCTTCGACGGCAGCCCCCGCGTCTTCGACTCCATCGGCGCCTCACTGCTCGGCATCTTCCCGCTGATCACCATGTTCCTGGTGACCTCCATCGCCACCCTGCGCGAACGCACCTCCGGCACTCTCGAACGCCTCCTCGCCATGCCCCTCGGCAAGGGCGACCTCATCGCCGGCTACGCCCTCGCCTTCGGCACCCTGGCGATCATCCAGTCCGCCCTCGCCACCGGCCTGGCCCTCTGGTTCCTCGACCTGGACGTCACCGGCTCCCCCTGGCTGCTGCTCCTCGTCGCCCTCCTCGACGCACTCCTGGGCACCGCCCTCGGCCTCTTCGTCTCGGCCTTCGCCTCCTCCGAATTCCAGGCCGTCCAGTTCATGCCGGCCGTGATCTTCCCCCAGCTCCTCCTCTGCGGCCTGTTCACCGCCCGGGAGAACATGCACCCCGCCCTCGAAGCCATCTCCGACGCCCTCCCCATGTCCTATGCCGTGGACGGCATGAACGAGGTCCTCCTCCACCGCGACATGACCGCCACCTTCATCCGCGACGTCTCGATCGTCGCCGGCTGCGCCCTGCTGGTCCTGGCCCTGGGAGCGGCGACCCTGAGGCGCCGGACGAGGTAGACCGGCCGCCTCCGCCCCCGCGCCCCGCATCCCGCCCACCGGACACGTCACCCGAACCGGCACCCCCGATGCGAGGATGGCCCCAGGACGACGCACCCTCGGAGGGCACCCGCACCATGACCCAGAAAGTCGCAGTCCTCGGCACCGGAAAGATCGGCGAGGCCCTGCTCAGCGGCATGATCCGAGCCGGCTGGGCCCCCGCGGACCTCCTGGTCACCGCCCGCCGCGCCGAGCGCGCCGAGGAACTCCGCACCCGCTACGGCGTCACCCCGGTGACCAACGCGGAGGCCGCGAAGACGGCCGACACCCTGATCCTGACGGTCAAGCCCCAGGACATGGCCACCCTCCTCGACGAGCTCGCCCCGCACACCCCCGCCGACCGCCTCGTCATCAGTGGCGCGGCAGGCATCCCCACCTCCTTCTTCGAGGAGCGCCTGGCACCGGGCACCCCCGTCGTCCGTGTCATGACGAACACGCCCGCCCTCGTCGACGAGGCCATGTCCGTCATCTCCGCCGGCAGCCACGCGAGCGGGGCCGACCTCGCGCACGCCGAGGAGATCTTCGGCGCCGTCGGCAAGACCCTCCGTGTCCCCGAGTCCCAGCAGGACGCCTGCACGGCCCTCTCCGGCTCGGGCCCGGCGTACTTCTTCTACCTGGTGGAGGCCATGACCGACGCGGGCATCCTCCTCGGTCTGCCCCGCGACAAGGCCCACGACCTCATCGTCCAGTCCGCCATCGGCGCGGCCACGATGCTCCGCGACAGCGGCGAGCACCCCGTCAAGCTCCGCGAGAACGTCACCTCCCCGGCAGGCACCACGATCAGCGCCATCCGCGAACTGGAGAACCACGGCGTCCGCGCCGCACTGATCGCGGCGCTGGAAGCCGCCCGCGACCGCAGCCGCGAGCTGGCCTCCGGCAACAACAGCTGACCGCCACAGCCGACCTCAGCCGCAGCGCCCGGGGGCGGGACCCCGCCGTCACACCCCCGGTACAGCGGTCAACCGGCCAGCAGCCCGATCGCCCGGTACGCCGCGTCCACCCTCGGCCGAGCCATCCCCCTGGCCTTCTCCGCGCCCGACCGCAGCACCTCTTCCACATACGCGGGATCGGCGCACAACTCCTTGTGCCTCTGCTGTACGGGCCTGAGGAGCTCGACCACGGCCTCGGCGGTGTCCTTCTTCAAAGCCCCGTACGACTCGTACGCACCGCTCAGGTCCTCGGGGTCCCCACCTTCGCAGGCCGCGAGGATCTCCAGCAGATTGGCGAGTCCTGGCCGCGCCACCCGGTCGTAGACGACCTCGTGCCCGCTGTCCGTCACGGCCCGCATGATCTTCTTCCGCGCCACGTCCGGTTCGTCCAGCAGATAGACGATGCCCGGCCCCACGTCGTCCGTCTTCCCCATCTTCGACGTCGGCTCCTGCAGATTCATGACCCTGGCCCCCACCGCGGGATGCGTCGCCCGCGGCACCACGAACCCCTGCCCGTACCGCTGGTTGAACCGCACCGCCAGGTCCCGCGCCAGTTCCACATGCTGCGTCTGGTCGTCCCCGACCGGCACTTCGTCCGTCCCGTAGGCCAGGATGTCCGCCGCCATCAGCACCGGATACGTCAGCAGTGACAGCCGGACACTTCCGCCCCGGTCCCGCTCACGCGCCGCCTTCTCCTTGTACTGGATCATCCGCCGCATCTCACCGTCGGTGGCCACGCACTCCAGCACATACGACAGCCGCGCGTGCTCGTCGACCTGGCTCTGCACGAAGACCGTGCACAGCTCGGGATCCAGCCCGGACGCGAGCAGCAAGGTCGCCGCCTGCCGGCTGAGTCTCCGTACCCGCGCCGGATCGTGGTCCACGGTCAGTGCGTGCATGTCGACCACGCAGAACAGCGCGTCCGTCCGGTGCTGATCGACGTCGGCCCACCGCCGCACGGCCCCCAGGTAGTTCCCGAGCGTCAGATGCCCGGTCGGCTTGATCCCGCTGAAGACCCGTGTCATCTCTCATCCTCCTGGCCAGGACCACCGCCACCGGCCGGCCGCCCCTGGAGGGAGATACGAGAACGGCCGCCGGGGGCGGCGGCCGTCGAGTGCGTACGTGAGCGCGGCCGCCGTCAGGCGGCCCACCACTGCTGGTGACACGTACGCGTAGTCATGGAGGTCAGGCTACGTGCCGGAGGTACGGTCCCGCAGCGAGTTGACACACCCTGGGCCCGTCCGTAGTGTTCTCCGGGTTGTCCGACGTGAGCGCCGACCTCGGTCGGTCCCCGGACAGCCATTCCGCAGGTAAACACCAACAATCGGCGATCCGTCGTCGTGCCATTGGCATGCGTATTTGCAGAATGAGGAATCCGCGTTCGAAAGGGCGCAGCCCCCGATTAGCTCGGGAGCCTGGAATCCGCTAAAGTCTCACTCGTCGGAACGGCCCAACGGTCGTGAAGACAACTCCCGCTGACTGGGAGTCAGGCCCGAAAGGATCTGATAGAGTCGGAACCGCCGGAAAGGGAAACGCGAAAGCGGGAACCTGGAAAGCACCGAGGAAATCGGATCGGAAAACGATCTGATAGAGTCGGAAACGCAAGACCGAAGGGAAGCGCCCGGAGGAAAGCCCGAGAAACACTCGGGTGAGTACAAAGGAAGCGTCCGTTCCT
>NZ_JBWKAJ010000003.1:614815-704868 GCF_056437585.1 Streptomyces sp. NPDC042364 | reverse complement strand
AAACGCCCGGTTACATTCCGAACCCGGAAGCTAAGCCTTACAGCGCCGATGGTACTGCAGGGGGGACCCTGTGGGAGAGTAGGACGCCGCCGAACAATCATTGAGAAAGCCCCTGCCGGGAAACCGGCGGGGGCTTTCTGCGTTTAGAGACCTCTTTCAAAGTCAAAGGGTGCCCACTCCTCCCTTCGGAGCTGTCCGAAGGGAGGAATCACAAACGGCCAGCCGCCTTCAGTGACAAATAGGCGTCAGCCAAGGCCGGCGCCAGGTCTTCCGGGGTCGCGTCCACGACTGTGACGCCGCGGCGGCGGAGTTGCTCCGCGGTGCGGTGGCGGTCTGTCTGGGCCTGGGCTGCCGCTGCGGCCTCGTACACAGCCTCCGTGGAGCCCCGTGAGTTCGCCATGCGGGCGACGCGCGGGTCGGAGACGGAGGCCACCAGGACCGTGTGGCGCTGGGTGAGGCCGGACAGGACATGGAGGAGACCCTCTTCGACGGGGGCGGCGTCCAGGCTGGTCAGCAGAACGATCAGGGCGCGTCGAGGGGCCGTCCGGAGTGCGGTGGCGGTGAGGCCACGGGCATCCGTTTCGACGAGTTCCGGTTCGAGCGGAGCCATCGCGCTGACCAGCGACGGGAGGACGTCCCCCGCCGAACGGCCCTGGACGAGGGCACGGACACGCCGGTCATAGGCCATGAGATCCACACGGTCACCGGCGCGGGAGGCGAGCGCGGCCAGGAGCAGAGCGGCGTCCATCGAGGCGTCGAGGCGGGGGATGTCGCCCACGCGGCCCGCTGAGGTCCTGCCCGTGTCCAGGACGAGGAGGATGTGGCGGTCGCGTTCGGGGCGCCAGGTGCGTACAGCCACCGCCGACTGACGGGCCGTGGCCCGCCAGTCGATCGAGCGGGTGTCGTCGCCGGGGACGTACTCGCGGAGGCTGTCGAACTCGGTGCCCTCCCCCCGGGTCAGGACGCTGGTACGGCCATCCAGTTCGCGCAGGCGGGCCAGCCTGGACGGCAGGTGCTTGCGGCTGGTGAACGGAGGGAGGACGCGTACGGTCCAAGCGACCTTGTGGCCGGCCTGGCGGGCGAAGAGACCAAGAGGCCCGTACGAGCGGATCGTGACCCTGTCGGCCTGGCGGTCACCTCTGCGCGTGGGGCGCAGACGGGTCGTGACACGGCGTCGCTCGCCTGCCGGGACGGTGAGCCGGTGCCGGGAGGCGGCGATCTCGGTGCCGGGGACCCAGCTGCTCGGGGGCCAGGCGTCGCGCAGGTGGGCGCGCAGCGGGCGCCTGGAGGGATTGGTGACCGTCAGGGTGACGTCTGCGGTTTCGCCGAGGCGCGTCGAGGTGTCGCCGGAGCGTGTGAGGCCCAGGCGGCGCACGGGGGCAGCCAGGGCGTAGTCGCAGGCGCACGCCAGGGCCAAGGGGGCGTTCACGGCGAGGATGCCGGTCCAGCCGGGTTCCCAGATGCCGACGGGCAGGGTGCCGAGGGCCGCGAGGAGTGCGGCGCGTCCGGTGGGGGCCATCAGCGGGGTACGGGGACGTGGGCGAGGATCGCGTTGATGACCGAGTCGGCCGTCACGCCTTCCATCTCCGCCTCCGGGCGGAGCTGGACGCGGTGGCGGAGCGTCGGCAGCGCGAGTGCCTTGACGTCGTCGGGGATGACGTAGTCGCGGCCCGTCAGCCAGGCCCAGGCGCGGGAGGCCGAGAGGAGCGCCGTCGCGCCTCGGGGGGAGACACCGAGAGTGAGGGACGGCGACTCGCGGGTGGCGCGGCAGATGTCGACGACATAGGCGGTGATCTCGGGGGAGACGGTCGTCTTGGCCACGGCCGTGCGTGCCGCTTCGAGGTCGGCGGCGTTCGCGACGGGGCGTACGCCGGCGGCGCGCAGGTCGCGAGGGTTGAAGCCGGCAGCGTGGCGGTTGAGTACGTCGATCTCGTCCTGGCGGGACGGAAGCGGGACCGTCAGCTTGAGGAGGAAACGGTCCAGCTGCGCTTCGGGCAGGGGATACGTGCCCTCGTACTCGACCGGGTTCTGGGTCGCCGCGACCAGGAACGGGTCGGGGAGGGGACGGGGCGTGCCGTCGACGGTGACCTGGCGCTCCTCCATGGCTTCCAGGAGGGAGGACTGGGTCTTCGGCGGGGTGCGGTTGATCTCGTCCGCGAGGAGGAGGTTGGTGAAGACCGGGCCGGGCTGGAAGGAGAACTCGGCGGTGCGGGTGTCGTAGACGAGGGAGCCGGTGACGTCGCTCGGCATCAGGTCCGGGGTGAACTGGACGCGCTTGGTGTCCAGCTCCAGTGCGGACGCGAGGGCGCGGACGAGCAACGTCTTGGCGACCCCGGGGACTCCTTCCAGGAGGACGTGTCCGCGGCACAGGAGGGCGACGACGAGGCCGGTCACGGCGGGGTCCTGGCCGACCACGGCTTTGGCGATCTCGGCACGCAGGGCCTCCAGGGAGGCCCGGGCGGCGCCCGGATCCCCGGTGGCACCGGCGTTGTCAGTGGTCGGGTCCATCATGAACGGCGTACCTCTCTTTCGAGGGCGTCGAGTTGGTCGGTGAGGGCGATGAGGGCCGTGTCGTCGCCGGGCGGCGGGCCGAAGAGGAGGGTGTGCAGGCTCTGGCCGTCGCCGTGGAGGTGGGAGGACAGAGCCGGGAGCAGGGCCTCGGGCGTGTGCGCCCGGGAGACGGGGACACCTACGAGGGGGGCGAGGCGCGTGCGGGTGGTGGAGCGAAGAGCGGCGGCCGCGCGGTCACGGGCGTTGGCCTTGCGGTAGAGGCGGGCGCGGCCCTCGACGGTCTCGGAGGCGCGGATCGCGACCGGGAGTCTCTCGGGCACCAGGGGGCCCAGTCGGCGTGCCCGCCAGAGGACGGCGATGAAGCCGGCGACGAACAGTTGCAGGGTGCCCCAGAGCCAGCCCGAGGGGAGCAGGTCGAAGAAGCTGCGGTCGCCGGCGTCGGCGGCCGAGTCGTCGGAGAGCGAGGGGAGGTACCAGACCAGATGGGGGCGCGAGCCGAGGAGTTGCAGGGCGAGGGAGGCGTTGCCCTGCTCGTCGAGGCGGTCGTTGTAGAGGATGTCGGGGGCGCCGATGACGACGGTGTCGCCGCCTCCCTCGTCCGCCGGGAGGCGTACGAGGCTGGGCAGGCCGCTCTCGGGGTAGCAGGTGTCGGCGTCGCGGGTGGTGACCTGGTAGCGCACACCGCCGAGGTCGGCGGAGCCCGCGCGGCGGGCGGCGGGCAGGTCGCAGCGGGGCGCGAGCGTGGAGTCGAAGCTGGGGGCGGCGTCGGCGGTGACACCGGGGGCGAGGGTGCCCACCGACGGAATGCCGGGGGCGACCAGGACCGTGCGGCCGCCGGAGGCCGTCGTCGCCGTGCGCAGGCGGCTCTGCTGGGACTCGGTGAGCAGGTCCGGGACGGCGATCAGGAGGGTCGCGTCGGGAGCCGCGGCGGCGGTCGCCTCGTCGAGGGTGGTGACCACGCGGGTGGACACGCCGTTGTCGTCGAGGAGTTCGGCGATCGCGCGGCTGCCGGTGGGGTCGGCGGAGCGCGGGTCGAGGCGGCCGTGTTCGGCGCCGGAGCGGATGACCGCGATCACGACGGCCGCGGCCAGCAGGATCACGGCGGCGATGACGACACCGCGTGCACGGCCCCACAGTTGTCGCGCGGTGGGCGAGGCCGAGGTGTTCGGGAGCGTGGCCTCAGCGGTCATTCGGCGGCCCCCCGGCGGCTGTTGTGTGCGGTGCTCGTCGTGCTCCGGGCACTGCTGCCGGCCAGAGCGGGCTTGGCACGCTCCAGGTCGTCGTCGAGGGCGGCGAGGTGGCGGTACGTTCCTTCGGCCGCGGGCCGGCCGCCGTATGTGACGTCGTCGAAGTCCCGGGCGGCGATGCCGAGACGGTCCGCGTGGGCGGGGAGCACACGGCCGGCCTCGGAAGCGGCCTCGTCGGCGGTACGGCCCGGGCGGACATCGAGGAGGGCGCGTTCCTCCAGGGAGCGGACCACCGCGCGCATGCGCTCCTGGACGGCCTGGTTCCAGAGGCCCTGGGCGGCCTGCGCCTCGGCGGCCGCGCGGTGTTCGGCGGCGCTGCGGGGGCGGTCGTCGAAGAGCTGGGCGGAGGCGGCGGGGGCGCGGCGCGGGGTGCCGAGGCGCCACCACAGCGCACCGATGAGAGCCAGGACGGCCAGGACGATGACGACGAGGCCGATCGCGCCACCGGGAGTGGCGGCGGAGGCGGCGCCGAACAGTTCGTCCACCCACTTCCAGAAGGCGTCCATGGCGCGCTCGTACCAACTGGGGTCGTTCTCGTGGTACATGCCCTTGGACAGCTCGCGCCGGGCCGCCTCCCGCGCGGGGTCGCGCGGGAGGGTGACCGGTGGTTCGTCCGCCGAGCGCCAGGCGACGGGGACGGCGGTCGGAACTCCCCCCGAGAGTCTCACCGCATCAGCTCCCCGGGGTGGCGGTGGAGGCGTTGCCGCCGTAGTCCTGCACGCCCGCGGCACGGACCAGTTCGAGGTCGAGTGCCTCGCGGCGGATGCGCTGGTCGATGTAGAGCAGCACGGTGACGCCCGCGCTGATCGGGAAGGTGATCGTGGAGCCGATGACCGAGCCGACGCCGCTGATGACGAGGTACGTCCAGCCGAGTCCGGTGCCGCCGGTGAGGAGGCCGGAAAAACCCTCCCCGTCCAGGGCCGTGCCGAGGACGGCGAACGGGATCACGACGATCGACGCCACTACGTAGGCGATGATCGCGGCCAGCAGCTGGATGCCGAGGACACGCCACCAGGAGCCACGCACCAGCTTGACGGAGCGGCCCAGGGACTTGCGGACGCCCTGCTTCTCCAGCATCAGCGCGGGCGAGGCGAGCGAGAAGCGGATCATCAGCCACACGGCGAGGACGAAGCCGCCGAGTCCGCCGAACAGGGCGAGGGCCACGCCCGCGCCTTCCGCGCCCCCGGCGACCAGGAGGATGCCGGGCAGGACGCCGACGGTCATGATCAGTACGGCGATCAGGGGCAGCAGCAGGGTGAGGCCGCCCAGCCGGAGGAGTTGGGGCCGGGCGTCCCGCCAAGCCTCGCCGGTCGTCACCGACCTGCCGAGGACGGCTCGGCTGGTCACCGTCGTGAGCAGGGCCGTCGCGATGATGGTGCCGAGCAGGGAGATCACCAGGACCGCCGAGGTGCTCAGCAGGGTCTCGCCGAGGGCGCGGCTCAGCTCGCCGGGTGTGGCGGTGGGGTCGCTGAGGACGTCCGCGTTCGCCGCGTCGTTGAGGACGAGGCCCTGGAGCAGGATGACCGCGATCTGGGTGACGACGGCGACGGTCAGGGAGATCCCGAGGACCGTGCGCCAGTAGGTGCGCATGGTGGAGACCGCGCCGTCGAGGATCTCACCGACGCCGAGGGGGCGCAGCGGGATCACACCGGGCTTGGCCGCGGGCGGGGGCCCGCCCCATCCGCCGCCCCAGCCGGGCGGGCCGTAGCCGCCGGGCGGGCCGTAGCCGCCGGGGCCGGGCTGCGGGCCGCCGGGGTGGCCGCCCCAGCCCGGGGCGGGCTGCGAGGGTGGCGGGGCCTGGCCGGGGGCCTGCGGGCTCGGATTGCTCCACTGGGCCGGCGGGGGCTGCTCCTTGGACCACTTGGACGGCGGCTGGGTCTGATCCGCTCCGCTCTGGTCGGCCGGCTGCGGGGTGTCCTGCCGGCCCGCGTCCTGGCCGTCCGAGGGGGTCGATCCGGGCGAGGCCCAGCCCGGAGTGTCCTTCATCGTCGCTCCTTCACGGTGCTCGTCCGCGGTCGCGGCGGCAGGTTGGCGCCCATCGTGCCACGCGGTGTCCGGGAAGGGACGAGGGGCCGTATGGGCTGCGCACCTTCAATTGTCCGTCGGATACGGGGCAGACTGGCCGCATGGCTGATCAGTACGCGCGAACCGGCGACGACACCCGGCCGACCGAGACCCCTGCGATCCGATGGGAGGAGCCACCCGAAGGCCCCGTCGTGGTCCTGCTGGACCAGACGAGACTGCCGGCCGAGGAGGTCGAGCTGGTGTGCACGGACGCGTCCGCGCTGGTGGAGGCGATACGTTCGCTCGCCGTCCGCGGGGCGCCGCTGCTGGGCATCGCCGGGTCGTACGGCGTCGCGCTCGCCGCCGCGCGGGGTTTCGCGGTGGAGGAGGCCGCCGAGGCGCTGGCGGGTGCCCGGCCGACCGCGGTGAACCTCTCCGTCGGGGTGCGGCGTGCGCAGGGCGCGTACCTGGCCGAACTCGGTCGGACGGGCGACCAGAAGCAGGCCGCGGAGGCCGCCCTCGCCGCCGCGCGGGCGTTGCACCGGGAGGACGCCGAGGCCAGTACCCGCATGGCCCGGCACGGGATGGCGCTGCTCGACGAACTGCTGCCCGGCGGCGGGCACCGCGTGCTCACGCACTGCAACACCGGAGCACTGGTGTCGGGCGGTGAGGGCACGGCGTTCGCGGTGGCGCTCGCGGCGCACCGGGCGGGGCGGCTGCGCAGGCTGTGGGTGGACGAGACCCGGCCGCTGCTCCAGGGCGCCCGGCTCACGGCGTACGAGGCGGCGCGCAGCGGGATGGCGTACACCTTGCTCACGGACAACGCGGCGGGCTCGCTGTTCGCGGCCGGAGAGGTCGACGCGGTGCTCGTGGGGGCCGACCGGATAGCCGCCGACGGTTCGGTGGCGAACAAGGTGGGGACGTATCCGCTCGCGGTGCTGGCCCGGTACCACCATGTTCCGTTCATCGTGGTGGCTCCGTTGACGACGGTGGATCCGGACACCCCCGACGGGGCGTCCATCGAGGTGGAGCAGCGCGCGGGGCATGAAGTGACGGAGATCACAGCGCCCCAGGTGCCGGTGGCGGGAGCGGAGGCGGGAGGCGGTATTCCGGTGGCACCTCTGGGGACCCAGGCGTACAACCCGGCGTTCGATGTGACACCGCCGGAGTTGGTGACGGCGATCGTCACCGAGGAGGGGGCGGTGTCGCCGGTGACGGCCGGTGCCCTCGCGGAGCTGTGTGGCAGGTCACGACAGGTAACGATTTAGTTAATGGGATGATGTCGTTTATGAAGGGACGAGTCCTTGTCGTCGACGACGACACCGCACTGGCCGAGATGCTCGGCATCGTGCTGCGTGGTGAAGGTTTTGAGCCGTCTTTCGTAGCCGACGGCGACAAGGCGCTGGCCGCGTTCCGAGAGGTCAAACCGGATCTGGTGCTGCTCGATCTGATGCTGCCGGGCCGGGACGGGATCGAGGTGTGCCGCCTGATCAGGGCGGAGTCCGGGGTGCCGATCGTGATGCTCACGGCGAAGAGCGACACCGTCGATGTGGTCGTGGGCCTGGAGTCGGGCGCGGACGACTACATCGTCAAGCCGTTCAAGCCGAAGGAACTGGTGGCGCGGATCCGGGCGCGGCTGCGCAGGTCGGAGGAGCCGGCGCCGGAGCAGCTCGCCATAGGCGACCTGGTCATCGACGTTGCCGGGCACTCCGTGAAGCGCGACGGGCAGTCGATCGCGCTGACGCCGCTGGAGTTCGATCTTCTGGTGGCGCTGGCGCGGAAGCCGTGGCAGGTGTTCACTCGAGAGGTCCTGCTGGAGCAGGTCTGGGGGTACCGCCATGCGGCGGACACCCGTCTGGTGAATGTTCATGTGCAGCGGCTGCGTTCCAAGGTCGAGAAGGACCCGGAGCGGCCGGAGATCGTGGTGACTGTCCGTGGTGTCGGATACAAGGCAGGACCCAGCTGACATGCCCGGGGACAGCGCCGCTTCGGCGCCCGGTCAGTCCGGGACCCGCACGGAGCGGCCTGTCGGCCGGAAGACGTCGGGTTCCCGCTGGGGGCGTTTTCTCGAGGGCGGGCTGCTGCAGGGCGGAGTCCACGGCAGCCCGGTCCTGAGGCTCTTCATGCGCTGGGTGCGCCGCCCCCTGCTGCCCGTGATGCGGCTGTGGCGACGCAACATCCAGCTCAGGATCGTCGTCACGACGCTGCTGATGTCGCTCAGCGTGGTGCTGCTGCTCGGCTTCGTCGTCATCGGCCAGGTGCGCAACGGGCTGCTGGACGCCAAGGTCAAGGCCGCGCAGAGCCAGGCCACGGGCGGGTTCACGGTGGCCCAGCAGCGGTCCGACAGCGCGGCGAGCGGGGCCGGTAACGACAGTGCCGAGCTGGGCGGCGACCGGGTGCAGAACGTCGTCGAGTGGATGACCAACCTGGTGAACTCCCTGTCCAGCGGTGGACAGGGCGCGTTCGACGTCGTGACGCTCAGCCCGGCCTCCGCGGACGGCGAGACCGGCGGGCTCGGTCCGCGCGCCTCGGGTGGTGTGGCCTGGGATCTCAGCGTGCCGGTGGCGTTGCGCGAGCGCGTCGACGACGGCACCAGCGCCGTACAGAGCTATACGCGGATCTTCTACACCAACGGTCAGGAGTCGCAGCCGGCGCTGATCATCGGCAAGCAGGTCAGCGACCCGAACGGCAGGCCGTACCAGCTCTACTACCTCTTCCCGCTCACCCAGGAGGAGAAGTCCCTCAGCCTGGTCAAGGGCACGCTGGCGACGGCCGGGCTGTTCGTCGTCGTCCTGCTCGGGGCCATCGCCTGGCTCGTGGTGCGCCAGGTCGTCACGCCCGTGCGGATGGCGGCGGGGATCGCCGAGCGGCTGTCCGCCGGGCGCCTTCAGGAGCGGATGAAGGTCAGCGGTGAGGACGACATCGCGCGCCTCGGTGAGGCCTTCAACAAGATGGCGCAGAACCTGCAGCTGAAGATCAGCCAGCTGGAGGACCTGTCGCGGATGCAGCGGCGGTTCGTCTCCGACGTCTCGCACGAGCTGCGGACGCCGCTGACGACCGTCCGGATGGCGGCGGACGTCATCCATGACGCGCGTGTGGACTTCGACCCGGTGACCGCGCGGTCGGCCGAGCTGCTCGCCGACCAGCTGGACCGGTTCGAGTCGCTGCTGTCGGACCTGCTGGAGATCAGCAGGTTCGACGCGGGCGCGGCGGCCCTGGAGGCCGAGCCGATAGACCTGCGTGAAGTCGTGCGGAAGGTCGTCAGCGGGGCCGAGCCGCTCGCCGAGCGCAAGGGGACGCGGATACGGGTCCTGGGCGACCAGCAGCCCGTCGTCGCCGAGGCCGACGCCCGGCGGGTGGAGCGGGTGCTGCGCAACCTCGTGGTCAACGCCGTGGAGCACGGCGAGGGCAAGGACGTCGTGGTCAAGCTGGCGGCTGCGGGCGGAGCCGTCGCGGTCGCGGTGCGCGACTACGGCGTGGGGCTCAAGCCGGGCGAGGCGACGCGGGTGTTCAGCCGTTTCTGGCGGGCCGACCCGGCGCGCGCGCGTACCACCGGCGGTACGGGACTGGGGCTGTCCATCGCCTTGGAGGACGCCCGGCTGCACGGCGGCTGGCTGCAGGCGTGGGGCGAGCCGGGCGGCGGTTCGCAGTTCCGGCTGACCCTGCCGAGGACGGCGGACGAACCGCTGCGCGGCTCTCCGATACCCCTGGAACCGAAGGACTCCCGGCGCAACCACGGCCTCGGCGACGGCGCCGCGCGGCCCGCCGGCGGCAAGCTGGCCACGGTGCCGGTGCAGGCGGGGGAGCACGGGGTCGCCAGGGCGGCCATAGGGCCGCGGCCGGGCGGCGGGCAGGTGCCCACGGCCGATCCGACGGCGCTGCCCGGGAACGGCGCGCGTGTGGTGTCCCGGCCGGGCACGCCCACCGCACCGCCCGCGCAGCGGGCGGGCGAGGACGCGGGGCACGCGGAGGACCGGCTCTCCGCGGCCGGCTCCGACCAGCAGCACGAGAAGCAGGGGGAGGCATTCCGTGGGCGCTGACCGCGCGAAACGCGGCCGTGGGCGTCCGGGGCGGGCGACGGCGTACGTGGGCATCGGTGCCGTACTGCTGGCGGGGTGTGCCTCGATGCCGGACAGCGGGGACATGAGCGACGTCGAGTCGACTCCGCGGCAGGACACGCAGGTGCGGGTCTTCGCGCTGCCGCCCGCTGAGGACGCCCAGCCCCGGGAGATCGTGCAGGGCTTCCTGGAGGCCCTCACCAGCGATGACCCGAACTACGAGACGGCCCGCAAGTATCTGACCGGTGACGCGCTGAAGAAGTGGGATCCGGGCACGTCGACCATGGTCCTGGCCGAGGCACCCTCCCCGTTCACGCAGGTCACGGGGAGCGAGCCGGAGACCACCGAGTACCGGTACGAGCTGAGCGGCAAGAAGGTCGCCCGTGTGGACGGGCAGCACGCTTACACGCCCGCCAGCGGTGAGTACCAGGAGACCGTGCACCTCACGAAGGTGAAGGTGAAGGACACCCGGCAGTGGCGCATCGACAAGCTGCCGCAGGGTGTGGTGCTCGGCAGGTCCGACTTCGAGCGGAACTACAAGTCGATCAACAAGTACTACTTCACCTCCGCCGCGCAGTCGGGTGAGGCGGGGACGGTCGCCGACCCGGTGTACGTGCGCAGCCAGGTCGACCCGGTGACCCAGGTCGTACGGGATCTGCTGAAGGGCCCGACCCGCTGGCTCAACTGGGTCGCGAGGACCAGCTTCCCCTCGGGCACGGCACTGCGGAAGGGCACCGCGCATCTGACGCCCGACGAGCAGAACAGACTGGTCGTGCCGCTCAACGCCAAGGCCGACCGGGTCTCGGCGAGCAGATGCCAGGAGATGGCGGCCCAGCTCCTGTACACGCTCCGCGACTACATGCCCAACGGCATCGACGAGGTGGAGCTCCAGGGCTCGACCGGGGCGCAGCTGTGCGCGCTCGGCGAGAGCGAGACCGACCTCGACGCCGTGCGCCGGCCAGGCAAGGGCATCGAGTACGAGTACTTCATCGACGGCGAGCACAGGCTTGTGCGGCTGTCCGCGAGGGAGAGCACGCCCACGCCGGTTCCGGGCGATCTCGGCGAGGGTGTGAAGCAGCTGCGGTCGGCCGCCGTGTCGCGGGACGAGGAGCGGGCGGCCGGGGTGTCGACCGACGGGAGCGCGCTGTACGTGGCGCCGCTGACGTCGGGCGGCGCCATCGGCGAACCGGTGCTGCGCAGCGCGGGTGCCACAGCGAAGGACCGGCTGACGACGCCCAGTTGGGACGGGCGTGGCGATCTGTGGGTGGCCGACCGCGATCCCGGGAAGCCGCGTCTGCTGGTCCTGGCGGACGGCATGGGCGAGCCGCTGGAGGTGCGGACGACCGGGCTCGACGGGCGCATCGAGGCGGTGCGCGTGGCCGCCGACGGGGTGCGGGTGGCGCTGATCGTGGAGAAGGGCGGCGAGCGGTCGCTGTTCATCGGGCGCGTCGAGCGGGACGCGGACGCGGACGGCACCACCGTCTCCATCGTCGATCCGCGCTCCGTGACACCGGACCTCGAGGACGTCTCGGCCATGTCGTGGGCCGGTGACAGCCGGCTCGTGGTGGTCGGCCGGGAGTCCGGAGGGGTGCAGCAGACGCGGTACGTGCAGGTCGACGGCTCCACGATGCCGGGTCCCGCGCCCTCCGCGCTGACCGGGGTGGAGGAGATCGCCGCGTCCGAGGACGAGAGCCAGCCGCTGGTCGCGCACTCCGCGGACGGCATCGTCCGGCTGGCCCCCGGGGAGCAGTGGCAGACGGTGGTCAAGGAGGGGACGGCTCCGGTCTATCCGGGGTGAGTCCTCCCGGAGGACCGGCCGGGACCCTTCGGGAGGACCGGCTGGGACCCTTCGGGAGGACCGGCCGGGATCCTTCGGGAGGACCGGCCGGGATCCTTCGGGAGGACCGGCCGGGATCCTTCGGGAGGACCGCTCGGCCGACCTGCCGCACGACTGCTCGAAGGCCGTGCCGCGCCGGTGGCGGGGCCTTCAGAAAGTGCCCCACGGCCTTCCGCGCACCGGGCTTACCCGTGTGGGTGAACGCCGTTGCTGTTTCGGTGAGTTGTCCACAGGGGGTTTTCCACAGGGGTGGCAGGGCCGCGTACGCGGGGGCACAGTGGTGGGCATGCGGGGGTGGTGGCAGGACCTCACGGATCTGGTGCTTCCGGCCGAGTGCGGAGGCTGCGGGAGGCCTCGCGAGGTGCTCTGTCCGGAGTGCCGCGCCGCCCTGATGGGGGCCCTGCCGAGCCGGGTGCGACCGGTGCCGGAGCCGGTCGGGCTGCCCGAGGTGCACGCGGCGGCTCCGTACGAGGACGCGGTCCGGGCGGCGCTGCTCGCGCACAAGGAGAGAGGTGCCCTGGCGCTCGCCGAACCGCTCGGCACGGCCTTGGCGGGGGCCGTGCGGGCGAGTCTGGGTGAGCCGTGGACCGGGGGCGCCGAGGACCGCCCGCGGAGGCGTGGGGCTTCGGCGGCGGGTGAGGGGAGCGGTGCGGGTGGGGACGTGCTGCTCGTTCCGGTGCCCTCCGCGCGACGGGCGGTTCGGGCGCGCGGGCACGACCCGGCACGGCGGATCGCGCTTTCGGCGGCCCGCGTGCTGAGGCGCGCCGGGACGCCGGCCCGGGTGCTCGCGGTGCTGCGGCAGCGGCGGGCCGTGGCCGACCAGTCGGGGCTGGACTCCCGGCAGCGGCTGGACAACCTGGCGGGCGCCTTGGAGGTGGCCGCCGGAGGCGTCACCTTGCTGGGCGACGGCCGGGTCGTGCTCGTCGACGACCTGATGACCACCGGGGCGTCGCTCGCGGAGGCGGCACGGGCGGTCCGGGCGGCACATGACAGATGGGGGGTGTCGTCGGCGCCAGAGGGGAAAGGCGCTGGGCGAACGGTGAGGAACGCGGTCCGGTCCCGGGGCGCCAGAGGAATCCACGGGGTGGACCGTGCAGGTGAGGGGCTGTGCGCGGCGGTCGTCGCCGCGCCGCCGGATGCTTTCCAGATAAACCGGAACTGACAGAGAACTTCCATCGTTGCAGGTAATGCGAGGGTCAATTCACCTGAACGGAGGTACGTCTCGGTAGAGGGTGACGCCATCCGCCCGGGCGAGATATGTTCGGTTGTGAGGGAATGGCCCCGGCCGTTCACCACATATCCGGATGCCGTGCTGCGGGATTTCTGTAATCACCCGTATCGGTGGGGTGGAGATCTCGTCCACGGGGGAGGAGGAGGTGGAGTCACCGAGTCCGCGGTTCCGGAAGTAGCCGGAACCTGGTGCACAAGGGAGATGCTCCGCCAGTGGAGCGGAGCGATCCGGGAACGGAGTTCTGCGTGGACATCGTCGTCAAGGGCCGCAAGACCGAGGTGCCCGAGCGGTTCCGCAAGCACGTGGCCGAGAAGCTGAAGCTGGAGAAGATCCAGAAGCTCGATGGCAAGGTGATCAGCCTCGACGTCGAGGTGTCCAAGGAGCCCAACCCCCGACAGGCCGACCGCAGTGACCGAGTGGAGATCACGCTCCGCTCCCGCGGACCGGTGATCCGGGCGGAGGCCGCGGCGAGCGATCCGTATGCGGCGCTCGACCTCGCGGCGGACAAGCTCGAGGCCCGGCTGCGCAAGCAGCACGACAAGCGTTACACGCGCCGGGGCGCGCGCAGGCTCACGGCCGCCGAGGTCGCCGACCACGTCCCGGGCGTGGCGACTCTCAACGGCAACGGATATGTCGTCGAGGAGGAGAAGACCGACGGCGTGCCCACCAAGCGGATCGGCTCGCTCGAAGTGAAGGGCGAAGGCCCCCTCGTCGTCCGTGAGAAGACCCATGTCGCGTCACCGATGAGCCTCGACCAGGCGCTGTACGAGATGGAGCTGGTCGGGCACGACTTCTATCTGTTCGTCGACTCCGAGACCAAGGAACCGAGCGTCGTCTACCGGCGGCACGCCTACGACTACGGCGTCATCCACCTCAGCACGGACCCGATGGTCACAGAGGTGCACTCGAACGATGCGGGCGGCACGCTCGGAGGCTGACCGCGCCGGGTGACAGCTGCGCCGGTGCCCCTGGAGCGCGCGTGCGCCCCCAGGGGCACCGGTGTGCCACCCCTGGAGGCCCGCTCTGTCACCGCACTGTCGCCCCGGCATGAAATCATGGCCGAACCGGCCCCAACCGGCGGGTCGTTGCCTTGGGTTGGCGATGGCACAGAAACACAGGCCACGGCCTTCAGGGGGAGGAACGATGGCGGACAGCAGCTTCGGACCGATGCGTGACGCGGAGGCCGACGAGGATTCCGTCGGCATGGGCCCCGGAGCGGGCGGCCGCAAGGAGCCCATCCGTGTCCTTGTCGTGGACGATCACGCGCTCTTCCGCCGCGGTCTGGAGATCGTGCTCGCCGCCGAGGAGGACATCCAGGTCGTCGGCGAGGCCGGCGACGGGGCGGAGGCGGTCGACAAGGCCGCCGACCTGCTGCCCGACATCGTGCTGATGGACGTCAGGATGCCCAAGCGCGGTGGGATCGAGGCGTGCACCTCCATCAAGGAGGTGGCCCCCAGCGCGAAGATCATCATGCTGACGATCAGCGACGAGGAGGCCGACCTCTACGACGCGATCAAGGCCGGGGCGACGGGCTACCTCCTCAAGGAGATCTCCACGGACGAGGTGGCCACGGCGATCCGCGCGGTCGCCGACGGGCAGTCGCAGATCAGCCCGTCCATGGCGTCGAAGCTCCTCACCGAGTTCAAGTCGATGATCCAGCGGACCGACGAGCGGCGGCTGGTGCCGGCGCCTCGGCTGACCGACCGGGAGCTGGAGGTCCTCAAGCTCGTGGCGACCGGGATGAACAACCGGGACATCGCCAAGGAGTTGTTCATCTCCGAGAACACCGTGAAGAACCACGTGCGCAACATCCTGGAGAAGCTGCAGCTGCACTCCAGGATGGAGGCCGTGGTGTACGCCATGCGGGAGAAGATCCTCGAGATCCGCTGACCCCCGGTCGCGTACCGGTCCGGCCGCGCGGGAACAGCCGGCCGGGAGCAGCCCCCGCGACCCGCCGGCCGGGACCGGACCGGTCGCGGTCAGGCCAGTGCGCGGGTGAGTTCCCTGGTCAACGGGTCGCGGAGCTCGGCGGCGTCCACCCGCTCCACACGGACGTTCGTGCAGTCCACCCAGCTCGCCGCCTCCAACAGGGCCTGCGCCACGGCCGGGACCGCCTTCGGGCCCTTCAGGGTGACCTGCTTGGCGACCAGGGTGCGACCGTCGCGGGCGGGGTCGACACGGCCGACCAGGTGGCCGCCGGACAGCACCGGCATCGCGAAATAGCCATGGACGCGCTTCTGCTTGGGGACGTAGGCCTCCAGGCGGTGGGTGAACCCGAAGATGCGTTCCGTGCGGGCCCGTTCCCAGATCAGGGAGTCGAAGGGGGACAGGAGCGTCGTACGGTGGCGGCCGCGCGGGGGTGCGGCCAGGGCCGCCGGGTCGGCCCAGGCGGGCTTGGACCAGCCCTCCACCGTCACGGGCACCAGGCCCGAGTCGGCGACCACCGCGTCGAACTGCTCGCCCCTGAGGCGGTGGTAGTCGGCGATGTCCGCGCGCGTGCCGACGCCGAGGGCCTCACCGGCCAGCCGCACCAGGCGGCGCAGGCATTCGGTGTCGTCCAGCTCGTCATGGAGCAGCTCGGCGGGGACGGCGCGCTCGGCGAGGTCGTACACCCGCTTCCAGCCGCGGCGCTGCACACAGACCACCTCGCCGTACATCAGGGCGCGTTCGACGGCGATCTTCTCGCCGGACCAGTCCCACCACTCGCTGGTGCGCTTCGCGCCGCCCAGTTCCGTGGCGGTGAGGGGGCCCTCGTCGCGGAGCTGCTTGATGACGCGGTCGTAGGCGCCGTCGGGCAGGTCGTGACCCCACGGGGGGCGGGCGCGGTAGGCGCGGCGGCGGAAGGCGAAGTGGGGCCACTCCTCGATGGGGAGGATGCAGGCCGCGTGGGACCAGTACTCGAAGGCGTGGGGCCGGGCCGGAACGGCGCCGTCCGGGCCGGTGGCCCAGTAGGCGCGGTCGACCGTGGTGCGGCCTATGGCGCCGAGGCGGGCGTACGGCACGAGTTCGTGGGAGCGGGCGAGGACCGAGATGGTGTCGAGTTGGACCGCGCCCAGATGGCGGAGCACGCCGCGGACGCCGGCCCTGCGGTCGGGGGCGCCGAGGAAGCCCTGGGCCCGCAGGGCGATGCGGCGGGCCTCGTCCGCGGTGAGTTCTGTCGTGGGGGGCGGCAGGGGTGTCATGGTCCGCAGGGTAGGCCAGAGCACTGACAAGCCGGGCTGAGCTGGGGAAACACTCGAAGAACCGGCGAGCGGGCGGCCGGGCCGGGGCTGGTGCGTCAGCGAGGCGCCGGCAGGTAAGGGGACCTGGAGGGGAGGCTCAGGTCCGAGGGGAGGAGGGAGCCCACCCAGCAGTCGCGGAGGGTGCCGTTGTTGTTGAGGGCGGAGCGCAGGGTGCCCTCCACGGTGAAGCCGGTGTGCTCGGCGACCGCTCGGGACGCGGTGTTGCCGACCTCGGCGCGCCATTCCAGGCGGTCGACGGCGAGCGCCGTGAAGGCCCAGCGGGCCGCTACACGGGTCGCCTCGGAGGTGTAGCCGTTGCGGCGGTGCTCCTTGGCGGTCCAGAAGCCGATCTCGGCGGTGCCCAGGGAACGCATGGTGATGCCGAGCATGCCCGTCAGCACCCCGGAGGGGAGGAAGACGCCGAAGGTGAACATGGAGGCGTGGGCCCAGCCCTCGGGGACCGCGTGCTCGACGAAGGTCACCGCGTGCTCGCGCAGATACGGCGAGGGGATCGTGGTCCAGCGCTGGATGTCCGGGTCCTGCGCGGCGGCGTACACCGTGTCGGTGTCGCGCGCGTCCACGGCGCGCAGCAGCAGGCGCTCGGTGGTCAGGGTGACGGGGTCCATCGGGCGATTGTGCTCGGCGCCGCGGAAGGGCGCCATCTCATGTGCGCCCGTTCCGTGGCCGGAACCGGGGCACGGCGGCGACCAGGCGGTCACAATTCGTGCATTTCGTGGGCGGAACGCGGCACCATCGGTGACGCCTGCCCGTTGTCCTAGTGGCTGTCAGGGCCAGACCTCCCGGCACGGCGGGGTCCTCGCTTACGATGGCCGTTGCTCAAGCTGTGATTTGAATCTGTCAATTGAAACCGACCGTCCCAGGCCCGACCGGCAAGGAGACAAACCCCCGTGTCCGTCCTCTCGAAGATCATGCGTGCAGGCGAAGGCAAGATCCTGCGCAAGCTGCACCGCATCGCGGACCAGGTCAACTCCATCGAAGAGGACTTCGTCGACCTCTCCGACGCCGAGCTGCGTGCCCTCACCGATGAGTACAAGCAGCGGTACGCCGACGGCGAGAGCCTGGACGACCTGCTCCCCGAGGCGTTCGCCACCGTCCGCGAGGCCGCCAAGCGCGCCCTCGGCCAGCGTCACTACGACGTGCAGATCATGGGTGGCGCCGCCCTCCACCTCGGCTATGTGGCCGAGATGAAGACCGGTGAGGGCAAGACCCTCGTCGGCACCCTGCCCGCGTATCTGAACGCGCTGTCCGGCAAGGGCGTCCACCTCATCACGGTCAACGACTACCTGGCCGAGCGCGACTCCGAGATGATGGGTCGCGTCCACAAGTTCCTGGGCCTGAGCGTCGGCTGCATCCTCGCCAACATGACGCCGGCCCAGCGCCGCGAGCAGTACAACTGCGACATCACGTACGGCACGAACAACGAGTTCGGCTTCGACTACCTCCGCGACAACATGGCGTGGTCCAAGGACGAGCTCGTCCAGCGCGGCCACAACTTCGCGATCGTCGACGAGGTCGACTCCATCCTCGTCGACGAGGCCCGTACGCCGCTGATCATCTCCGGCCCCGCCGACCAGGCCACCAAGTGGTACGGCGACTTCGCCAAGCTGGTGACGCGCCTGAAGAAGGGCGAGCCCGGCAACCCCCTCAAGGGCATCGAGGAGACCGGCGACTACGAGGTCGACGAGAAGAAGCGCACGGTCGCCATCCACGAGTCCGGCGTCTCCAAGGTCGAGGACTGGCTGGGCATCGACAACCTGTACGAGTCGGTGAACACGCCGCTGGTGGGCTACCTCAACAACGCCATCAAGGCGAAGGAGCTCTTCAAGAAGGACAAGGACTACGTCGTCATCGACGGCGAGGTCATGATCGTCGACGAGCACACGGGCCGTATCCTCGCCGGCCGCCGCTACAACGAGGGCATGCACCAGGCGATCGAGGCGAAGGAAGGGGTGCCGATCAAGGACGAGAACCAGACGCTCGCCACGATCACCCTCCAGAACTTCTTCCGTCTCTACAAGCGCCGCGACCACAACGGCAAGGAGATGCCGGGCCTGTCCGGCATGACCGGTACGGCCATGACCGAGGCCGCCGAGTTCCACCAGATCTACAAGCTCGGTGTCGTCCCGATCCCGACGAACCGGCCGATGGTGCGCAAGGACCAGTCGGACCTGATCTACCGCACCGAGGTCGCGAAGTTCGAGGCGGTCGTCGACGACATCGTCGAGAAGCACGAGAAGGGCCAGCCGATCCTCGTCGGCACGACGTCGGTCGAGAAGTCCGAGTACCTGTCCCAGCAGCTGAGCAAGCGCGGCGTCCAGCACGAGGTGCTGAACGCCAAGCAGCACGACCGTGAGGCGATCATCGTCGCCCAGGCCGGCCGCAAGGGCGCCGTGACCGTGGCCACCAACATGGCCGGCCGTGGTACGGACATCAAGCTCGGCGGCAACCCCGAGGACCTCGCCGAGGCGGAGCTGCGCCAGCGCGGGCTCGACCCCGAGGAGCACATCGAGGAGTGGGCCGCGGCCCTGCCCGAGGCCCTCGCCAAGGCCGAGGCGGCGGTCAAGGCCGAGAAGGAGGAGGTCGAGGCCCTCGGCGGTCTCTACGTCCTCGGCACCGAGCGGCACGAGTCCCGCCGTATCGACAACCAGCTGCGCGGTCGTTCCGGCCGTCAGGGCGACCCGGGCGAGTCCCGCTTCTACCTCTCCCTCGGTGATGACCTGATGCGCCTGTTCAAGGCCCAGATGGTCGAGCGTGTGATGTCCATGGCGAACGTGCCGGACGACGTGCCGATCGAGAACAAGATGGTCACCCGCGCGATCGCGTCGGCCCAGTCGCAGGTCGAGCAGCAGAACTTCGAGACGCGCAAGAACGTCCTCAAGTACGACGAGGTCCTCAACCGCCAGCGCGAGGTCATCTACGGCGAGCGGCGCCGCGTCCTGGAGGGCGAGGACCTGCACGAGCAGATCCAGCACTTCATGGACGACACGATCGACGCGTACATCGCCGCGGAGACCGCCGAGGGCTTCGCCGAGGAGTGGGACCTCGACCGGCTGTGGGGCGCCTTCAAGCAGCTCTACCCGGTGAAGGTCACCATCGAGGAGCTTGAGGAGGCGGCCGGTGACCGGGCCGGGCTGACCCCCGAGTTCATCGCCGAGTCCATCAAGGACGACATCTACGAGCAGTACCAGGCGCGTGAGGAGCAGCTCGGCTCCGAGATCATGCGTGAGCTGGAGCGCCGGGTGGTCCTGTCCGTCCTGGACCGCAAGTGGCGTGAGCACCTCTACGAGATGGACTACCTCCAGGAGGGCATCGGCCTGCGCGCGATGGCCCAGAAGGACCCGCTGGTCGAGTACCAGCGCGAGGGCTTCGACATGTTCACCGCCATGATGGAGGGCATCAAGGAGGAGTCCGTCGGCTACCTGTTCAACCTGGAGGTCCAGGTCGAGCAGCAGGTCGAGGAGGTCCCGGTCGAGGACGCCCGGCCGACCCTGGACAAGGGCGACGCGGTGCCGGCCCAGGCGGGTGCCGCACGGCCGGAGATCCGGGCGAAGGGCCTGGAGGCCCCGCAGCGCCGGGACCGGCTGCACTTCTCCGCGCCGACCGTCGACGGCGAGGGCGGCATCGTCGAGGGCGACCTCCCCGAGGACGAGCCCATCCGCTCCGAGGCCGACGGCCTCACCCGCGCGGAGCGCCGCAAGCAGCAGGGCAGGGCGGGCGGCCGTCGCCGCAAGAAGTGAGGGCACTCGCGGCTCCGCGGGACGCGGGGCGGTGAGCGGCCGCCGGTCCGCGTCGTCGTCCCGCGTGCAGGCCCGGTGGGCGTGGGCCCGTGGCGCCGGTGCCGAGGGGGCTGTGAGGCCGTAGGCCGTGAGACGGGGAGGGGCCGGGCATCTTCGGGTGCCCGGCCCTTCTGCGTGCGCGGTACGGGTGCTGGGGCGCTCTGGGCGCGGTTTGGGGGCGGCCGGGATGCGGGCGGATGCGGGCGTACGGCGTACGGCCGGGTGGCGCGGTGGTGGCTCAGACGTCGTCCGTGTGGGGTCGCCTCGGGCCGCCCAGTTCCACCGCTGTGCAGCGCCAGCGGTGGTCGGGGCCGTGCTCCAGGCGGAAGGCCATGGCGCTGAGGCGGTCGCCCGCGCCGATGCGGGCGAAGACCTCCAGGGCTCCGGGGGCGGCCACGTAGTAGCCGATGTCGCGGATGACCGGGTCGGCGCCGTGGGCGGTGCGCAAGGGACCTCGTTCGGCGAGCCAGGCCAGTTCGTCGTAGGCCCGGCCCGCGGTGTGGCGCAGCATGCTGTGGACCGGGCGGCGGCCGCTCAGGACGGCCAGGAGGAGGTCCGCGAAGCGGTCGGTGGGGCGGGGCCGTGGGGCGGGCGCGGCGAGGGCCTCGTGCAGCAGGGTCGCGGCCGGGCTGCGGCCTGTGGTCGAGGAACGGCCGCCGCCGGGCGTGGTGCGGGCGGGGGCGCGGCCGGGGCGGCGCGTGTCGTGGCGGACGGGTGGGCGGGTGCCGGGGCGGCGCTGGGTCCTGGTCATGACCTTGTTCATCGGGATCCCCGTTCGTCGGTGTCGGGCGAGCCGCGGGTACCAGTCGGTAACTTCGCGTTGGGGATCTTGTACGAGGCGGGAGGCGGCCGTCGCAAGGAAGGGCGGCGATCGGCGAGGGCCCCGGAACGTTCACCTATCAGGGTGATGGGGGCGGGGTCCGAGGCCGGGGTGGCGGGGGTGTACCGGGTGAGGCGGTGGGCGTGGGGTGGACGGGGCCGGAGGTCCGGCCGGGGGCTCGAAAGGGGACGCCCGCACGTATCCTGAAGGCCCGTCGGGACTCCTCCAACCGCCCCGGGCCCCTGCCGGGGTGCGGGAGCGACCCCATCGGGGTACGGATCGTTCCCGGCGGGACGGACCGTCCCCGCCGGAGCCCTCCGCGGAGCCTTGCGGCGAACACGACTACGAAAGCGGCCTGCCATGCGCGTCTACGTCCCCCTGACCCTTCCCGGGCTCGCCGAGGCGTACAAGACGGGGCAGTTGGGAGAGGGGCCGCTCGTCGCGTACGCCGTCACGCCGGCGCTGCGCGAGTGGTACCTGTCCGACGACATCGAGGAGTTGGAGTACGCCGCGCTGAACCGGGCCGCGCTCGCGTCGTTGCGGCTGGTCGCCGAGGAGCCGGGGGCCGCTCGGCGCCGGGTCGTGGTGGCCGTGGACGTGGCCGACCGGGACGCGGTCGCCGACCCCGACCGGGGGCTCGATCCGGCGGCGCTCGGCGAGGTGCGGGTCGCCGGGCCGGTGCCGTTGGCCAAGGCGGCGGCCGTGCACGTCGACTCGGCGGAGGCCGAGGCCGAGGTGGCCGAGGCGGCGGACGCGCTCGGTGCGGCGGACCAGGGCGACGACGACGCCCAGTTCATCGTCGACGGAGCGGACGACCACGAGCTGCTGTGGTACGCGACGCAGGAGATCCCGAACCTCGTGGGGCCGGGGGAGTGAGGTCCACCGCGCCCGGCGCCCCGTAAGGGGAGCGGGCGGAGCCCGGCACGCTCCCGGCGGGAGCGGTTCGTGCGAAGGTTCGGTGTCGTACGGGTTCGCGGGGTGCGCACTCGAGGTCGCGGTGCGTTGTCGGTGGCGAGGGGTATTTTTTCGGTATGGGGAAGCAGGGCGCTGGGGCGCACATCGTCTGGGACTGGAACGGCACGCTGTTCCATGACAACGAGGCGATCATCGGGGCGACGAACGCCGCGTTCGCCGAGCTGGGGATCGAGCCGCTCACCTTGGAGCGGTACCGGGAGCTGTACTGCGTGCCGGTGCCGAAGTTCTACGAGCGGCTGATCGGGCGGCTGCCCACCGACGCGGAGTGGGACGCCATGGACGCCGTCTTCCACCGGTACTACGCGGAGCACCGGGTCGTGTGCGGACTCACCGACGGGGTGCCCACGCTGCTCGCCGACTGGCGGTCCGAGGGGCACAGCCAGTCGATCCTCAGCATGTACGTGCACGAGGAACTCGTGCCGCTGGTCCGTGGGTTC
The DNA here is from genome assembly GCF_056437585.1 of Streptomyces sp. NPDC042364. Classification (NCBI taxonomy): domain Bacteria; kingdom Bacillati; phylum Actinomycetota; class Actinomycetes; order Kitasatosporales; family Streptomycetaceae; genus Streptomyces; species Streptomyces sp. NPDC042364. Next base: position 682,730 of record NZ_JBWKAJ010000003.1, on the reverse strand, counting down.
GGCATCGAGCCGCACTTCATGCGGGTCGACGGGCGGACCGGGCCGTCCGGGGGCAGCAAGGCCGAGCACATGGTGCGCCACCTGCGCCGGCTCGTGGGGGTGGAACCGGAGCGGACGGTGGTGATCGGGGACGCCGCGGACGACGCCATCGCCGCCCGGCACGTCGGGGCGCGGGCCGTGCTCTACACCGGGGGCTCCCACAGCCGGGCCAGTCTGGAGAGCGTGCCCGGGGTGCCCGTGGTGGACACCCTGGAGGAGGCGGTCGCCGAGGCCGAGCGGCTGGCGGCGTAGCGGTCCCCGCCGGGGAGAGCGGGTCCCGGGGCACGTGCCCTCACCGGGGGCGCGGTCGGCCGGTGCCCGCTCCTGCCGGGAGGACCGGCTCAGGTCGCCGGCGCCTTCGCCCGCAGCACCTTCAGGAACTCGCGCATCCAGCCGGGGTGGTCCGGCCAGGCGCGGGCGGAGACGAGCGTGCCGTCCACCACGGTCTCGGCGTCCTGGAAGGTCGCGCCGGCGGACTGCATGTCGAGTTCCAGCGCGGGATACGCCGTGACGCGGCGGCCGTGGAGCGCGTCCACGGCGGCGGTGAGCAGCGGCCCGTGACAGATCTGGGCGACCGGCTTGTCGGTGTCGAAGAACGACTTGAGGATCTTGCGGAGCTCCGGGTCGTTGCGGAGGTACTCCGGGGCCCGGCCGCCGGGGATGACGAGGGCGGCGTACTGGCCGGGGTCGACCTCGGAGAAGGCGAGGTCCGCAGGCCAGGTGTAGCCGGGTTTCTCCGTGTAGGTGTCGAAGCCGGGTTCGAAATCGTGGACGACGAAGCGGAGCTGCTTGCGGGAGGGGGCGGCGATGTGGACCTCGTAGCCCTCCTCGCGCAGGCGCTGGTAGGGGTAGAGGACCTCAAGTGACTCGGCCGCGTCACCGGTGATGATGAGGATCTTGGCTGTCATGGCGGGTTCCCCTCGGCCTCGTGGTGGGGTTCGTCTCCAGGGGTGTCCTGGGCACCGTGCATCCAGGGTGGGGGTTTGCCAAGGGGGTCTGCGGCGACGCGGTGCCGGTGCGGCCGTTTCGCCACCTCTTTGGCGGCAGCCTCACCCTCCGATTGCCGCCTTGACGCGTAAGGGTTGCCCCGGCGCATTCCGGTCACTCGGTGGGTGCGCCTGCTCCCGAGACGGTCCGTTCGGTGGAGAAACCCTGCCCGCGCCCCGCCCGAGAGGCACAGTTGAGCGGGAGTATGCTCGGGTGCGCGGGGTGAGTGTGGAAGTCGGGTGGTTGTCTCTGTGTGGAATGTCAAAGTTCCGGCCCCGGTTTTGTACACATACGGCTCATGACGGGGGGCCCGCAAGGAGCGATAGCCTTGGTGGCGTGATCAGCGCGATAGTTCGCGGGGACGCCGTCGTCCCTGCCCCGCGCCCGGTGAGCACGGACCACATCCGTGACCGGGCGGCGCTCGCTGGTCCTTGCGGGCGGGCGGGGGCGCTGAAGGCCCCCGAGGCGCCGACCGACGCCGGTGGGCCGACGGCCCCGAGAGCAGCGTCACACGCCGGTTCCATGGCCAGAATGGCCGATTGCCCCCCGCTCATCCCACCCCGCGGCATAGCGTCGAACCAGACCGGACACCCCGTGTCGTGGCGTCGCGTCGGAGGGGATGAGGCCGTACTTCCTTCTACGTCACGCAACGGCGCGCGACAGGAGCCAGAGGACAATGCAGACCAAGCTGGACGAAGCCAAGGCCGAGTTGCTCGAGAGGGCCGCCCGGGTAGCTGAGAACAGCCCGGTCGGGGGGCACCTACCGACTGGGACGACGAGCGAGAGTGCCGCGGGTGCCCCGGACACCCCGGACCACGACACCGTGCTCGCGTTCCTCCAGCGCTACTACCTGCACACCGCCCCGGAGGACCTGAGCGGCCGCGACCCGGTCGACGTCTTCGGAGCCGCCTACTCGCACTACCGACTGGCCGAGAACCGCCCCCAGGGCACGGCCAACGTACGGGTCCACACCCCGACGGTGGAGGAGAACGGCTGGACCTGCAGCCACTCCGTCGTCGAGGTCGTCACCGACGACATGCCCTTCCTCGTCGACTCCGTGACCAACGAGCTGTCACGGCAGGGTCGCGGCATCCATGTCGTCATCCACCCGCAGGTCGTCGTACGGCGCGATGTGACCGGCAAGCTCGTCGAGCTGGTCAGCGAGCCGTCCGCCGTCGCCGCCGCCGCGGCGGCCGTGGCCGCCGGCGAGACGCTTCCGCACGACGCCCACATCGAGTCCTGGATCCACGTCGAGATCGACCGCGAGACCGACCGGGCCGATCTGAAGCAGATCACCAACGACCTGCTGCGGGTGCTGTCCGACGTGCGGGAGGCCGTCGAGGACTGGGAGAAGATGCGGGACGCGGCACTCCGGATCGCCGACGGACTGCCCACCGAACCCACCGCCGACGATCTGCGCGACCAGGAGGTCGAGGAGGCCCGCGAGCTGCTGCGCTGGCTCGCCGACGACCACTTCACCTTCCTCGGCTACCGCGAGTACGAACTGCGTCCCGATGACACACTCGCCGCCGTGGCGGGGACCGGACTCGGCATCCTGCGGGCCGACCCGCACCACGCCGGGCCCGACGACCACCCCGTCAGCTCCTCCTTCGAGCGGCTGCCCGCCGACGCCCGCGCCAAGGCCCGCGAGCACAAGCTCCTCATCCTCACCAAGGCCAACAGCCGCGCCACCGTGCACCGGCCGTCCTACCTCGACTACGTGGGCGTGAAGAAGTTCGACAGCGAGGGGAACGTCGTCGGTGAGCGGCGCTTCCTGGGCCTGTTCTCCTCGGCCGCCTACACCGAGTCCGTCCGCCGAGTCCCCGTCGTCCGGCGCAAGGTCGACGAGGTCCTCAAGGGCGCCGGGTTCTCGCCCAACAGCCACGACGGACGCGACCTGCTCCAGATCCTGGAGACCTATCCGCGCGACGAGCTGTTCCAGACACCCGCCGACGAGCTGCGGTCCATCGTCACCTCCGTGCTCTACCTCCAGGAACGCCGGCGGCTGCGGCTCTACCTGCGGCAGGACGAGTACGGGCGCTACTACTCCGCACTCGTCTACCTGCCGCGCGACCGGTACACCACCGGCGTACGGCTGCGGATCATCGACATCCTCAAGGAGGAACTCGGCGGTACCAGCGTCGACTTCACCGCCTGGAACACCGAGTCGATCCTCTCCCGGCTGCACTTCGTCGTCCGCGTCCCGCAGGGCACCGAACTGCCGCAGCTGACCGACGCCGACAAGGAGCGCGTCGAGGCCCGCCTGGTGGAGGCCGCCCGCTCCTGGGCCGACGGATTCGGCGAGGCGCTCAACGCCGAACTGGGCGAGGAGCGCGCCGCCGAGCTGCTGCGCCGCTACAACAACGCCTTCCCCGAGGGGTACAAGGCCGACCACAGCCCCCGCTCCGCCGTCGCCGACCTCGTCAACATCGAACAGCTCGCCGAGGAGGAGGACTTCGCGCTCAGCCTCTACGAGCCCGTGGGCGCCGCGCCCGACGAGCGGCGGTTCAAGATCTACCGCAGGGGCGGCTCGGTCTCGCTCTCGGCGGTGCTGCCCGTCCTCAACCGGCTCGGCGTCGAGGTCATCGACGAGCGGCCCTACGAACTGCGCTGCGAGGACCGTTCGACCGCCTGGATCTACGACTTCGGGCTGCGCATGCCCCGTTCGGCGGCCGGGGACCTCCACGGCGACGACGCCCGGGAGCGGGTGCAGGAGGCCTTCGCCGCCACCTGGACCGGGCAGGCCGAGAACGACGGGTTCAACGCGCTGGTGCTGAGCGCCGGGCTCACCTGGCGGCAGGCCATGGTGCTGCGCGCGTACGCCAAGTACCTGCGGCAGGCCGGCTCCACCTTCAGCCAGGACTACATGGAGGACACCCTCCGCAACAACGTCCACACCACCCGGTTGCTCGTGTCGCTGTTCGAGGCGCGGATGTCGCCGGACCGGCAGCGGGCCGGACGGGAGATCGTCGACGCGCTCCTCGAGGAGGTCGACGCCGCACTCGACCAGGTGGCCTCCCTGGACGAGGACCGCATCCTGCGGTCCTTCCTCACCGTCATCAAGGCGACGCTGCGCACCAACTTCTTCCAGGAGGCGGACGGCGGCAAGCCGCACGACTACGTCTCCATGAAGTTCGACCCGCAGGCGATCCCCGACCTGCCCGCGCCGCGCCCGGCGTTCGAGATCTGGGTGTACTCGCCGCGCGTCGAGGGCGTGCACCTGCGGTTCGGGAAGGTCGCCCGCGGCGGTCTGCGCTGGTCCGACCGGCGCGAGGACTTCCGCACGGAGATCCTGGGCCTGGTCAAGGCGCAGATGGTCAAGAACACCGTGATCGTGCCGGTCGGCGCCAAGGGCGGCTTCGTCGCCAAGCAGCTGCCCGACCCGTCGGTGGACCGCGACGCCTGGCTGGCCGAGGGCATCCGCAGCTACCGGACCTTCATCTCCGCGCTGCTCGACATCACCGACAACATGGTCGCCGGAGAGGTCGTCCCGCCCGCCGGCGTCGTCCGCCACGACGAGGACGACACCTACCTCGTCGTCGCCGCCGACAAGGGCACCGCCACCTTCTCCGACATCGCCAACGAGGTCGCCGAGTCGTACAACTTCTGGCTCGGGGACGCCTTCGCCTCCGGCGGCAGCGCCGGGTACGACCACAAGGGCATGGGCATCACCGCCCGGGGCGCCTGGGAGTCGGTCAAGCGGCACTTCCGGGAGCTGGGCGTCGACACCCAGACCGAGGACTTCACGGTCGTCGGCATCGGTGACATGTCCGGTGACGTGTTCGGCAACGGCATGCTGCTCAGCGAGCACATCCGGCTGGTCGCCGCCTTCGACCACCGGCACATCTTCATCGACCCCAACCCGGACGCGGCCACCTCGTACGCCGAGCGGCGCCGGATCTTCGAACTCCCGCGCTCCAGCTGGGAGGACTACGACGCCGATCTGATCTCCGCCGGCGGCGGCGTCTTCCCCCGCACCGCCAAGGCCATCCCGATCAACGGCCACATCCGGGACGCCCTGGGCATCGAGGAGAAGATCTCCAAGATGACCCCGGCCGACCTGATGAAGGCGATCCTCAAGGCACCGGTCGACCTGCTGTGGAACGGCGGCATCGGAACATACGTCAAGTCGAGCGCCGAGTCGCACGCCGACGTCGGTGACAAGGCCAACGACGCCATCCGCGTCGACGGACGGGACCTGCGCGTCCAGGTCGTCGGCGAGGGCGGCAACCTCGGCCTGACCCAGCTGGGCCGGATCGAGTTCGCGCAGAACGGCGGACGGGTCAACACCGACGCCATCGACAACAGCGCGGGTGTGGACACCTCCGACCACGAGGTGAACATCAAGATCCTGCTCAACGGCCTGGTCGCCGAGGGCGACATGACCGTCAAGCAGCGCAACAAGCTGCTCGCCGAGATGACCGACGAGGTCGGCCGGCTGGTCCTGCGCAACAACTACGCGCAGAACACCGCCATCGCCAACGCCCTCGCCCAGTCGAAGGACATGCTCCACGCCCAGCAGCGCTTCATGCGCCACCTGGTCAGGGAGGGCCATCTCGACCGGGCGCTGGAGTTCCTGCCCTCCGACCGGCAGATCCGTGAGCGGCTGAACACCGGCCACGGCCTCACCGGTCCCGAGACCGCGGTCCTCCTCGCCTACACGAAGATCACCGTCGCCGAGGAACTGCTGCACACCTCGCTGCCGGACGACCCCTACCTGCGCACCCTGCTGCACACGTACTTCCCGACCGCGCTGCGCCGGCAGTTCCCCGAGCACATCGACAGCCACCCGCTGAGCCGGGAGATCGTCACCACCCTGCTGGTCAACGACACGGTCAACACGGGCGGCACGAGCTTCCTGCACCGGCTGCGGGAGGAGACCGGGGCCTCGCTGGAGGAGATCGTCCGGGCGCAGACCGCCTCCCGCGCGATCTTCGGGTCGGGCGCGGTGTGGGACGGGGTCGAGGGCCTGGACAACAAGGTCGACGCGGCCGTCCAGACCCGGATCCGACTGCACTCCCGTCGCCTCGTCGAGCGCGGTACGCGCTGGCTGCTCAACAACCGGCCGCAGCCGCTCCAACTGACCGAGACCATCGCCTTCTTCAAGGACGGCGTGGACCTCGTCTGGGGCGAGCTGCCCAAGCTGCTGCGCGGCGCCGACCTCGAGTGGTACCAGCAGATCTACGACGAGCTGGCCGGCGCCGGGGTGCCCGAGGAACTGGCCACCCGTGTCGCGGGCTTCTCCTCGGCGTTCCCGACGCTCGACATCGTCGCCGTCGCCGACCGGGTCGGCCGGACGCCGATGGAGGTCGCCGAGGTGTACTACGACCTCGCCGACCGGCTGAGCATCACCCAGCTCATGGACCGCATCATCGAGCTGCCGCGCGCCGACCGCTGGCAGTCCATGGCCCGCGCGGCGATCCGCGAGGACCTGTACGCGGCGCACGCCGCGCTCACCGCCGACGTGCTGTCCGCCGGCAACGGCTCGTCGACGCCGGAGCAGCGGTTCAAGGTGTGGGAGCAGAAGAACGCGCCCATCCTGGGCCGGGCGCGGACGACCCTGGAGGAGATCCAGAGCTCCGACGCGTTCGATCTGGCCAACCTGTCGGTGGCCATGCGCACGATGCGCACGCTGCTGCGCAGCCACTCGTAGCGATACGGCGGTGGGGGCGCCCCGTGGCTTCGGGGCGCCCCCACCGTTTGTGTCCCGTAGGCGTCGCAGGCCCTACTCGGTGATCTCCCAGAGGGTCAGCTTGCCCTGGACCGTGGGGACTTCCCAGCTGTACTTGCCCGGGGTCAGACTGGTGATCTCGTACATGGCGAGGTTGCCCTGCTTGGTGATCGTGCAGAGCCGGACACCCTTGTCGATCTCGGCCTCCTCGCCGAAGTGACCGGAGTCCAGGCTCGATGGCAGGGCGTCCGTCCCCGTGCCCTCGGCGCACTCCTGGGGCGTGGTGCCCGCGCTCTTGCCCATCGTCGTGTCGAAGTACCAGTAGCTGTTGTCGAGGTACATGTCCTTCAGGCCGTCGACCATCTCGTCCTTGGCGTCGACCTCCGGCTTGTCGAGGTCGACGTTGACGTAGGACGAGCCGGCGGGAGTGCGGAGCGTGAAGGGCTTGCCCTCGAAAATCGGCGTGTACCGGGCGTTCTCGGGGATGCTGGGGGACTCGCCCGGGTCCGTGCCCTCCCCTTCGCCGCCCTGGTCACCGGAGCCGGTGTCGGAGCCCGTGTCGGACCCGGTCTCGGACTCGGTCGGGGACGGGGCGGCATCGCTCTTGCCGCTGTCCTTGGTGCCGCCCGCCGTCTGTTTGCTGTCGTTGCCGCTGTTCAGTACCCACGCCGCGGCGGCCGCGCCGGAGCCTGCCACGACGACGAGGGCCAGGGCGACGAGGGCCGCCTTGAGGCCGCGTCGGCCCTTCTTGGGGGCGGGCGGCGCCGGGGCGGGGGCCTGCGGGGTGAGGCTGTACGTCTGAGCGGCGGGCTGCGGGTAGCCGTAGCCCGCGACCGGGCCCTGGGCGGCGGGGCCGAAGCCGGGCATCGGGGCCGCCTGCGGTACGCCCTGGGTGGTGCCCGGCGCCGGGTCGTGCGGCGGGGGCGTCGGAGCGGCCGCCGGAGCCGTGGTGGGGGGAGCGGTGACCGGGGGCGCGGCCGGCATCCGGGGTGCCGTCGGCTGCGGCGGGGTCTGCGCGGACTGCTCGCGCCGGGCGATCTCGGCGGTGAGCGGCCCCGGCAGCCAGCCGTTGAAGTCGCTGAGGCCGCGGCCCGCCAACTCCTGGCAGAGGGAGGCAAGTTCCTCCGTACCGATGCGCTCGGCCGGGTCGGCGGTCAGGCAGCGCTCCAGCAGTGGCCTCAACTGCTCGTCGTAGCCGTCGAGTTGCGGCGGGCGCTGGGCGGTGTTGGCGATCTGCGCGGCGATCGTGATGGCGCCGCCGTCGCCGTACGGATGGCGGCCGGTGGCGGCGACCGCCGCGATCAGCCCCAGGGAGAAGACATCGGTCGCGGGGGTGACCCGCTCGCCGAGCGCGTGCTCCGGCGACATGTACTGCGGGGTGCCGATCAGGCCGCCGGACTGGGTCAGCTGGGTGGCGTCGGCGGCGCGGGCGATACCGAAGTCGATGACGTACGGGCCCTGGGTGCCCAGCAGGATGTTGCTGGGCTTGAGGTCGCGGTGGATGACGCCGGCCGCGTGGATCGACGTCAGGGCGCGGGCCGCGCAGCCGACCAGCTGGAAGGCCGCGGGCAGCGGCAGCGGCCCGAAGGCGACGAGGGCGTCGTGCAGGGAGATGCCGGCGATGAACGCGGATGCCAGCCACGGCAGTTCGCCCGTGGTGTCGTGGTCGACGACCGGGACGATGTGGTAGCCCTGGACGCGGCGGGCCGCCTGGACCTCCTGCTCGAAACGGCGGCGGAAGTCCGCGTCCTGGCCGTACTCGCGGCGGATGACCTTCAGGGCGACCGGCTGGCCGCCGCGGGTGTGCGACAGGTAGACCGTGCCCATGCCGCCCTCGCCGATGCGGGCCTGCAGGTGGTAGCCGGCGGTCTCACGTGGGTCCTGCGGTCCCAGCGGGCTCAGGATGTCGCCAGTGCTGGTGGTAATGGGAGCCTCCCCCGGTACGGTGCCGAACTCCTGTGCCGCGCGCGGGCACTTGAAGCGGTTCCGAAGCTTATACGCCACTTACGACACCGGGAGCGGGCGTGACGGTTCCGTGTGGGTACCGGTACGTGGCGCCGTATAAGGGCTACGGTTCGCGCCGTACCCGTCGCTGCCACTCCTCGTCCCGCACCGTGATCGGCGCCGTCGCCGGGACCCCGCGGACCGTCGGCGCCTCCGCCAGCCGCGGGGGGACCGGAGCCGTCGGGGCCTCGGCGAGCGACAGGGTGCGGAAGGCCGTCTCGATGATGGCCACCGAGGTCGCGAACGGGGCCGGGAGCCAGCCGGTGAAGTCGCGGACGTCCCGGCGGGCCGCTCCCGCGCAGTGCTCGGCGATGTCGGCGGCCGAGGGGCGGGCGACGGGGTCGGCGGTGAGGCAGCGGCGGATGACGTCGAGCAGGGGGCGGTCGATGCCGTCGAGGGCGGGCGGGTCGACGTCGGTGGCGGCGATGCGGGTCGCGATGGCGAGGGGGTTGCCCCGCCCGTAGGGGTGTCGTCCGGTGGCGGCGACCGCGGCGACCAGACCGAGGGCGAACACGTCCGACGCGGACGTGACCGGGCGGCCCAGCGCGTGCTCGGGGGACATGTAGCGCGGGGTGCCGATGAGGCGGCCGGCGGTGGTGAGCGTGGCGGCTCCCGCGGCCCGGGCGATGCCGAAGTCGAGCAGCCAGGGCCCGTCGGTCGCGAGGAGCAGGTTGGCGGGCTTGATGTCCCGGTGGATCACTCCGGCGGTGTGCACGGCGTCCAACGCGTACGCGGCGCAGGCCAGCAGTTGCAGGACGGTCGGCATGGGCAGCGGGCCGTGCGTCTGAAGGGCGTCGCCGAGCGGGACGCCGGGGACGTAGCGCGTGGCCAGCCAGGGGCGCTCCGCTCCCGCGTCGTGGTCGACGATCGGCACCAGGTGGTAGCCGGAGACCCGGCGGCCGGTGGCCACCTCGCGGGCGAAGCGTTCGCGGAAGGCCGGGCTGCCGGCGTACTCGGGACGGACCAGCTTCAGCGCGACGGGCTGGCCGCCCCGGCTGCGGGAGAGGTACACGGTCCCCATGCCGCCCTCGCCGATCCTGGCGTACAGCGGATACCCGGAGATCTCCCGCGGATCGTCCGCCCGCAGCGGCCCAGGCACCACTCCGCGCATCGACCGGCCCCCTCTGCTCCCCGCTCCCCGTCCTCCCGGAGGGTATCGCGGGGGACGCCGCCCCACCGCGCCCCGGACGCAACCCGGGCACCTCCCACGACCTCTACCTGAGTGGCCCTCAACGGCTGGATGGCTTATAGAGGGAACAAGGCATGACGTTTGGGGTGAACGTGGAGCAGCAGCCGCAACCAGCGACAGGCGGGCCGGCCGTGCCCGCCCGGCCGGCCGTGTCCGTCGTCGTCATCGTCTACAACGACGAGGCCAGACTGCCCACGGCCGTGCGTTCCGTCCTGGAGCAGACGCTGCGCAGCGTCGAGGTCGTGATCGTCGACGACCACAGCACGGACGGCTCGTACGAGGTGGCCGCCCGGCTCGCCGCCCGGCACCCCGACCGCGTACGGGCGCACCGGCTCCCCGAGAACAGCGGCGGCTGCGGCGCGCCCCGCAACGAGGGCATCCGGCGGGCCCGTGGTGATTACGTCCTCTTCCTCGACAGCGACGACGTCCTGGAGCGCAACGCCTGCCGGAACATGCTGGAGGCGGCCGAGACCACCGGCGCCGACCTCGTCTCCGGGCTCTGCGTCCGCGTGCACGTGGACACCCGTACGAGGAAGGAGGTCAAGTGGTACCCGTGGCTGTACGCCCGCACACGCACCCTCGACTCCGTCTCCGAGCTGCCCGACCTGCTGGTCTACGACACCCTGTCGACGAACAAGTGCTACCGGCGTGACTTCCTGGTCGAGCGCGGCCTTGAGTTCCCGGTGGGCATCCACTACGAGGACCTGTTCTTCTCCGCCCAGGTGTACGCGGCCGCCCGCCGGATCACGCTCATACCCAACCGGGTCTACGACTGGAACGTGGTCGAGCGGTCCGAGGCCAGGTCGATCAGCAACCGGCGGGCCGAGATCGCCAACTTCGCGCACCGCATGGAGATCCACCGCCGGGTCGACCGGCTCCTCGCCGACCGCGGGCTGCTGGAGCTGAAGTTCGCCAAGGACGTCAAGTTCCTCAAGCACGACCTGGTGCTGCACCTGCGCGACCTGCCCTTCCGGGACGCCGCCTACCGCCGGGAGTTCGCCGCGCTGGCCAACGCCTATCTGGCGTCGATCGATCCGGCAGCGTACGACGAGGTCGAGCCCATCCACGCGATCTGCGCCTATCTGCTGCGCGAGAGCGACTGGGAGAACCTGCTGCCCGCCGTGGACACCCTCACCAACCGCGACAAGGTGTCCGCCCCGATGGTCGAGCGTGACGGGCGGATCTACTGGTGTGCCGAGCATCTCGACGAGGACCCCTTCGCGCGGCGGATCCTGGACGTCACCGAACTCGGCTACCACGCCAGACCGGTCCGGAAGATGTTCCTGCGCAACGAACTGACGGAGTACACACGGCCGGGGCGTGCCGGAGTCGTCCGGCTGGCGGGCCGTGTCACCAACCCCCTCGGGGTGATCCCGCCGGGCGCCCGGCTCACCGCCGAGCTGGAGTTCTACGCCCGCCGCCCCGGCGTACGCTTCCGCACCTTCCGTGTGCCGGTGAGTGCCGTACGGCACGAGGGCCCGTATGTGTCGTGGGAGGCCACGGCCGACATCTCGAAGGTCCTGCGGCCTCTGGGCATCGTGGACGCCGTGTGGGACGTCCGCCTCCACCTGGGTGTCGACGGCGAGCGGACGTCCACGCGGCTGACCGCCGCCGAACCGGGCCTCGCGACCGGGGAACTGCCGGTCCGCCCCCGGCTGACCCGGCTGGTCGCCGACCGTGTCGAACCGCATGTCTCCGCCCGTGGCCACCTCGCCTTCCGGCTGGTCCCGGACAAGAAGGCCAACGCCCTCGTCGCCCGCGGTCTGCGGGGAACCCCCGGGCAGCTGGCCAAGAACGGCTACCGCAAGGCCAAGGCGCTGCGGAGGAAGGCGACTTCCGGAGACAGCAAGATCCGGCTGTATCACGAGGCGTTCCTGCGGATGCCGGTGCGCCGGCGCCTGGTGGTGTTCGAGAGCCACCTGGGCCGGCAGTACAGCGACAGCCCGCGGGCGATCTACGAGGAGATGCGCCGCCAGGGCCTCGACTTCGAGGCGGTGTGGTCGTACGCGGGCCGCCCGGACGGCTTCCCCGCCGACGCCACCCTCGTACGCCGCTGGTCGTTGCCCTACCTCAGGGCGCTGGCCCGCGCCGAGTTCTGGATCGACAACCAGAGCTACCCGCTGAAGCTGACCAAGCGGCCCGGCACGACGTACCTGCAGACCTGGCACGGTTCCGCCCTCAAGCGGATGGGCTTCGACGAGCCGAGCTGGAAGCTCAAGTCCCGTGCGGCGCAGGCGGAACAGCAGCGCACGCTGGACCGCTTCGACCACTTCCTGATCCGCTCGGAGCACGACGTCCGCACCCTCGCCAGGGCATTCCGGCTGCGCGAGAAGGCATTGCTGCGGGTGGGCTACCCGCGCAACGACGCGCTCGTCCAGGCGCGAAACGCCGTCGAACGACCGTCGCTCGCGGCCGAGTTGGGTATTCCGGCCGACAGGAAGGTGCTGCTGTACGCACCCACGTTCCGCCAGTCGGGGCAGAAGCGTTTCGCGTTGCCCTTCGACGTGGAGCGCTTCGCGGAGACCTTCGGCGACGAGTACGTCCTCCTCGTCCGCGCCCACTACCTCAACCACGTCGTGCTCCCGCCCTCGGTGCGGGGCCGCGTCATCGACGTCTCCGACCACCACGACGTGACGCCCGTCCTCGCCCTAGCCGACGCGCTGATCACGGACTACTCGTCGGTGATGTTCGACTACGCGCTCCTGGACCGGCCGATGTTCTTCTTCACGTACGACTACGACGAGTATGTGCACGAGGGCCGGGGCACCTACTTCGACCTGCTGGAACGGGCGCCGGGCCCGGTGGTCCGCACGGAGGACGAACTGCACGCGGCCCTCGCCGGCTCCTCGCTGGAGGAGCAGTCGGTCAAGTACGCGGCCGCCCGGCTGCGGTTCGTGGCCGACTTCGGCGAGTACGACAAGGGCACGGCAGCGCGGCAGATCGTCGACGAGTTCTTCTCCGAGTGGAGGCGCAAGTGACCGGGCAGCGGGACATCTTCCTCGTCGCCAACAGCGTCGACGAACTGGGCGGGGTGACCAGCTGGACCCATCACATGGCCCGGCTCTTCACCGAACGCGGCCACCGCGTCCACGTGATCGGTGTCGCGACCCCGGAGGACCCCTACGACCTCGGCGAACTCCCCTACGCGACGACCAGGTTGTACGACGGTCAGCCGCCGGCCCCCGGCCGGGCGCGGGAGGCGGGCATGCGGGACCGGGCCGCCCGGCTGACCCGGCTCTTCGGCGCCGCGCGCCCCGGCGGGGTCGTCGTCGTGACCCAGGTGTGGGCGATGGAGTGGGTGCGGCTCGCCGACACCCGTGGGCTGACCGTCATCGGCATGAGCCACGAGTCGTACGAGACCGCGAAGGCCAGTTCCCGCTTCCGCCGCGTCCTGAAGTACTACCGGGACGTCGACCGCATGCTCGTCCTCACCCGTGAGGACGCCGACCTGTGGATCGGCGAGGGACTCAACAACGCCTCGTTCATGCCGAACGCCGTGCCCTGGCTGCCGGACGTCCCCTCGCCGCGCACGGAGAAGACCGTCGTCAGCATCGGCCGGCTGAGCGACGAGAAGGGCGTCGACATGCTCCTCGACACCTGGGCGGAGGTCGCCCCGGCCCACCCCGACTGGACCCTGCGCATCCACGGGTCGGGTGAGGACGAGGAGATCCTGCGCAAGCAGTGCACGGCACTCGGCCTCGACGACTCGGTGGCCTGGATGGGCCGTACGGCCGATGTCCCGGGGGCCCTGCGGCAGGGCTCCGTCTTCGTCCTCTCCTCCCGGGGCGAGGGCTTCCCCCTCGCCCTGATGGAAGCCATGGCGCTGGCCGTCCCGTGCGCCGCCTTCGACTGCGCCCCCGGTGTGCGCGAGATAGTCGCCGACGGGGAGGACGGCCTGCTCGCGCCCCCCGGCAACACGGCCGAACTGGCCCGCAGGCTGGACCTGCTGATGTCGGACAGGGCGCTGCGGGACCGTATGGGCGACAGGGCGAGGCAGAACATTCGGCGCTACGGGACGGCCGAGATCGTGGACAGGTGGGAGAAGCTCTTCGCGTTCCTGGAGAGATGAGCGGCGGGCCTACTTCTTCCCGCCGGTGAACCTCTCGTACTCCTTCAGCACCTCGTCGGTGGGCCCGTCCATCCGCAGCTCGCCCCGCTCCAGCCACAGCACCCGGTCGCAGGTGTCCCGGATCGACTTGTTGTTGTGGCTGACCAGGAACACCGTGCCCGCGTGCCTGCGCAGTTCGCGGATGCGCGCCTCGGACCGCTTCTGGAAGGACCGGTCGCCCGTCGCCAGCGCCTCGTCGATCAGCAGCACGTCGTGGTCCTTGGCCGCGGCGATGGAGAACCGGAGCCGCGCCGCCATGCCGGAGGAGTACGTCCGCATCGGCAGGGTGATGAAGTCGCCCTTCTCGTTGATGCCGGAGAAGTCGACGATCTCCTGGTACCGCTCGCGGACCTGCTCACGGGACATCCCCATCGCGAGCCCCCCGAGGTGCACGTTGCGTTCCCCGGTGAGGTCGTTCATGAGCGCGGCGTTCACCCCGAGCAGGGAGGGCTGGCCGTCGGTGTAGATACGGCCGTTCTCCACCGGCAGCAGCCCCGCCACCGCCTTGAGCAGCGTCGACTTGCCGGAGCCGTTGGTGCCGATGAGCCCGATGGCCTCGCCCCGGTACGCGGTGAAGGACACGTTCCGTACGGCGTGCACCTTGCGCACACCGGCCGCCTTCTCGGCCTTCCCGCGCCGGAGTATGCGGTTCAGCGCGGCCGTGGCGCTGCCGCGCCCGGCCCCCGTGCCGTTGACCCGGTAGACGATGTCGACGCCGTCGACGACGACGGTGGGCACGCGCTCGTCCTCGACGGCGGGGGCGGCCGCGTGGGCGGCGCCCGGCGTTTCCCGCCGCGTGCCCTGGAGGGTGTTGGTGTCAGCCACGGCCGTACGTCTCCTCAGCCTTCCAGAAGTAGATGAATCCGCCGACGCCCGCGAGGAGCGCCCACCCCGCGGCTGCCGCCCACACGTGCGGGGGCAGATGGCCGCCCTCGAAGCTGTCGATGAGCGCGAACCGCATGAGGTCGATGTAGAGCGCCGCCGGGTTGTAGTCCAGCAACAGGTGCACCGCGTACGGCAGATCGCGGCCGGAGAGCTTCTGGTCGATGCTGAACATCACGCCCGACGCGTACATCCACGTCCGCAGCACGAACGGCATCAGCTGGGAGATGTCGGGGGTCCTGGCACCGATCCGGGCCATGACCATCGCGACGCCGGCGTTGAACACGAACTGCAGGGCCAGGGCGGGCACGATCAGCAGCCAGGAGAGGGAGACCGGAACCCCGAAGGCCAGCAGGATGACGGCCAGCGCGGCCATGGAGAACAGCAGTTGCTGGAGTTGCTGGATGCAGTACGACACCGGGAGTGAGGCCCGCGGGAAGTGCAGGGCGCGGACGAGGCCGATGCTGCCGGATATCGCCCGGGTGCCGGCCATGATCGAGCTCTGGGTGAAGGTCCACACGAACACGCCGGTCACGAGGAACGGGACGTAGTCCGGGACGCCGTTCTTCGTGCCCATCAGCACGCCGAAGATGAAGTAGTACACCGCCGCGTTGAGCAGTGGGTTGGCGATCTGCCAGAGCTGGCCCAGCTTCGCCTGGCTGTACTGCGCGGTGAGCTTCGCCGTGGCGAAGGCCGTGATGAAGTGCCGCCGCGCCCACAGCTGCCGTACGTACGTACCCAGGGAGGGGCGGGCCCCGCTGACGCTGAGGCCGTGGCGCGCGGCGAGCTGCGCCGGGGACTCGGCGGGGGGCCGGGCGCCGGAGGCTGTCGGGGGCGGTGTGTCGAGGACCTGGCTCACATCCGCTGCTTTCGCTAGGTGGGGGCGATGGAGGGCGAGGGCGACGGGGTCTGTGCGGACTGTCCCGCCCGGGCTGCGTCGGGACGGGACCGTATCGTCGTCACGTGAGCGTAAGCCGATCGGACGTCGGAACGCAACCGTTTCGTCGTGACGCCCCTATGCTGGTCCGCATGACGACGAACGCCGATCCCTCCGCGGCCCAGCCGCCGCCCCGGCCGCGCCGCCGGGCGCCCGCCGGGGCGGCCGTGCTCCGCGAGGACGTGACCGAGGCGATCCGTGCAGCGGTCTTCGAGGAGTTGGCGGCGGTCGGCTACGCGCGGATGTCCATCGAGGGGATCGCACGGCGCGCGGGCGTCGGCAAGACGGCGGTGTACCGCCGCTGGCGCTCCAAGCTGCACCTCGTGCTGGACCTCGTCTCGGCCGTGGCGGTGCAGGGGCTGCCCACGCCGGACACGGGGTCACTGGAGGGCGACCTCAGGCTGCTCTACGAGGTCACGTCCCGCGCCCTGCGGCACCCGGTGGCCGGCCAGATCATCCCCGACCTCCAGGCCGAGGCCGCGCGCAACCCCGATATCGCCGAGGCCATGCAGAAGGCGCTGCGGGAAGGGCAGCAGAGCGTCGCCACGGGCATCGTCGCGGCGGCGGTCGCACGGGGTGAGGTGCGCGAGGGCATCGACGAGGACCTCGCGCTGGACCTGATCTCCGGCCCGCTGTACTGGCGGTCGGTGGTGGTCCGCACACCGAAGCTGCCGAAGGGGTACCTGGAGGGGCTGACCCGGGCCACGGCGGCGGCGCTGCGGGCGCTGTAGGCCGCGGGCCGGCCGGGGTGAGGCGGTTCCGGCGTGTGCTTCTCCGCGGCTGGGCGGGGGCCGGCCGCTCGGTTCCCCGCGCCCCTGAAGACCCGGCCCCGTGGGCCGGGTCCGCCGGTCGGTGCCGCCGAATCCCGCGCCTTGGGCCGGACGGCCTCACGCACTCGGCTCACCGAGCGGCTCTACGCCGCCAATCGCCGCGCCAGTCCGGTCAGTTCCGCCGCGCGCAGCACCCGCCCGCCGAAGCCCGGCAGTGGTACGTGGAGTGTGTCGAGCCAGGGGCGCGGGATGCCGTCGACGCCGTACACCGCCCCCGCGAGTGCTCCCGTCACGGCCGCGACGGTGTCGGTGTCGCCGCCGAGGTCGACGGCGGCCCGTACGGCGTCCTCGTACGAGTCCGTCGTCCGCACCGCCCACACCGCGGAGCCGAGGCAGGGCCAGACGGCGCCGTTGAACTCGGTGGCCCGGTCGGGGTGCCAGTCGGGGGAGAGGACGGTGGCGTACCGGGGCCGGTGCGCGGGGGCCACCTCGTCCAGCGTCCGGGGAAGGGCGGCCAGGGGGTCGTCCCCGCCCAGCGCGACCCGTACCAGCTCGTGGAGGACGGCCGTGCCCTCCCACGCCGCCGGGTCCCCGTGCGTGAGCGCGGACAGCCGCCGTGCGGCGTCCATGGTCGCCTCCCGCCCCTGCCGCGCGAAGTACACGGCGGAGGTGGACGCCCGCATCAGGGCCCCGTTGCCGGCGGCTCTGAGGTTGACCTCGAAGTGCGCGGCGGCGGCGCGGTCCCAGGGTTCGCCGTTGGCGAGGACGTCCTCGGTCTGGAGCCCGATGTCCTTCGGGCCTGCGGCGGCCCACCGCTGGAACCGCCGGAACACGTCGGCCGGTTCGAGCCCGCCGTGCTCGACGAGCGATTCCCCGACGAGCACGGCCATCTGGGTGTCGTCGGTCGCCTCGCCGGGATCCCAGCCACCGCCCCCGCACATCTCACCGCCGTGGCCCGCCTGCGGGAATCGGGCCGAGAACGCCCCTTCGGGGCCGAACTCGAAGGGGGCGCCCAGGGCGTCACCCACGGCGGAGCCGAGGACCGTGCCGAGGGCGCGCTGCGGGTGGACGGCCAAGGGAGAAGGTCCTTCGTTCAAGGGGCCTGCCCTCTCCTGGAGTTGCTCGGATGCCCGAGGGACAGGTACGGGTCGGGGATCACGTTGCGTGGGGCCGGGATCTTCCGGTGAGGTACCTCCTGGTGCAGGAGGACGAGGACGGGGTGGAGCGGCTCTGGGGGAGTGCGCCGGGGTCGAGGCGCTGTTCGCGGAACCGGCGCCGCTGCGGCGGGAGGTGCTCGTGGCCCGCAGCGCGCCGGCGGAGGTCGTGGACGACCCGGAGGGCCGGCTCCCCTGCTTCGAGGACGTCGTGCGCCTCCTCGAACAACGGCGTCACTGTCGTCTCCGCCAGGCCGTGTCCAACAGCGCGGTCATTCAGATTCCTTGCGCCAAGTCTTGGTGGGCTGCCCGTTCTCGTCCCAGTGGAAGTCCTGCAGCATGGTCAGGCCGTTCTCGGCGAAGACCTGTTCCGATGCGAGCGTGCCGTTGGCGTGCCATTCCCTGGCGACTCCGACCGGGCGCCCCTTGCGTACCGTCGCCTCGGAGCGAAGGGTGCCGTCCTTGTACCACTCGCGGCTGGGACCGTCCTGGAGGCCGTCGACGTACGAGTCCAGACTGATGACAACACCGCCTGAGCGCTCTTCGACTTCTCCGGTGAAGGGGCGCCCCCGATACAGCAGACGTTGCTCGTAATCCATATCGACCTCGGGGTCGTCGATGTCGATTCGTGGTACCGGAGTCATTGTGGGATCCAATTGTCATCGGTCGGCGGGGTGCCCGTGAACCTGCCGTGCAGGCTGTCCACACCGTGCAGCATATGGTGGCAGTTCACGCAGAAAGCCGCCGGCCGTACGGGAAGCCCCGTCTTCATGTGGTTCAGGTACGGGAACTCGATGGAGGCGATCATGTCGGCGAGCGCTTCCTCCCCGTCGGGAAGGCCTCGCTTCTGCCGTTCCCACAGCAACTCGTTGACTGCCTTGACCTCGGCGTGCCCGAGCGGGTGGTCCGGTCCCGGCGGGGGGTCGCCGATTTCGCCGTATCGGGCCGCGATGGTCGGGTGGACGTGATCCGGCGGGATGATGTTGGTGGCCTTGCCGTTGATTCCTTCGGCGACTATGCCTGTCCGCAGGTCCATGACCGGGCCGGCGCAGGCCCCTGTTTGCTTCCTGGGAAACGTCCCCAGTTCTTTCGCCTCCAAATAGGAAGCGGCACGCTGATATCCCAGCTCCTTGAGGAAATGCTCGACGTTTTTGCCATCGACCTTGGTAATTACCTCGTAGCCGTTGACTTCCACCGTCTCCACGCGGCCCGGCGGTACCTGGCCGAGGATCTTCGTGCCAGGCCCGGCCGGTGGCAGGGGCCGGCCCGGCACGATCTCGGTAGGGGGCGCGGCCCGGCGGGCGGCGTCCTCCGCGATCGAACCGCCCGGTTCCCGTACGTCCCGGTCGCCGTGGTGGGCACCGTCGGCCTGCCCATGCGGTGACGTGCCGTCGTCGGCATGGCTGCCCGAGCCATGGCCATCGCCATTGCCGCCCTGGCGAACTCCGTCGTCTCCGTGTCCGACGGGGCCCGGCTCGTGCCCCGTGCCGGGGCGGGCCCCGTCGTCGCCATGACCGTTCGCCGTGGGGCCGTCGCCATGCGGGGGCGGGGTAGAGGGGTCCCGCGGACCGGTCGGCGGCTCATGGCTCGCGGAGGGACCACGGCCCAGATCATCGGCACGCCCACCCGGGAGGCCGTCGTCCCCGACCCGCCCGGTGCCGCCGAGGTCGTCACCTACGCGCGCGGTGCCGCTCAGGTCGTCCGCGACTCGCCCCACAGCCGTACTGCCGTCGCCGACCCTGGCCCCGGCCCCCACCAACTCCTGCTCCGAAGTCCGTACTTCGGTGCCCCGCTCTGCCGCCGTCCCCTCGTGCCCGATGCCGTCCAGGGACTCGCGCACGGTGCCGTCGGCGTTGTGCATGACCAGGGTCTTGGTGTCGAGGTAGACGACCTCGCCCTTGGGGGTCTCCATGCGGACGCTGTTCTCGGGGGTCAGGCCCGCCGGGAGGTCGTCCGCGAGGTGCGGGGTGTCGGCGATGCGGTAGGTGCCCTCGCCGAGCCGGATGTGGGTGCCGTCGGTGATGCCGCGCAGGCTGGCCATGACGTCGCTGATCTTCACCGCGGTCGCGCCGACGCCCTTGGTGATGTACGTCATCGGGTCGACGATCCTGCCGGCCTTGCCCGCGAAGGAGATCGCCTTGGCGATGGCGCCCGCCTTGCCGGCGCCGGAGACCGCGCCTCCCGCGCCGCCGGTGAAGATGGTGGTGACGACGTTGAAGGTGACCGCCCCGGCGGCGCGTGAGGGGTTCTTGCCCCACTCGTCGTAGGCGATCAGCGCCTTGCCCGTCTCCACGACGGCCGTGCGGGAGTCGCGCAGCCATGAGGGCAGCTTGTCGGCCGGGGTGAGCCAGTACGCCGCGCCCAGCGGGGTAGCGGTGATCGCGATGCCGGTCAGGAGTTTGCCCAGGCCGGTCCAAGCCTGGCCTGCCGCGTCCCAGCCGTTGACGCCGACGAGGGTGCCCAGGCCCTTGATGGTGCCCCAGACGCCGTCGACGACGAAGCCGACGGCGAAGTCCCAGACGTGTTCGTGGATGTAGTACCAGGGGTTGGACTCCTCCACCGGGTCGCCCCAGGGCAGTCCGCCGGCGTTGTCGAGGTCCTCGCCCCGGTAGCCGTACATGTTCTCTTTGTTCGAGCCGTCGTTGACGATCAGCGGCTCCCCGCCGACCAGGGCGACGATCTTGTTGTGGCAGTCGCGTTCGGCCGCCTGGAACGCCGCGTACGCGGCGTTGATGTCGGAGCGGCGGTTGTTGTTCTCCTCGACGAGGTCACCGTCGGCACGCCACTCGTCGTCGTCCGCGATCTTCGCGCGGAAGGCGATGGCCTCCTGACGCAGCTGGTCGAACTTCTGCTTGAGCGGGCCGACCGCGGCGGCGTAGTCGTCGAGGGCGGAGGCCACGGTCGCCAGCTCGGTGGAGAACTCCTCGCCCTTCGCCGCGACCGGCGCGGTCGTCGCGAACAGCTGCTCCGCTTCGGGTGCCTTGTAGTACGCCGACAGGCCGCCGAAGCGGGTGTCGATCGCCGAGCCCGAGTCCTTGAGCGACGTCCCGGCCGACCGGATGCCGCCGATGTGCTGGTCCAGCAGCTCCAGGTTGCCGGTGAACTCGGGGACCTCCTCCGGGATGACGGGGATGTCGTCGCTCACTTCGGCCCCTGCCCGCCGTTGCCGCCGACGCCCGGCGGCGGGGGCACCACCGTCGCCTTGAGCGCGTTGGCCTGGTGCTGGGCGGCCATGTCCAGGTCACCGGTGACGTACGCGTTGGTGGCCTTGGCCGCGCCCTGCACGGAGTCGATGGTGCGCTGCGCCATGAACGCCAGCTTGTTCTGCCGCTCCTCCAGGTACTTGCTCAGCGCCGCCGCCACCGGTCCCACCGGTACGCGCGGGGTGCCGACGGCGACCGGTCCGATCATGGGGCCGCTGAACTGCCCGCCGGGTACGGCCGTTCCGGCCGACTCGGCCGCGCTCGCCATGTTCGTCACCAGTGAGTTGGCGGCCTTCTCCAGGCCGCCCGCCGCCTCGCCGGTCGAGTTCAGCGTGCTCTGCACATGGACCGGATCGATGTCCCAAGCCGGCATCGTCGCTACCCCCGTAACGTTCGCTTCCCTCATTACACACGCGCAACCGGCACCGTCCGGTTCCCACCGGAGAGCGGGACTTCACGGCCGTCGCACGGACGCGCATGTCAATCGTTGGTACCAAAGGGGCGGTTACGGGCGCAACGCCGATGCGGTGACGGGCCGTCGGGCGAGGCCGCCAGGGGCACTCACCGCACGGGGTGGTGGTGTGTCCAGCCCTCCCATGCCGACGCGATCATCTCGTCGACGCCGTACCTGGCCTTCCAGCCCAGCTCGCCGGCGACGCGGTCCGCGGAGGCGACCACCCGGGCGGGGTCGCCCGGACGCCGGTCCACGACGGCCGGGGGCAGCGTGTGGCCGGTGTGGGCGGTGATGCGGTCGATCATCTCCCGTACCGAAACCCCCTCGCCGCGGCCGATGTTGAGGGTGAGGTCGGTGCCGGGCGCCTCGCGCAGGCGCCGGGCGGTGGCGACATGGGCCTCGGCCAGGTCGACGACGTGGATGTAGTCGCGGACGCAGGTGCCGTCGGGGGTGGGGTAGTCGGCGCCGAAGATCCGCGGCGGGGCCGCTTCGGTGAGTTTCTCGAAGACCATGGGGACGAGGTTGAAGACGCCGGTGTCGGCCAGTTCGGGCGCCGCCGCCCCGGCCACGTTGAAGTACCGCAGCGACGCCGTCGACAGGCCCGTCGCACGGCCCGTGGCCCGCACCAGCCACTCCCCGGCCAGTTTGGTCTCGCCGTACGGGCTCATCGGCACGCACGGCGTCTCCTCCGTGACCAGGTCCACGTCCGGCATCCCGTACACGGCCGCCGAGGACGAGAACACGAACGACGGGACGCCGGCGTCCGTGACGGCGGAGAGCAGGGTGCGCAGGCCCTCGACGTTCTCCCGGTAGTAGTGCAGGGGCAGTTCGACAGACTCGCCGACCTGCTTCCGCGCCGCGAGGTGGACGACACCGGTGACGCCGTGGCCGCGGATCACCCGTGCCAGCAGCTCACCGTCCAGGGTGGAGCCGACCTCCAGCGGCACCCCGTCGGGCACCCGCCCGGCGATCCCCGTGGACAGGTCGTCGTAGACGACTGCCTCCTCGCCCGCGCCGAGCATCGCGCGCACCACATGGGCTCCGATGTAGCCGGCGCCGCCGGTGATCAGCCAGGTCATGGACGACCGTCCCCTCGTCGATGGACCCGCGGGTCCTGTCGATGGACCCGCGGGTCCTGTCGGTGGACCCCACGGGTCCTGTCGGTGGACCGCTGAGTCCCTTCGGGGGCCTCCGAGTCCTTTCGGGCCCGTGGGCCCCGTGTCGTGGCGCGCCCGCGCGGGTGGTGTGCCGGCGAGGGCGTGACCAGGTCGGTCCTCAGTGAAGCAGGCGTTTGAGGCGACGGATCATCACCTCGGTCAATCCACGCCAACCGGGCGCGAGACGCAACGCGAGCGCGCCCGCGTGGGTCGCGTACGGCTGCACCAGGAGCACTCCGTGCCGGGTGCTCGGGAGCGCGCGACGGCGCAGCAGACCGGCGCCCGCGACCGCGTGAGCGGTGGTCTCGCGCCGGCCGCCGTCCTGGAAGAGCAGCCTCAGCCGCAGGTCCCAGGTGCCGCTGCCCAGTGCTGCCAGGTCCAGCGGGACCTCGGTCTCCCAGTGCTCGGACTCGGGGCGGGGGATGAGCGGTGCCGTGCCCGCGAAACCCACGCGCCCGTCGTCCCGCTCGGTGAACTCCACCTCCACCGTCTCGGGCCCCGCGTCGGCCATCCGCCCGTACAGCTCGTGCAGGCGCAGCCGGAGGGCGGTGCCCCGCGCACGTGGCCGCAGTTCCGCGTCGACGGCCGCCGGCAGCAGGTGCACGGGGCGGACGAGGAGGTGCTCCAGCTCCACCTGGGGCAGGTCCGCCGACCAGACGGGCGTGCCGTCGTCCGCGCGCGCGTACGGCGGGTTCAGCCGGGCCGGACGGGCCGCCATCTCCTTGAGGCGGCCCAGGTCGCGCGGCTCCTCGGCGGCCAGGATCACCCGGGCGACGACCCGGCCGGGCGCGGGCGCCGGCGGGAAGTCCCCCTCGTCGAAGGTGCTCAGGTACGCGCGCGTGAGGGCCCACCACTCGCGCCGGTAGTGCGCGCTGCGCAGCTCCAGCTCGCGCGCGTACATGCGCAGCGAGTGGTCGAGGAAACGGGTCCGTGCCGCCCGCGCCAGCCGCTTCTCGCCGGCACCGAGGAGGATGTCGTACGACAGGCGGTCGGCCTCGATCCGGGCCCGCCAGTTGTCGATGTCGGAGCGGTCGAGGGAGAGCGAGAGCCGGGCCGCCGAACGGCGTACCTGCCACACGTAGACGGGGTCGGGGACGAGCGCGACGCGCGGCCCGGCGGCCAGCACGCGTGCGGCGAACACGAAGTCCTCGTAGGGGAAGCGTCCCTCGGGGAAGCGGATGCCGTGGTCGCGCAGGAAGGTGGTCCGGTAGAGCTTGTTGACGCAGAGCGTGTCGTGGACGAGGCGCTCGCGCAGGGCCGGATGGGTGACCAGCGTGCGCTCGGCGTACACCTCGGGCTGCCAGGTGGTCTCGCGCCCCGAGGGCAGCTCCCGGCGGACGCACAGCCCGGCCGCCACCGGGGCGTCGTGCTCCACGGCCGCCTCCAGCAGCGCGTCCACGGCACCCGGCGGCAGCGCGTCGTCGCTGTCCAGGAACATCACATAGGGGGCGGTCGCGGCGTCGAGCCCGTCGTTGCGCGGGGTGCCGCAGCCGCCGCTGTTGGTCCGGCGCCGGACGACCTTCAGACGGGGTTCGGCGGCGGCCAGCTTCTCCAGCAGTTCCCCGCTGCCGTCGGTCGAACAGTCGTCGACCGCGATCACCTCATGGACGGCCGGCCCCTGCGCGAGCGCCGAGCGCACCGCGTCCGCCACATGAGCGGCATCGTCGTACCCGATGACGACGACGGTGACCTGCGCCTGCTGAAGAAGCATGGTTGCCCCGGACCTATGAGAGGTTTGTCTGCAATCTTCCCTTAAGAGGGACTTCGCGGCCCCGTGGGGAAGATGGCCCGCACGGAGTCCGGGTTCCGTTCGGGCGTGTGGGATTCCGTCGGATCGTCGGGGCCGTTCGTGCCGGAGGGGTGCGGATTCTCGGTGGTACCCCGCCAAAGCCGGGCGAACGACAGGCCCGCCGCGACCGCCAGCAGTCCGTTGCGCGCCACCATCAGCGCACACCCCCGCCAGGTGGAGGCGACCACGTCGTCGTACAGCACCGGATAGACCACCGTGGTGAGTGCGGTCGCCGCCACGAGCAGGACGGCCACCGGCCGCTGGGTGGTGTGCCGCGAGGTCAGGCAGACGGCGGCCAGACCGAGCAGCCACACCATGTACTGGGGGCTGATGACCCGGCTGGTCACCGTGAAGAGCAGGACGGCGGCCAGGGCGGCGTCGTACGGTGTCGCCGGCGACCAGCGGCGGGCCCGTGTCCGCCACAGCACCAGCGCGCCGAGCGCCAGCATGCTGAGCGCCAGCAGGGCGGCGGCCACCGACGAGACGTACGGGCCGACGAACTCCAGCGATCCGTAGCGATGGCGCACGGTCCCCGGCCAGCCCGCCCGGCGCGCGAGTCCCAGGACGGTGCCGCCGAACGACTCGATCTGCACGCCCCGTCCGCCCTGCTGTCGCAGGAAATCGAACGGATCCCTGAACAGCGCGGCCAGCACGCCCAGCAGCACCGCCGCCGTGACCACCGCCGCCGTCCATGCCTCTCGGGTCGTACGGCCCCTCGGCGCACCGATCAGCGTCAGGGCCGGCCACACCTTCACCAGGGCGCCGGCCGCCGCCAGTACCCCGCACGCGCGGGGGGAGCGCCCCAGCGCGAGCAGGGCGACGACGGCGAAGGCGGTGGCCTGCACGTCGTAGCGCACCAGGGGCAGGAACATCAGCAGCGGCAGGGCCGCCGTCCACAGGGCCGCGCCGAGCAGGCTGCGTCCGGGGCGCCGTCCCGCGCGGACGAGGGCGAGCGTGACGACCAGGTCCGTCGCGAGCGTCAGGGCCACGAACGCCTGGAAGTACGTCAGCCCCGGCAGCAGCCCGGGGGAGAGGAGCACCGGGCCCGCGCCCGGCGGGTACTGCCACAGCCGGTCGCCCGAGGGGTAGGTGCCGGTCGCGAGGACGCCGTACCAGCGGGCGTACAGCTCGTGCGCCTCCCGCGCGACCCCGCCCTCGCCGAGCGGGCCGAGGTGGTTGTGCGCGAGCAGCCACAGCATCAGGGCGCGGGTGGCGAGCCAGCCGACGGTGAGAGGTCTCATCGGCCGGATCGTAAGGCGACCGAAAGCCCTGAAAGCGGCGATACGCCGTCACATAGTGACAAGGACGGTCAAGATCGATCAATGGGTGGCTCGTCGCCGGCCCGGCCGTGCGCTGCCGCGGTGGCCGGGAGGAGGTTCAGCCGCCCGCGGGGTCCCGGAGTGCCGCCTCGTCGAGGGCGGTCGTGAGGCGGTCCAGACGGTCGCGCAGCTCGCGGATCTCGTCGACGTCGAAGGTGGTCGCGGAGACGATCCGGCGCGGCACGGCCAGGGCGCGCTCCCGCAGGGCGGTGCCCTCCTCCGTCAGTCGCACCTCGACCGACCGCTCGTCGCGCGCGCTGCGCTCGCGCCGCACCAGACCCGCGGCCTCCAGCCGCTTCAGCAGCGGGGACAGGGTCCCGGAGTCGAGCCGCAGATACTCGCCGAGCCTCTTCACGGGCAGTTCGCCCTGCTCCCACAGCACCAGCATCACCAGGTACTGCGGATAGGTGATCCCCAGATCCTTGAGGACCACCCGGTAGACGCTGTTGAACGCGCGCGAGGCGGCGTGCAGGGAGAAGCAGATCTGCCGGTCCAGGCGGAGGAACTCCTCCTCGGAGACCCCCTCGGGCAATGGGATGGCGCTGGTCATGACTCCAGGGTACCGCGCCGCCCACCATTTAGTTGTGCCCAATTGAATTGTGTGCTCTACTTGGGTTCGTGAACGGCGGTCGGACGGACCGCCGGACGTGACGTGAACTGTGAAAGGGATGGGTTTCCCATGGACGCGCTCTACACCGCTGTCGCCACCGCCACCCACGGCCGCGAGGGCCGCGCCGTCACCAGCGACGGCAAGCTCGACCTCGACCTGGCCCTCCCGGTGGAGCTGGGCGGCAACGGCCAGGGCACCAACCCGGAGCAGCTGTTCGCCGCCGGTTACGCCGCCTGCTTCGCCAGCGCCCTCGGCCTGGTCGGCCGCGCCGCCAAGGTCGACGTCAGCGAGGCCGCGGTGACCGCCGAGGTCGGCATAGGCAAGCAGGGCGAGGGCTTCGCCCTCAAGGCCACCCTCCGCGTCGAGCTCCCCGACACCGTCGACGAGCCCACCGGCCGCAAGCTCGTCGAGCAGGCCCACCAGGTCTGCCCCTACTCCAACGCCACGCGCAACAACATCCCGGTCGAGCTCGTCATCGAGTAGTCACCGGTCCGGGAAGGCCCCCTTCCCGGCCGCGCGGCAGTGCCGAAGCGTGACACGCCGCGCTGCCCCCCGGCCCCCCTGCCGGCCGCGTCGAACGCGGATCGCTCCGCACCACCCCTACGGAGCGATCCGCGCCAGCACCTCCCCGGTCCGCGGACTCCAGTCCACGACCACCGCTTCCTCCGGCGCCTCGCGCCACCGGGTGAGCAGCAGCCACCTCACCCCGTACCGCCGGGCGATCCTCGTCCGCTCCTCGCGCGTGGCCGCGGGATCCAGATACGCCCGGACATCCGCGTACCGCCGCGCGCGCTCCTCCTCGTCCAGCGCCGGATCGGGCCAGGTGGGCGCGGCCATGTTCACGCCGTACCCGGCGATCGCGTGCCCCGCGAAGTACCCGTCGGTGATCAGCACCTCGCCGGCCCCCACATGCCGCGCCGCCCACGCGTACGCGGGCCAGCGCGGCGGCTGCGCGAAGCCCACCGGGTCCAGTGACCGGGGCACGACCGCCCCCGCCTGCACGGTCAGGAAACCCGCGCAGGCCCCCGCGGCGGCGACGGCGCCCAGCATCCTCCGCCCCCACCCCCACGGCCGGGGCGCCGCCAGCTCGACCGCCAGCGCGAACTGCGCGGGCACGGCGGCGAGCCCCAGGACGCGGCCGTACGTGTAGTGGCCGCTGACCCAGCCGTACGCCACCACCAGGCACTCGGCCCCGAACATCAGCACCAGTGGATCCCGTCGCGACCTGCGCGCCCGCGCCCACAGCGCCGGCAGCCCCAGCAGGGCCAGCCACAGATGCCCGCCCATGTTCTCGTACAGAAGCCGGTGCACACCGTCCACGCTCGTGTTCCCGGCCAGCGACAGGACGCCGTAGTACGGCCACGACACCGCGACCGTCAGCGCGGCCGCGCCCGCCAGCGCCCAGCGCCCCGCCACCGGACGCCGCCACGCGTGCTGCCAGGCCGCCACCACGGCGACGGCCCCGGCCAGCGCGGCCACGGCCGTGATCGGGTGCGTCAGCACGATCAGCCCGTACAGCGCGCCCAGCCCGGCGTACGCCCAGGCGCTCCCGAGACCGCTCGGCCCGACGTACCGCACCCCGCGGGGCGGGCCGCCGCCCCGCGCGCGGGCACCCGTCCACGCCCACGCCCAGAACGTCAGACCGATGGCGAACGCCGACGGGTAGCCGAGGTTCGTCGTCATCGACATCAGTCCGAGGTAGCCGCTCCACAGGATCCGCTCGGTGCCCCACAGCAGCGTCATGCACAGCAGTGCGAGGACCGGCGCCCACGGCCGGGGCGTCAGCACCCGGACGAAGCGGCCGATCCCGGTGAGCAGCACCAGCAGGTGCAACGGCCCGGCCAGCTTCACCAGCGCCCAGCCGCTCAGGCCGGTCAGCCGGGCGAGGACTCCTTGGGCGACCGTGTAGGGGGTGTAGTACGGACTGCCCGCGCCCGGCAGGTCGGCCGTCGGGTGCGCCGGGTGCCACAGGTCCCAGCGGAGGCGTTCGATCACCGCCGCGTGCTGGCCGGCGTCACAGCACAGCGGCACCCGCCAGTACGCGAGCGTCATCACCAGCCAGAACAGCCCGCCCACCACGGCGTACGGGCTCGGCCGGCGGGTCAGCAGCCGGGTACGTCCGCCGCGCAGCGCCGTGGCGCCGAGTGCGCCGCGGAGGCGGCGCCGGGGGCGGGCGCCACCGTCCAGGGAGGCTGAACCAGGTCCGGTATAGGGCATTGGCCGTCTATTCCCGGATCAGTTCAGCCGCTTAGCTGGCCGTCACCACATCGAGTGAAGCGCGGGGGGTGGTGACCCGTTCGAGGAGCAGGGGCAGCCCCAGCACCGGCAGCAGCCACGCCACCACGATCAGCCGGTCGCCCCAGATGGTGATGTCGGGGTGGGCCGCCTGGTTGAGGATGCCCGTGCCCGCACCGGCGAGCACGAACCACCCGAACACGGGCCGCTGCCGCAGCGCCCCCCACGCCCCCGCCGCCAGCGCGGCCAGGAACAGCGGCTGCGTCAGCTGACGACGGCCCCACTCCACCCAGAAGTCGACCTCGAGATGCAGGAACTCCGGCCACGGGCGGGCCCGGTCGGGCCGGGTGAAGTGGTCGGTGAGCAGGTCCTGGAGGCTCTCGGCGGCGGCCGGGTAGTGCAGCAGCCGGGCGATCAGCAGCGCGCACACCACCACGCCGGCCGACACCACCCCGATCACCCGCACCCACGCCTCGACCCCGCGACCGCTCGCCTCGACCCCGCGACCGCTCGCCCCGACCCCGCGACCGCTCGCCTCGACCCCGCGACCGCTCGCCTCGACCCCGCGACCGCTCGCCGCCGGAACGCGTTCCGCCGGACCGCCCTCACCCGGAGCGCCGCTGCCCGGAGCCCCACCGCCCGGAGCCCCACTGCCCGGGGCGCCTTCCCCCGGCCCGCTCCCACGCCGCGCGCTCCGTAGGGCCACCATCGCGCACGCCCCCGTCAGGCAGACCCCGAGGAAGAGCGCCTGCGAGTGCTTCACCGTGAACAACGCCGCCGAGGCACCGCCCACCAGCAGCGCCCCCGCCCGCACCCGTCCCCGCGCGGCCAGCGCGCAGCCCCACAGCGCCCCCAGCGTCAGGGCCAGCAGCAGCCCCTCGGTCATGGGGCGCATGGCGGTCGCCCCGCACGGCAGGACGTAGTACAGGGCCTGACCGGTGAGGGCCGAGGGAACCGGCGCGCGCACCGCGCGCAGCACCAGGAAGGCGAGGACGCCCCCGGCCGCCGCGATCAGCACGCTCGCCAGCCACACCCCCCACGTCACCCCGAACACCGTGACGAACGGCATCAGCAGCACCGGATAGCCGGGCCGCACCTCGAAGATCCGCAGGAACCGCTCCGAGGTGAACGGCGCGATCGGACCGTCCGTCTGCCCGGCCGCCAGCCGCCGGTCCACCTTCCGCCACAGCTCCCGGCTGCACTCCTCGGCCACCCGCCCGGCCGGGCTCGGCGCGCGGAAGCGCACCACGTCCACGCTCCGGTTCCGCGCCGCGGTGGCCGCCCGGCTCTCGCAGTAGTGGTCGATGGCCCCGGCGGCCGACTCCCGCACGCCCGCCCCGCCGAGGGTGAGGGCGTACGAGACGTAGTTCTTGGTGTCGGGGGTGGCCCGCCCGGTGACGCCCGCGAGCTGGCACAGGGCGAAGCCCACGGCCAGCAGCACCACCCAGGTACGCGCCTTCATCACTAACGCGCGCCCCCCGGTCGTGAACGCGCGCTCCCTCATGACGAGACGAGGAACGAGGCGCGGTGGGCGCTCGGCGCGGGCACCGTCGTCACCGTCTCCCTCAGCATCAGCGTCCGGACGACCCGCTCGGCGGCCCTCCCGTCGTCGAACTCGCAGTACCGCTCGCGGAACGCCGCGCGCAGCCGCGCCGACTCCGTGTCCCGCCACTGCCCCGAGTCGAACAGCGCGGCCAGTTCACGGTACGAACGGGACACATGGCCGGGCGCCTCGGCGGTGATGTCGAGGTACGCGCCCCGGCTGGCCGTGAAGGCACCCCAGTCGTCCGCGTGGACCACGATCGGCCGGTCGAGGTTGGCGTAGTCGAACATCAGAGCCGAGTAGTCGGTGACCAGGACGTCGGAGGCGAGCATCACCTCCTCGACGTGCGGCTCGTCCGTCGCGTCCACCAGCACGCCCCGCCGGTGCAGCTCGGCCAACCCGAACCCGCGCGCCGGACCGTCCGCGAGCGAGGGATGCAGCCGTACGACGAGGGTGTGGCGCTCGCCCAGGCTCCGGCGCAGATCGTCGGCGAACCGGGCCAGGTCGAAACGCTCGACGTGCCCGCCCCGCCGGTAGTCGCGCGGCGAGGGCGCGTACAGCACGACCGTGTGGTCCGCCGGGATGCCGAGCCGCTCCCGGACCGCCGCGCCGCTGTCCGGCTTGGCGTTCACCAGTACGTCGTTGCGCGGGCTGCCGGTGCGCAGCGAGACGAAACCGCACGGGTAGGCCCTGCTCCACACCAGCTCCGAGTGCCGGTTGGCGACCAGGCTGTAGTCCCAGCGGTCGGCTCGCCGCAGCATCCGCGGCACGTCCACACCGAGCCGGGCGCCCGGCTTGTGCAGCAGGTCGGCGGCCATGAACTTCAGGGGCGTGCCCTGATGGGTGTGGATGTGCACGCTGCCCGGACGCCGCGTCAGGGTGCCCGGCCAGTTCACGTTGCTGACGAAGTACGTGGCCCGGGCGGCCACCCGCAGGAACTCGGGCGAGCCCGGCGTCACGTACTCCACGTCCGCCGGCAGCGTCCCCACCAGCTCGGGCCGCACCACCCACACGCCGCGGATGTGCGGGGCCAGATCACGCGCGGCCCGGTAGATCGCCGCCGGGTCGCCGAGCAGGCCCCGGTGCGAGAACGCCGAGTACACCGCCAGCCGCGGGTCCAGCGGCAGCCGCTCGTGCACCAGCGACCAGTACCGCCGGATCCGCTCGGCACCCGCCGCCCGCACCCGTTCCCCGCGCGCGGTGAGGGCCGCCCGGAACCGGGCCGCCCGCGTCCGGGCCCGGCACGCGGCCCAACTCCCTTCGAGCACCCGGAACTCGGGCGCCACCGGCACCTCGTCCGGCACGCGGTACTTCCGGTAGAGCCCCGCCGTCCGCCGGAAGAACTCGCCCTTGTCCCGCGGCGGCACCCGGTCCGGCTTGGCGAGGATGTCCAGGCAGTGCTCCGCCATCTTGTGCCGCAGATACGGCCGCCAGCGCGCCAGCTCCGGCCGCGAGTCCAGGAAGGTGAAGACCCGCTCGTACTGGTCGTGCACATCGAAGTGCCGGCGGCTCCTGGTGGACAGGATGTTGCCCTGCCGCCGCTGCCGGTAGGCCACACAGATCCGGTCCAGGGTCGCGATCCGCTCCGCGCTCAGCAGCACCGGGAAGGTCCACGGCGTGTCCTCGTAGTAGCCCGACGGGAACCGGAAGCCGCGCGCCTCGACGAACTCCCTGCGGTACGCCTTGTTCCACACCACCATCAGCAGTTCGAGGATCTCCGGGTGCTCGGCGACCGTGAACGTGCCGGCACCGACGTCCTTCAGCAGGTGCGCGAGGGAGTTGCGGCGGGTGCCGCCCCACCAGTACGTGCGGGCGTAGTCGAAGACCAGCACATCGGGGTCACCGGCCTCGTCCAGCCGGTCGGCCAGCGCGCGCAGGGCGCCCGGGGTGAAGGTGTCGTCGCCGTCGAGGAAGAGGACGAAGTCCCCGGCGGCGTGCGGCAGTCCGGCGTTGCGGGCGCGGCCGAGGCCCACGTTCTCCGGCAGGTGCACCACCCGGACCCGGGGGTCGCGGGCGGCGTACGCGTCGAGGATCTCGCCGCTGCCGTCGGGCGAGCAGTCGTCGACGGCGATGACCTCCAGATCCCGGTACGACTGCTCCAGCACCGAGTCGAGGCACTCGCGCAGGAAGCCCCGGACCTTGAACACGGGGACGATGACACTGAAGCGGGGCACGTCCGTCAGCTCCTAACGAGGGTGGCCGTGGGGCGGGGGGCCGGGGTGCGCTCGGCGAGCGGGACGACGGGCGGCAGAGCCTCCGGGGGCTCGCCGAGGAACACCCGCCGTACGACCCGTTCGGCGGCCCTCCCGTCGTCGAACTGGCAGAACCGCTCACGGAAGGCGGCCCGCAGCGCGTCCGACGCCGCGTCGGCGTACACACCGTCGCGGAACAGGTTCGCCAACTCCCTTCGGCTGCGGGCCACATGGCCGGGCGGCGCGGCCGGCAGATCGAAGCAGACGCCCCGCGTCTCGCGGTAGACGTCCCAGTCGTCGGCGTGGATCACGATGGGCCGGTCGAGGTTGGCGTAGTCGAACATGATGGAGGAGTAGTCGGTGATCAGTGCGTCGGCGGCGAGACAGAGGTCCTCGGTGGAGCGGTGCCCGGTGACGTCGATGACCCGGCCGTCCCGGCCGCCCGCCACGCCGTCCGCGATCCCGCTGCCCCGGTCGTAGAAGTAGTGCGCCCGCAGCAGCACCACGAACCCCTCGCCGACCGCCTCGCAGAACGCCTCCAGGTCGAGCCGCGCCTCGTAGCCGGAGACGTGGTCGCGGTGGGTGGGGGCGTACAGCAGGGCCGTCTTGCCCTCGGGGACGCCCAGCTCCCGCCGGGTCCGGGCCACATCGGCGGCCGTCGCCGTGTAGTAGACGTCGTTGCGCGGATAGCCGTACTCCAGCTGCTCGTAGGCGCCGGGGAACGCCCGCTCCCAGGTCTCCGTCGAGTGCCGGTTGGCGGAGAGGCTGTAGTCCCAGCGGTCCACGCGGGCGAGAAGGGCGGTGAAGCCGCCGGACGCGGCGGCCACCACCGGATAGGGCGACTGGTCCACGCCCATGGTCTTCAGCGGGGTGCCGTGCTGGGTCTGCAGATGGACGCTGCCGGGGCGTTTGACGACCGCGTCCGCGAAGTTGGCGTTGTTGACGAGGTACTTGGCGCGGGCGAGCACCTGCCAGTACCGCCGGCTGCCGATGACGGCGTGGTCGACGCCCTCCGGCAGACGGGCCACCGCGTCGGGCTCCACGAGGAACACCGAGCGGATGTGCGGAGCCAGCTCACGGACCTTGGCGTGGACCGCGGCCGGATTGCAGGTGTGGCCGCGGCCCCAGTACGCGCAGTACACGGCGAGGTTCTCGTCCAGGGGGAGGCGGCGATGGGCCGCGTAGAGGGCGCGGGTCAGGGGCGCGCGCGGGCGGGGGGCCGCCGCCATGGCCCGCGCCACCGTCCGGTTCGCGGCGCGCAGCGCCGTGAAGGCGGCGTACGAGCCGGTCGCGAGCAGCAGGTGCTGTACGCCGAGACTTCCGGAGGGCGGGCGGAAACCGGTCGGGCGGTAGTGGCGGTAGAGGTGGGTGGCCCGGCGGAAGAAGCCGCGCCGGAGGCGGGCGG
Organism: Streptomyces sp. NPDC042364; assembly: GCF_056437585.1. Classification (NCBI taxonomy): domain Bacteria; kingdom Bacillati; phylum Actinomycetota; class Actinomycetes; order Kitasatosporales; family Streptomycetaceae; genus Streptomyces; species Streptomyces sp. NPDC042364. The sequence goes on along the minus strand of NZ_JBWKAJ010000003.1, from coordinate 649,082 downwards.
GCAGCCGCTCGGGGTGGGCCGCGGTCCGCAGCACGACAGCGAACAGCTGCTCGAACATCGCCTCCGAGAGGGAGCGTTCGGCGGTGGCCCGGGCGAGCACCGTCTCGACCTGGTCGAGGAGGTCGAGCTGGTGCTCGCCGGGTGTGTCGAGCCGGCTGCCCTGACGGCGCAGCAGATGGCGTACGCAGACCGTGCCGCGCAGCTCCGTCGTGCGGTCGGCGGCGAGGGCGACCAGGCCGTTCCAGCCGAGGTCCGTGAAGTGGCCGGACGGGAAGGCGAGCCGGTGCTCCGTGAGGAAGTCCCGGCGGTAGACGGCGCTCCACGCCGGTGTCCCGACGCCGCAGGGGCGGACCACGGTCGTACCGCCCTCCCACCAGTGGGCCCGCTCGTGCGACAGATACAGCACGTCCGGGTCGGCCGCCTCCCGCAGCCGGTCCGCGATCCGCTGGAGGGCGCCCGGCACGAGGGTGTCGTCTCCGTCGAGGAACAGGACGTAGGTGCCGAGGGCCGTGGCCAGACCGGTGTTGCGGGCACCGTGGAGCCCCGCGTCCGGGGGTGACTCGGCGGGGGCGACCCGGGCGTCCCGGCCGGAGTAGGCCGCGGTGACCGTGCCCGCGGGGGAGTCCTCGGCGTCGTACACCGGGATCAGCTCGAAGTCACCGAAGGGTTGGGTCAGCACCGAGTCCAGGGCGAGGGGGAGGCGGCCTTCGACACCGTGCGTGGGGACGATGACGCTGAAGCGGGGCATTCTGTCCTTTCGGGTTCGGTCCGTTGCGCGGGAGGGCTCGGGGGCGGGGGTGGGTTTGGCGGGTGCGGGTGCGGGTGCGGGTGCGGGTGCGGGTGAGCGGGGGCCTGTGGCGCAGTTCCCCGCGCCCCTGAAAGGCACCCGGGCCGCGCCCCGTGGCTTTCGCTGGAGGGGGGCCGCAGGCCCGTCCCTTCAGGGGCGCGGGGAACTGCGCGAGAAACCGCACACTCACCCGCACCCGCCGACGAACCGGCACCCCCGGGCCCCGAGGCGCCCGAGCGGGGTCGAAGGGGCGGCAGCCCCTGGGGGAGGGGCGGGCAGGGGCGGCGGGGGCGGGGAAGGGCCCCGGTGGCTACCTGCGCAAGGGATCGGCCTGCCCCGGCCGGCCCTGCCCCGGCACGGACGCCTGCGGCGACCGCTCCCGCCCGGCCACCGCCGACGGCACGGGACGACGGCCGGCCAGCGGAACGATCACCGGGGTCTCCGCCTCCCCGAAGACCACCCGCCGCACCACCCGCTCCGCGGCCCTCCCGTCGTCGAACCGGCAGAACCGCTCCCGGAACGCCCCACGCAGCTGCGTCGACCGCGATCCCCGCCAGTGCCCCGTGGCGAAGATGTCGATCAGCTCGTCCTCACTGCGCGCCACCGCGCCCGGCGGGAACGACCGCAGGTCGAAGTACATCCCCCGCGCCGCCTCGTACGCCTCCCAGTCCTCCGCGTGGATCACGATCGGCCGGTCGAGGTTGGCGTAGTCGAACATCACGGACGAGTAGTCGGTGACGAGCGCGTCGGACGCCAGGAACAGGCTCTCCACGCTCGGATGCCCGGTGACGTCCAGCAGCCGGCCGTGGGCGAGATCCGTCAGCGGGGCGTCGTACGCGTGGTGCGCCCGGGCGAGGACCACGAAGCGCGGCCCGAGCTCGCGCAGCACCCGCTCCAGGTCGAGATGGGCGCGCTGCGAGTGGCGGTAGTCGCGGTGCGTGGGGGCGTACAGCACGACCACCGAGCCCGCGGGGATCCCGAGATGCTCGCGGATGCGCGCCACATCCACCGAGCCGGCCCGCAGCAGCACGTCATTGCGCGGCGAACCGTATTCGAGGACGGTGTACGGGGACGGATGGACGCGTTCCAAGACGAGGGTGGAGTGGCGGTTGCCGGACAGGACGTAGTCCCACTGGTCGCTGCCGCGCAGCGCCGCGTCGAAGTCCGTGCCGCGCGCGGCCGCCGGACGGTCCTGGAGGTCGAGCCCCATGCGCTTGAGCGGGGTGCCGTGCCGGGTCTGCACCAGTACCTGGCCGTGACGCTTGACCAGCCGCCGGTCGAAGTCGACATTGCTGACGAGATACTTGGAGCGGGCGAGCGCCGTCCAGTACGCCATCGAGCCGGGCAGCAACCGCCGGGTCGGCACCGGAAGGGTGTGGTGGTGCTCCGGCCGGGCGACCCACGAGGTGCGCATGCCGGGCACGTACGTGCGGAACGCGTTCTCCAGCGCGGCCGGGTTGCACACATAGCCACGGCCGTCGTACGCGGCGAACACCGCCCGGTCGGCCCGCAGCGGGAGCAGGCGCTGGACGCGGTAGTGCAGGCGGAGCCCGCCGCCGCGGGCCAGCAGGCCCAGGCCCCGCGCCAGACGCCCCGCCGCACGGCCCGCGCGGGCCGTCGCCCACAGCGCGCCGTGCAGACGGTGGCTGCCCAGCCGCAGCCGCGCGTGCCGGAGCCGGGCGCCGGCGCGAAGAGGGGCGCCCGGGGTGCGGTAGCGGGCGCGGTACGCGCGGGCGGTGCGCAGGAACTCGGCGCGCGCGGCGCGCGGGAGCCGGTCGCGCCGTGAGAACACCGCGGTGAGGTCGTCGAGCATGCGGTGGAACAGCAGCGGACGCCACGGGGCCAGCTCCGGCCGCTCGTCGACGTACGCGAACACCCGGTCGTACTGCTCGAACACGTCGAAGTGCGCCCGTGTGGTCCGCTCCAGCAGACCACCGTGGCGGCGCCTGCGGAGGTGGACGCAGACCCGGTCGAGCGTGGCGACGGACGCGGCGCTCATCAGCACCTGGTACGTCCAGGCCACGTCCTCGTGAATGCCGGGCGGGAAACGGAAGCCGTGCTCCGCCACGAACTCCCGCCGGTACGCCTTGTTCCACGCGGCGGGGCGGACGCCCAGCAGCCCGGGGCGGCCGTCGAGACGGAAGGGGGCCGGGCCCGCTTCGGCGAGCCGGGGGTCGCGCCGTCCGCGGACGGGCTCGCCCGCCCAGGTGGTGGCGGCGAAGTCATGGACGAGGACGTCCGGTTCGCCGGTCTCCTTGACGCGGTCGGCGATCGCCCGGAGCGCGTCCGGGGCGAGCCTGTCGTCGCCGTCGAGGAAGACGAGGTAGTCGCCCCCCGCGCACCGCATCCCCTGGTTGCGGGCGGCACCGGGCCCGGTGTTCTCCCGCAGCCGTACCGGGCGCCGTACCCGGGGATCACGCGCCGCGACCTCGTCGGCGATCGCTCCGCAGCCGTCGGGGGAGGCGTCGTCGACGACGATCAGTTCGAGGTCGGTGAAGGACTGGGACAGCACGGAATCCAGGCACTCGTGCAGGTACGCCTGAACCTTGTACGCGGGGACGATGACACTGAACCTGGGCAAGGAGGACATCCATGGGTCGGCACGGGCATACTGCCCGGAAACGGCCGATGGGATGATTTGGTTACGTTGCGTGTGCCATACGGGGGAATCTGCGGAAGCGAGGGGCGCGTGGGTGTGAACCGGGTGGTGCGTTGGCCTTCTGGCTGCGGGTGAGTGGGGGTTGGTCGCGCCCACACGGCGGAGCCGCATGTGTCACCGCCCCGCGCCCCTGAAGGCTTGGGCCCCCGGCTCCCGGCCCACGAAGCGGAGCGTGCCGGCTGTCTACTTCACCGCCCCCGCCATCACCCCCGACACGAACTGCCGCTGGAACGCGAAGAACACGGCGAGCGGGATCACCATCGAGATGAACGCGCCGGGCGCGAGGACCTCGATGTTGCCGCCGAACTGCCGTACCTGCTGCTGGAGCGCGACCGTCAGCGGCTGTGAGCCGGAGCTGGAGAAGACCAGCGCGACCAGCATGTCGTTCCACACCCACAGGAACTGGAAGATCCCGAGGGACGCGAGCGCCGGGGCGGCCAGCGGCAGGACGACCGTCGCGAACAGCCGCACCTCACCCGCCCCGTCCAGCCGCGCCGCCTCCAGCAGTTCCCGCGGGATCTCCGCGAAGAAGTTCCGCAGCAGGAAGATCGCGAACGGCAGTCCGAAGCCGACGTGGAAGAGGACCACACCGATGATGTCGCCGAAGATCCCCAGGTCCCGGAAGAGCCCGGACAGCGGGATCAGCGCCACCTGCACCGGCACCACCAGCAGCCCCACCACGACCATGAACCACCAGTCCCGGCCCTTGAAGTCCATCCACGCGAAGGCGTATCCGGCCATCGCGCCGATCAGGACGACGAGCAGCGTCGCCGGGACCGTGATCCACACCGTGTTGAACAGGGCGTCGGTGATGCCCTCGTTCTCCAGGAGGGACTCGTAGCTCCTCGTGGTGAGTTGGGCGGGCGCCGAGAACACCTTCCACCAGCCCGACTCGGCGATGTCGGTCGGGTCGCGGAACGACGACACCAGCAGACCGAACGTCGGCACCAGCCAGAACAGCGCCACCAGCAGCAGGAAGACCCGTAGCGCGCCCCCCGCCACACCGCTCGCCACCCGGGCGGCGACGGAGCGCCTGCCCCGTACGGGCGTCTCGGGGGCGGGGTTCTTCGGGGCCGGCGCAGGGGCCGGGGTTTCGAGGGCGGTCACCGCTGGCGCTCCTTCCGCAGTCGCCGGATGTTGACCCACATCACCGGCAGCACGAGCAGCAGCAGCACCACACCGATCGCGCTGCCCAGCCCGAAGTCGCCCCCGCCGCCGTACGACGCCAAGTAGAGCTGCAGAGCGAGGACGTTGGCCTCGTCCTGGGTCGGCTGCGGCGCGATGATGTAGACGAGGTCGAAGATCTTCATCACGTTGATCATCAGCGTGACGAGGACGACGACCAGGACCGGCGCGAGCAACGGCACCGTGATGCGGCGGAACACCTGCCACTCATTGGCCCCGTCCACCCGCGCCGCCTCCAGCAGGTTCCGGTCGACACCGGCCAGCCCGGCGGCGATCAGCACCATCGCGAACCCGGCCCACATCCAGACGTACGAGCCGATGACGGCCGGTGTCACCAGGGTCGGGCCGAGCCACTCGACGCCGTTGTACGGCGCCGCGAAGTTCGAGCCCGGCAACCGCAGCCGGGACCCGTCGGCCGACTCCGGCAGGCGGAACGTGCCGTCGGCGCCGCTGGTCGCGGTGGCGACCACCTGCCCGTCCTTCACCGCCTCCACCCTGACGCCCTCCAGGCCCTTCTCACCCGGGTCGACGGCACCCTTCTCACCGCCGCCGCCGAGCCGGAAGTCCAGCCAGACGGTGCCGGTGACACCGTTCCCGGTGGGCGCCTTCGCGTCCGCCGGGGTGCCCGGCAGCCGGTTCGGGGCGATACCGACCAGCGGCAGCAGCGCCGGGGTGCCCGCACGGACGGCGCCCTCCGTGGTGAACGAGCCGCCGCCGGACGGCCGTAGATCGCTGACCTGGGCGTTGGGGCGCGCCTTCGGATACACGGACTCGTCCGCGAACACGTCGTGCACGGACGTCACGACCGCGTTCGCCACGCCCTGGTCCGGGTCCTGCTCGTACACCAGCCGGAAGATGATGCCCGCGGCCAGCATCGAGATGGCCATCGGCATGAAGACGATCAGCTTGAACGCCGTTCCCCAGCGCACCCGTTCCGTCAGCACCGCGAAGATCAGACCCAGCGCGGTGACCAGGGCCGGGGCCACCGCGACCCAGATCGCGGTGTTGCGGACGGCGACGAGGGTGGCGTCGTCGGTGAAGATCTCCGCGTAGTTGTCGAGGCCGACGAAGCCCGAGCCGCTCGCGTCGAACAGGCTCCGCCAGACCGAGTACCCGATCGGGTAGACCACGAGCGCGCCGAGCAGCACCAGCGCGGGCAGCAGGAACAGCACCGCCACCCACAGCCGGGTGCCCGTCACGCTCTTGCGCGGTGCGGCGGGCGGTGTCGGCAGCGCGCCGGCACCCCCCGCCGTCTTCGCCACGGCGGACGGCATGACGGACGTCAGCCCTTCCCGTAGGCCTTCGCCGCGTCCGTCTCCAGCCGCTTCTGCGCGCCGGCGACGTCGTCGGGGTTCTTCAGGAAGTCCTGGAGGTCCTTCCACTCACCGACGCCCTGGGTGCCGCCGAACGCCGCGGGCGCCTGGTCGGACATGTCGAAGCGGAAGTCGTCGCCCGCCGCGAGCAGCGCCTCGGCGATCTCCCGGGTGACGTCGTCCTTGTACGTCCCCTGGTCCATCTCCTTGTTGGGGGAGAGGAAGCCGCCCTGCGCCGCCCAGATCTCCGCGGCGTCGGTCGAGGCGAGGAAGGTGAGCAGCGCCTGCGCGCCCTCGCCGTCCTTCAGCGCCACCGCCGCGTCACCGCCGGTGACCACCGGGGAATCGTCGCCGACCGCCGGGAACGGGAAGACCTTGGCGTCCGTGCCGATCTTCGCGTCCGTGTCGCCGTTGATGGTGACGGCCACGAAGTCGCCCTCGAAGACCATGCCGGCCGGGGTGTCACCGCTGAACGTCTGCGTGATCGACTTCGGGTACTCCGTCTGCAGGGCGCCGGAGGCCCCGCCCGCGATCAGCTCGTCCTTGCCCCACAGCTCGGCCAGCGTGGTGAGGGCCTTCTCGACGGAGGGGTCCGTCCACTTGATCTCGTGCTTGGCGAGCCGGTCGTACTTCTCGGGGCCGGCCTGCGAGAGATAGACGTTCTCGAACCAGTCGGTGAGCGTCCAGCCGTCGGCGCCGCCGATGGAGACGGCCGGGGACCCCGCGTCGGACAGCGTCTGCGCCGTCCGCAGGAACTCGTCCCAGGTCTTCGGTTCCTCGGTGATGCCCGCCGCCTCGAAGGCCGCGCTGTTGTACCAGACGAGGGACTTGTTGGCGGCCTTCGCGTACACGCCGTACTGCTTGCCCTCGTACGCGCCCAGGTCCTTCCAGCCGTCCGAGAAGTTCTTGTCGAGCTGGGCCAGGGCCTCGCCGCCGAGCGGTTTGATCCAGCCCTTCTCGGCGAACTGGTGCAGTACGCCGACCTGGGGCAGGAACGCCACGTCCGGCGGCTTGCCGCCCTCGATCTTCGTGCCGAGGAAGGTGGAGGTGTTGTTGCCGGTCGGTACGAAGCTCACCGAGGCGCCGGTGCGCTTCTCGAACTCGTCCAGCACCTTCTGGAAGTTGTCCAGCTCCGGGCCGGTGAAGACGGCCGCGACCTCCAGCTTCTGGCCTTCGAGCCGAGGCAGTTGGACCGTGGGTTTGCCGCCGTCACCGCCCGCTGCCTTGTCGCCGCCGTCACCGTCGTCGTCCCCGCCGCACGCGGAGAGGGATACGGCGAGGAGGCCCGCGGCGAGGGCGGCCAGAGCCCTGGTCGTCGATCTCGACCTGGGTGAGGGATGGTGCTCGGTCGTCGCGTTGCGTGTACGAAGCATGCTGCGCATCACTGACCCCGTTCTCCGTGCGTCGTCGAACGTAGAGGCGCTGTCCCGTGCGCTCTGGTCTACGCCGCGCGCCTGGGGGCGGCAAGAGCGCCTGCCCCCTCAACTCCCTGATCGTGACCGCGTCGTGACCATGCGTAGGGCGGGGTGAGGGCCGGGCGCCTCCTCGCCGCGGGGCCGCTCGTCATGGGCGGGTGCGCGGCGTACGTGGTTGCTCCCGCGGTTCCCCGCGCCCCCTGGGGCGCGCCCGATCGGCTCCGCGCCCCGTCGCCCGCCGCCCTACAGCAGGGACGCCACCTCCGCCGCCGACACCTCTCTCGCCGCGCGGTCGAGCGCGCTCGCGAGGAGTGCCAAATCCGTGGGGCCGTTGCCCAGTTCGCGGACCTGGCGGCGGGCCGGCGGGTCGCCCATGCGGGCCCAGTCGACGGGGACGACGGTGGGCCGCAGGGTGGCGGTGCGGGGGATGCGACCCGTCACCCGGCCCGCCTGGAACGGGGTGGGTGCGGAACGCCCCTGGGTGAGCAACTCACCGCGGCCGGGCGAGGGTTCGTCCGGGCCCGGCAGCGGAGCACTGAGGACGACCCGTCCCCCGGCCGCCCGCCCCAGCTCACCCTCGCCGACCCGGCCCCCCGCGCCGGCGGCCACGAGATGCACACCGAGCCGCTCGCCCTCCCTCGCCACGGCCTCCAACGCCCGTACGACCGATCCGGCGGCGGGCCGGCCCGTGGAACCCAGCGGCGGCGACAGCAGCGCGTCGAGGTCGTCGACGATCACGACGAGCCGCGGCAGCTCGGAGCCCCTCCCGCCCGTCCGCCCGCCCTGTTCGGCGGCCCCGCGCCCCGCACCCGGCCGCAGCCGCAGCGTGGAACTGGAGGACGAGTCGAGATCGGCGGCACCCCCGCCGGCCGGCACCCCGCCGGCCGGACCGCCGCTCCCGGCCGGACCGCCACCGGTGGACCCGGCGCCCTCCGGTCCGCCACCCGCCGCCTTGGCACCCGCCGCCGCGGAACCCGTGGCCCCCGCCCCGGACCGGCCGACCGACCCCGCCGAACGCTGGGGGACGATCCGGCCCGACACCTCACGCCGTGTGTGCCACTCCGCGAACCCCAGCCCGCCCAGCAACTCGGCCCGCCGTTTCAGCTCGGCGCTCAGCGACTGCGCGAACTCCCGCATCCGGACGGGGTCGTTGGCCATGAGATACGTGCCCACGTGGGGCAGGTCGGTGCAGACGCCCAGCCCTTCCCCGGCGCGCCCCGCCGCCCCACCGGGGCCGCCGGCCGCACCGCCTCCTCCGTCCCGCCCGTCAACCAGGGCGATGCCCAGCCGGTCGGGCCGCTCGGCGGCGGCGAGGGACGCGGCGACGGACCGCAGCAACTCCGTACGCCCGCTGCCCACGGGCCCCTCGATCAGCAGATGTGGGCCCTCGGCCACGAGGTCCACGGACACCGGTCCGCGCGGTCCCGCGCCGAGCACGGCCCAGGCCCGGCCGCCGAGCGCCGTCGTGTCGTCGGCGGCGTCGGCCCAACGCGCCATCAGCGACGCCGGGGTGGCCCGTGCCAGCCCCAACTCGTCCAGCAGCCGGGCCGACTGCGGCAGCGGCGCGGACACCCGCGCCTGCCGGTCCCCGGTCGAGCCGTCCGTGCGCAGGGGCGCGAGCGCCCGCGCGAACCGCTCCGCCCACGCCGCCGACACCGCGTCCAGCGTGGCCACCGTGCCGTGGTTCAGCAGCCCGGGCGGGTCCGGGTCGATCGAGGACGGCTCGTGGGTGCCGGGACGCGTGCGCTCGTCCGCGCCGGAACGTACGGCCCCCGGGAGGTCGATGTGCGGGTGCGTACGCCCACCGGAACCGGACTCCGCCCCGCCGGTACGGCCGGAATGCTCGGGGTGAGCCGGACGACCGGGATGGCCCGGCACACCGGGGCGGTCGGAACGCGAACGGCCGGGCACGGCCCCGGAGCCGGGGTGGCCCGGTCCGCTCCCGCGCGCGTGGTCGACGGGGCCGAGGCGCTCGGCCCCGCCTCGTACGGCTCCACTTGGCGCCGCCGTGGCCTGCCCCGGGAGGCCGCTCCCGGGGGCGGTCGCGGCGGTGTTCCCGGGGGCGACACGCAGCAGCCGCAGCGCCGTGGCGACGTCACCGCTCAGCAGGGCGACGGCCCCGCACGCGCGGAACGCGGGCGAGATCGCGCAGGCCGCCGCGTATGTCTCCGCCACCGGGGAGGCGGGTGACGCGGCCTCGGCCTCGGCGAGGCACACCACGTGTATCCCGGCGGCCGGCCCGTCCTGCGCCAGCCGCACCACGGCCTCCCGCACATCGGCACCGCCGGGGTCCCCGTCCACGATCACCACCGTGTACGGCCCCGGGAAGCCGCCCGCCGCCCGGTCGTCCCTGGCCCACGACGGCCGCCGGGCGGGCCGTCCGCCGGCGAGGTCCTCGGGGTGGAGGGCGGCCGTGTCCGCCGTGTGGTCGTCCAGGCGGCGCAGCAGCTCGTCCGCGCGGGCCGTGGCCTGTTCGCGGTCGTAGGCGAGAAGGAGACGGCAGTCCTGGCCGTGGGCGGGGCGCAGGTGGGGGAGCCAGCCGAGCCAGGACCAGTCGGCGGTGCGCTCCTCGGCGGGGCGGGAGCGGTCGGCGCTGATCAGGATCAGTTCGAGGGTGTCGGGGGAGTGCAGCGCGGCGAGCTGGGCCACGACGGCACGGGCCAGGCCCATCAGCCGTGGGCGCGGCCCGGCCAGGCCCAGTGCGCCGACCTCACGCAGCCCGGTGGTCACCGGCACCGCCGGCAGCAGGCCGGAACCGTCCGGCGTCGCCCGGTCGGCCGTGCCCAGCCGCACCGACAGCGCCTCCGGGTGGCCGGGTCCCCGCTCCCACAGCCGGGGCCCGGGGCCCAGCGCGGTGAGCAGGAGCGCGGCGGGATCCGGCCAGGTCTCCGGCAGCCGCTCGCCGGCGGCGGGGAGCAGCGACGCCGGAGCGCCGCGCTCGTCCTCTTCGTCCTCCGTGTCGTACTCGTACGGGTCGTACGCGGCCCCCGCCTGCCCGCGCCCCCCGGCCAGCCGGCGCGCCCAGGCGCCGAACCCGCCCCGTCTGCGCACCCCGCGCGGCACGTCCGTCCCCCGCAGGGGCGTGCCTTTGCGGCTGCCGGAACCGGCGGGCCCCAGGGCATCGGCGCCGTCACCGAGGTCACCGGGGCCGCCGTCGGAGCCGTCGTACCAGCCGGGGCCGGCCGGGTCGGCGGCAGCGCCGAAGCCCTGATGTCCCGCACCCCTGCCACCGGACCCGGACCCGGACCCGGACGCGCCTGCGGCCGCCCCGCCCGCGAACCCGGCGCCCTCCGGCCCCGCGGCACCCGCCGCCCGCTCGATCCCCGGTGCCCCGCCCTGCCCGGGCACCGTCCTCCGCTCCGTACGGCCCTGACCCGCGGCCCGGGCGGCCTCCCCGGCTCCGCCGCCCGGGGACACGCCTCCGGAGCCGCCGAGGAAGCCGGTCCCCGTCCCCGACGTCGTACCGCCGGCCGAGCCCGCGGCCGCCGCGGAGCCCTTGGGATACGCGGCGCCCCCGGCCCCCGTGGCCACCCGGATGTGGCCCTCGCCGTCGGGTGTCGTCGCGACGCCGCGGGTGCCGGAGGAGGAGGCCAGGCGGAGCGCCGACTCGCCGATCCGCAGCAGCGCGCCCGGCGCCAGGCGGACGGGGCGGTCGCCGACGGGATCGCCGTCGAGCGTGGTGCCGTTGGTGGAGCCGAGGTCGACGACGGTGACCCGGCCGTCGGCGGAGAGGGTGACCGCGCAGTGGAGGCGGGAGACGTCGGGGTCGTCCAGGGGGACGTCCGCGTCGGCGGAGCGGCCGATGTGGATCTTGCCCCCGTGCAGCAGATGGACGCCGCCGGCGTCGGGGCCGGCCACGACATGCAGCTGGGCGGCGGCCTCGTCGACCTCGGGGCCCGCCTCGGAGGGGGCGCCCAGGCAGAGCACGGCGCCGTCGATCAGGGGCGGCTCGCCGAGGGTGCAGCGCTGGGTGTCGAGGCGCTCCGCACCGGCGTACAGCACGACCTGGCCGCCGGCCTCACGGCCGCGCTCCGGCTGCGCGGCGCCGCCGTCGCCGACCGCGGAGGCCAGGCCCGACGCCACGGCGGCGAGAGCCGTCCCGGCGGGCGCCGTGACCAGCACGTCGCAGGCCGTGGCACGTCCTCGCGGCTCCGAGGTCGGTCCGAGCGGGTCTACGACGGTCAGCCGGATCTGCATCGCCGTCAGCGGTCCCTTCCGCGCGGGCACCCGCGACGACGAGGACGAGACTGCGCGGTCCCCACCGCAGACTTCCCCCACCGCTCACGGGCACGTCGGCCAGTACTGGGGGCATCCTTGCACCTGCCACAGACAACACGCCCGTCGCCCACCGTCAAGTGATCTTGATTGGTCGGCTCTGCCCCCAAAAGTGCCTGACCAGTGCCCGCCAATCGATCACTTGAGATCGGTCACGTCTGCTCCGTGTCCGCTTTGGGCAACCGAGCGCCTGGGGAAGAGCGTCTTTCCATCGAACGCACCGGGGAACCCGTACGTATCCGCGTACACGGGACGGACAGTGCGCACGGCGAGCCACGGCAAGCCACGGCAGGCGCAGGACGACAGGACCCCTGGTCCCGGGGAAGGCCGCACTACAGTGGGTCGGAACACCCGTGGGACGGGGTCGGGCAAGCAAGCAGCAGGGAGCGCATGACGTGCGGCCGGTAGGGAGCAAGTACCTCCTTGAGGAGCCGCTGGGACGCGGCGCCACAGGCACAGTCTGGCGCGCCCGCCAGCGGGAGACGGCGGGCGCCGAGGCGGCCGTGCCGGGCCACCCCGGGGAGACCGTGGCGATCAAGGTCCTCAAGGAGGAGCTGGCCGGCGACCCGGACATCGTGATGCGCTTCCTGCGCGAGCGCTCCGTCCTGCTCAGGCTCACCCACCCGAACATCGTCCGGGTGCGCGACCTCGTCGTCGAGGGCGATCTCCTGGCCCTCGTCATGGACCTGATCGACGGCCCGGACCTGCACCGCTACCTGCGCGAGAACGGCCCGTTCACCCCCGTCGCGGCCGCGCTGCTCACCGCGCAGATCGCCGACGCGCTCGCCGCCAGCCACACCGACGGCGTCGTCCACCGCGACCTCAAGCCCGCCAACGTGCTGCTCCGGCAGGACGCGGGCCAGATGCACCCGATGCTGACCGACTTCGGCATCGCCCGCCTCGCCGACTCCCCGGGCCTGACCCGGACCAGCGAGTTCGTCGGCACGCCCGCGTACGTCGCCCCCGAGTCCGCCGAGGGCCGGCCGCAGACCTCCGCCGTCGACATCTACGGCGCCGGCATCCTGCTGTACGAACTGGTCACCGGGCGCCCGCCGTTCGCCGGCCAGAGCGCCCTCGAAGTGCTGCACCAGCACCTCAGCGCCGAGCCGCGCCGCCCGTCCACCGTCCCCGACCCGCTGTGGACGGTCATCGAACGCTGTCTGCGCAAGAACCCCGACGAACGGCCCGGCGCCGTCAACCTCGCCCGCGCGCTCCGCGTCGTCGCCGAGGGCATCGGGGTGCACGCCAACTCCACGCAGATCGCCGCCGCCGAGGGCGTGAGCCATCTCCTCGCCCCCGACCCGGCGCCCGCGCCGGTGCCGGGAGGGGCCCCGGAGCCGTTCGGCTCGTCCGACGCCACCCAGGTGCTGCCGCACGGCGCCGGCTCGTACGACCCGAACGCGGCGACCAGCGTGCTCCCGCACACCTCGGGCCCGGGGAACCAGCCCGCGGGCGCGGCCGACCCCACCGCCGTCCTCCCGCAGACCGGCGGGGCCGACCCGACCTCCGTCATGCCGCCCGTGCCGCCGCACGACCCGGCCGGACCCGAGCAGCCGCACCCCTGGCAGAACCAGCTGCGCGCCGCCCGCGACCGCAACGAACAGACCCAGATCCAGTACCTCGACCCGGGCGAGGACCCGCTGCGCCGCCGCCCCCAGCGGCAGCCCCAGCGGCCGCAGCAGCCCCCGCAGGCCCCGCAGCCACAGCAGCCGCCGCGCGGGCAGCAGCGGTCGCAGCGCCGCCCCCAGCAGCCCGCCCCCGGCTACGGCCGGCCGCAGCAGCACCAGCCGTACGCCCCCGCCCCGCAGCACCAGCAGCCGCAGCGGTACGCGCCCGCGCCGCAGCCCCAGCCGCAGCAGCCCGCGCCGCGACCGCAGCGCGAGCCGAGGCCGCCGCGCGAGCCGCGTCGGCGCAGCGCCAACCCGATGAGGATCCCGGGGCTGGGCTGTCTCAAGGGCTGCCTGTTCATGATCGTCCTGCTCTTCGTCGGCGGCTGGCTGATCTGGGAGTTCACCCCCCTCCAGCAGTGGATCGGGACCGGCAAGGGCTACTGGGAGCAGCTGACCGACTGGTTCAACACGGCGACCAAGTGGATCGGCGACCTGACCGACTCGGGTTCCGGAGGATCTGGTTCCGGTCAGTGACGGGCGCGGTCGGCGATCCGTCCGGCAACCGCGCCCGGGTTGGGGACTTGTCGACATCTGAGGGGTGATTTCCGCCTCGGCGGTGAAGGTTGGCTCTTCGGGCGCGTAGCTTTGTCGCCAACACGCGGCCTGTAGGAGCAGTCTTGGGACGGAAGATCGGAAGCCGGTACACCGCGAACCAGATTCTGGGGCGGGGCAGCGCCGGCACGGTGTGGCTGGGTGAGGGCCCGGAGGGCCCCGTCGCGATCAAGCTGCTGCGCGAGGACCTCTCGTCCGACCAGGAGCTCGTCAGCCGCTTCGTCCAGGAGCGCACGGCGCTGCTGGGTCTCGACCACCCGAACGTGGTGTCCGTGCGCGACCTCGTCGTCGACGGCAACGACCTCGCCCTCGTCATGGACCTCGTCCGGGGCACCGATCTGCGCACCCGGCTGGACCGGGAGCGCCGCATGGCCCCCGAGGCGGCGGTCGCCATCGTGGCCGATGTCGCGGACGGCCTCGCGGCGGCCCACGCGGCAGGGATCGTGCACCGGGACGTCAAGCCGGAGAACGTGCTGCTGGACATGCAGGGCCCGCTCGGTCCCGGCGGCTCCCACCCGGCCCTGCTGACCGACTTCGGCGTCGCGAAGCTGATCGACTCTCCCCGGCGGACCCGCGCCACGAAGATCATCGGGACGCCGGACTATCTCGCGCCCGAGATAGTGGAGGGCCTGCCGCCGAGGGCGGCCGTGGACATCTACGCCCTCGCGACGGTCCTGTACGAGCTGCTGGCGGGCTTCACCCCGTTCGGCGGGGGCCACCCCGGCGCGGTGCTGCGCCGTCATGTGACCGAGACGGTCGTCCCCCTGCCCGGCATCCCCGAGGAGCTGTGGCAGCTGCTCGTGCAGTGCCTGGCCAAGGCCCCGGCCTCACGGCTGCGGGCGTCGGAGCTGGCGGCGCGGCTGCGGGAGCAGCTGCCCCTGCTGGCCGGGATGCCGCCGCTGGACGTCGACGAGCCGGGGACGGAGACGCAGGACGCGTACGAGGAGAAGCCGGCGGAGGCGGCCGCCCCGCGGGAGCGGGTGCGGCGCGGGGCCGTGCCGCTGGTGCCGGGGGCCAAGCCGGACTCCAACCGGGACACGCACACGTCGATGCGGGTGCCGGCCCCCGACGAGCTGGCCGGGGGCGCGCGGGGGACCGCGCGGGCACCCCGGGCGGCGGGGGCGCCCCGGCCGGGGTCCGCGCGGAACCGGGCGACCGCCCGTCGCCGCCGGATCACGCTCGGCGCGGCGGCGGTGGCGCTGATCGCCGTGGTCGGGTTGGGGACGTGGGCGGCCACCTCCGGGGACGAGGAGGGCGGAGCGCCGTCCGACACGAAGAATTCGGCGCCGGGTTCTCCCTGACCGGGGCGCCTTCTGACTCGGGGGCCACTGTTGTCCGGCGGCTGCGGGTTCGTCGTGGTTTCTCGCGCAGTTCCCCGCGCCCCTGAAGGAACGGGCCCTGCGGCCCGCCCTTCATCGGAGAAGCACGGGGCCGCAGGCCCCTGCTTTTCCAGGGGTGCGGGGAACTGCGCGATCAGCCCCCAGCCACCCGCACCGCAGAGCGAACCCGCACCCCCGAGCTCTGAGGTGCTCACAGGCTCCCGGGAGGGATCCGTTGCCGTAGCCGTTACGCTGGGGGCGTGGCAGTCGTCGATGTATCCGAAGAGCTGAAGTCCCTCTCCTCGACCATGGAGTCGATCGAGGCCGTTTTGGACCTCGACAAGCTGAGGGCAGAGATCGCCGTGCTCGAGGAGCAGGCGGCCGCGCCGTCCCTGTGGGACAACCCCGACGAGGCGCAGAAGATCACCAGCAAGCTGAGCCACCTCCAGGCCGAGGTCAGGAAGGCGGAGGCGCTCCGTGGTCGTATCGACGACCTCGGTGTCCTCTTCGAGATGGCCGAGGAGGAGGACGACCCGGACACCCGCGCCGAGGCCGAGGCGGAGCTCGCCTCCGTGAAGAAGGCCCTCGACGAGATGGAGGTCCGTACGCTCCTCTCCGGCGAGTACGACTCCCGTGAGGCGCTCGTCAACATCCGCGCCGAGGCCGGAGGCGTCGACGCGGCCGACTTCGCGGAGAAGCTCCAGCGGATGTATCTGCGCTGGGCCGAGCAGCACGGCTACAAGACCGAGATCTACGAGACGTCGTACGCGGAAGAGGCCGGCATCAAGTCGACCACCTTCGCCGTGCAGTCGCCGTACGCGTACGGCACCCTCTCCGTCGAGCAGGGCACGCACCGCCTCGTCCGGATCTCGCCCTACGACAACCAGGGGCGCCGCCAGACCTCCTTCGCCGGTGTCGAGGTGCTCCCCGTCGTGGAGCAGTCCGACCACGTCGAGATCGACGAGTCCGAGCTGCGCATCGACGTCTACCGGTCCTCCGGCCCCGGCGGCCAGGGTGTCAACACGACCGACTCCGCCGTGCGCATCACGCACCTGCCGACCGGCATCGTCGTCTCCTGCCAGAACGAGCGCTCGCAGATCCAGAACAAGGCCACGGCCATGAACGTCCTCCAGGCGAAGCTGCTCGAGCGGCGCCGCCAGGAGGAGCAGGCCAAGATGGACGCGCTCAAGGGCGACGGCGGCAACTCCTGGGGCAACCAGATGCGTTCGTACGTCCTCCACCCGTACCAGATGGTCAAGGACCTGCGGAACAACTACGAGGTCGGCAACCCCGAGGCAGTGTTCAACGGCGAGATCGACGGCTTCCTGGAGGCCGGAATTCGCTGGCGCAAGCAGCAGGAGAAGTAGGGGAAGCGACCCCGCCGCACAACCCCGGACAATTTCAGCGCTTTGTCGACAAGGCAACTGCCATTCACCGGATGGCAGTTGCCTTGTCTGTAGGGGGATGTCTGGGTTTTACGTCACACTCACACGACGTTACCGCGGTCAAATCCGGTGAACAGGACATCGCGTACGCAACGACCTTGACGTTGCATCAAAAACTGGGAAGGCTGGCGCGTGGCATGCGCATTACTGGGACGCATGTGAACCGGGGGACTTCGAAGCTACCGACTGCCCCCGTTGATCGCGGCCCCGGGCGCTGCTCCATTTTCTGATGAGCTACTGGGGGTAGCAGCCATATGACGAAGAAGACGCGGATCCGCGTGGCGCGTATCGCCGCGGGTGCCGTGATCGCCGCCGGCGCGTCGCTGACCGCCGCGGGTGCCGCTTCCGCTCTCGACCTCGGCGTCGGTATCGGCGTCAACACCGGTAACGGCGTCTCCGCCGACGTCGGTGTCTCGGTCGACACCGAGGGTGACACGGACGGCACGTCCATCGGTGCCACGCAGGGCACGACCGGCGGTACGACGACCGACGGTGGTACGACCACGGACGGTGGCACGACGACCGACGGTGGTACGACCACGGACGGTGGTACGACCACGGACGGTGGCACCACGACCGACGGTGGTACGACCACGGACGGTGGTACGACCACCGACGGCGGTACCACCACGGACGGCGGCACCACGACCGACGGCGGTTCGAACGGCAACGGCGGTTCGAACGGCAACGGCAACTCCGGTGGCAACAGCTCCACCGGCGGTAACGGCAACTCGGGTGGCAACAGCTCCACCGGTGGCAACGGCAACTCGGGCGGCAACGGCTCCACCGGCGGTAACGGCAACTCGGGTGGCAACAGCTCCACGGGTGGCAACGGCAACTCGGGTGGCAACAGCTCCATCGGCGGCGGCGACTCCACCTCGGGCGGCGGTTCCTCCACCATCGGCGGCGGTGACGCCACCTCCGGTGGCGCCGACCCCGACGGCGGCAACGACGAGGTCGTCCAGGAAGAGGGCTCCTCGCAGCTGACCGACACCGGTTCCGAGACCGAGGCTCAGGGCTCCGGGACCGGTGAGCTGGCCGAGACGGGTGCCGCCGAGACCACGTTCCTGCTGGTCGGGGCCGCCACGATGATCGTCGGCGGTATCGGCTTCCGTCTGCTGCCGCGCCTGATGGACGGCCGCGGCGCCGCCGCCTGACCTCTCGCGGTCACGCACGGCACCACACACGGGTGAAGGCCCGGGGCAGCGCTTCCGGCCCCGGGCCTTCGTCGTATCCGGTCGCGGCCGGCCGTGACCGCCGGTCGCTCACTCTCCGCTGCCGTCGCCCTACGCGGTCGTCTGGTGCGCCAGCAGCGCCAGAGCCGTTATCAGGATCGCCAGGAGGGCGATCAGGGTCATCGGGCTCAGGCCCGCGAACGGGTTCTCCTGCTGGAGCCGCTCGCGACTGGCCCGGCACACATGGCAGCGGCCCTCGGCGACGGGCGACGCGCAGTTCGCGCACACCAACCGGTCGTACGTCATGCGCCTCGCCCTCCTTGCAATGGCCTCACACACACCTCAACGCTTGGCGGAACCGGTGCGTTCCGCTGATCCGCCGGTCCCCGCCTACTCCACTGTGCCAGGTTCCTCCGGAGCGTGCGCGGGCGCCCGCGAAAGGGACGGGTGCCGTTCGTCGCACGGGCCGGGCTCGTCGAGGTCACTCGCCCACTTCCCCGCACCTCTGACGAGGACGGGTAGCGGTACAGTCTCGACCATCCATTCCCCGACGGCCTGTGGTGCATCCGTGATCCGATTCGACAACGTGTCCAAGGTCTACCCGAAGCAGACCCGCCCCGCCCTCAGGGATGTGTCCCTGGAGGTCGAGAAGGGCGAGTTCGTGTTCCTCGTGGGGTCCTCCGGCTCCGGAAAGTCCACCTTCCTGCGGCTGATCCTCCGGGAGGAGCGGTGCAGCCAGGGGCAGGTGCATGTGCTGGGCAAGGATCTCGCGCGCCTGTCCAACTGGAAGGTGCCGCAGATGCGCCGCCAGCTGGGGACGGTGTTCCAGGACTTCCGGCTGCTGCCGAACAAGACGGTCGGCGAGAACGTCGCCTTCGCCCAGGAGGTCATCGGGAAGTCGCGCGGCGAGATCCGCAAGTCCGTCCCGCAGGTGCTGGAGCTGGTCGGCCTCGGCGGCAAGGAGGACCGGATGCCGGGCGAGCTGTCCGGCGGTGAGCAGCAGCGCGTCGCCATCGCGCGGGCCTTCGTGAACCGGCCCAAGCTGCTGATCGCCGACGAGCCCACCGGCAACCTCGACCCGCAGACCTCCGTCGGCATCATGAAGCTGCTCGACCGGATCAACCGGACGGGTACGACCGTGGTCATGGCCACCCACGACCAGAACATCGTGGACCAGATGCGCAAGCGCGTCATCGAGCTGGAGAAGGGCCGCCTCGTCCGCGACCAGGCGCGCGGCGTCTACGGCTACCAGCACTGACCACTGCTCGACGACCGTCCACGGAAAGGCTTGACCAGACGCCATGCGCGCGCAGTTCGTCCTGTCGGAGATCGGTGTGGGTCTCCGCCGCAATCTCACGATGACTTTCGCGGTCGTCATCTCGGTGGCCCTCTCGCTCGCCCTGTTCGGCGGCTCCCTGCTGATGCGGGACCAGGTGAGCTCGATGAAGGGCTACTGGTACGACAAGGTCCAGGTGTCGATCTTCCTCTGCAACAAGGCGGACGCGGAGGCGGACGCCAACTGCTCCAAGGGTGCCGTCACCACGGAGCAGAAGCAGCAGATCAAGAACGACCTGGGCAAGCTCGACATCGTGGAGCAGGTCTACTACGAGTCGGCGGACGAGGCCTACAAGCACTACAAGGAGCAGTTCAAGGACTCCCCGCTGGCCGCCTCCCTCACCCCGGACCAGATGCAGGAGTCGTACCGGATCAAGCTCAAGGACCCGGAGAAGTACAAGGTGATCGACACCGCCTTCTCCGGGCGGGCCGGGGTCCAGTCGGTCGAGGACCAGCGGGACGTGCTGGAGAACCTGTTCAACCTGCTCGGCGGCATGAACGTCGCGGCGCTCGGGGTGATGGGTCTGATGCTGGTCGTGGCGCTGCTGCTGATCGTGAACACGGTGCGGGTCTCGGCGTTCAGCCGGCGCCGGGAGATCGGCATCATGCGGCTCGTGGGCGCGTCCGGCTTCTACATCCAGGCGCCGTTCATCATGGAGGCCGCGATCGCGGGCCTGATCGGCGCGGGCTTCGCCGGGACGCTGATCGTCGGCGGCAAGTACTTCCTCGTCGACCAGTGGCTCGCGGAGAAGATCCCGCTGGTCAACTTCATCGGCTGGGACGTCGTGCTGACCAAGCTGCCGCTGGTCCTGGCGATCGGTCTCCTCATGCCGGCCATGGCCGCGTTCGTCGCGCTGCGGAAGTACCTCAGGGTCTGAGGGCCGGGCGCACGACCAGGGGAGGAGATGTGCCGCACATCACGGCATGTCCGATGGTGTGACGTACGCCAACGGGGCCGTACCGGCAAGGTCCGGTACGGTCCCTCCCGTTGTCCTAGACTCGCCGACATGCCAGGCCGCGACCTGTTCTCCCAGCCCCGCCGCATCGGCCGCGGGGCGGCGCTGACATTGGTCTTCGCCGGCGTGCTCGCCACGGGCGCCGCGACCGGCTCCTTCGGCGACCGGTACCGCGAGGAGGGCGCCACCGGCGCAGCCCGCTCCGCCCCGGCCGCCCGGCAGCAGGACGTCGCCGAGGCCGCCGCCGAGGCCATGGCCGAGGGCAAGTCCCCGATGGAGGCCGCCGAGCGGGCCGTCAGCCGCAGCGGCGACCGCTGGGGCGCGGTCTACTCCGAGGGCGAGTACGAGGAGTTCGAGGAAGCCCTCGACGGCGAGTACACCGGCGTCGGGCTGTGGGCGCGGCTGGAGCGCGACGGCCGGGTCGAGATCACCCGGGTCCAGGACGGCTCGCCCGCCGCCGACGCCGGGATCCGCGCCGGGGACCGGCTCGTCAGCGTCGACGGCGAGAAGGTCGACGGCCGCCCCGTCACGGACGTCGTCTCCTTACTGCGCGGCGACGCGATCGACGGGGAGCAGGACACCGCCGAGGACGCCGCCGCCGGTACGAAGGTGTCGCTGGGCCTGCAGCGCGGCACCCGCACGTGGCAGGAGACCCTGCGCAGGGCCCGACTGTCCACCGAGGACGTGACCGTCAGCCGCCTCGCCGGCGGGATCACCGTGATCAAGGCCGACGCGTTCACCAAGGGCTCCGGTGACATGGTGCGCGCCGCCGTCGAGCAGGCCGAGGGCGCGCGGGGGTTCGTGCTCGACCTCCGCGGCAACTCCGGCGGCCTGGTCGCCGAGGCCGTCACCGCCTCCTCCGCCTTCCTCGACGGCGGCCTCGTCGCCACCTACGACGTCAACGGCGAACAGCGCGCCCTGCACGCCGACGCGGGCGGCGACAGCACCAGACCCCTGGTCGTACTCGTCGACGGCGGCACGATGAGCGCGGCCGAGCTGCTCACCGGAGCGCTCCAGGACCGGGGCCGCGCGGTGGTCGTGGGCTCCCGCACCTTCGGCAAGGGCTCCGTGCAGATGCCGAGCCGTCTGCCCGACGGGTCCGTCGCCGAGCTGACCGTCGGCCACTACCGCACCCCTTCCGGCCGCGGCGTCGACGGCAGGGGCATCACACCCGACCTGGACGCCGCCGACGACGCCCTGCAGCGGGCCGAGACGGTCCTGAGCGGGCTCGGCGAGTACGAGTAATCGGCTTTCCCCGGCACCCCTCCGTAGTGCGAAAATGGACGGCACTATGAGCAAGGGAATGTACGTACCCAAGGAGTCCCAGCCCAAGCAGGGCGGGGCGGCCGCCAAGGCGAGGGACGGCGAGAAGGGCGGCAAGCGCAAGATCGTCGCCCAGAACAAGAAGGCCCGCCACGACTACGCGATCATCGACACCTACGAGGCCGGGCTCGTCCTGACCGGCACCGAGGTCAAGTCGCTGCGCGAGGGCCGGACCTCGCTGACCGACGGCTTCGTCCAGATCGACCGGGGAGAGGCGTGGCTGCACAACGCGCACATCCCCGAGTACCACCAGGGCAGCTGGACCAACCACTCCGCGCGCCGCAAGCGGAAGCTGCTGCTGCACCGCGAGGAGATCGACAAGCTGGAGGCCAAGGCCCAGGAGACGGGTCACACGATCGTGCCCCTCGCCCTGTACTTCAAGGACGGCCGTGCCAAGGCGGAGATCGCGCTCGCACGAGGCAAGAAGGAGTACGACAAGCGGCAGACCCTGCGGGAGAAGCAGGACCGGCGCGAGTCGGACCGCGCGATCGCGGCGGCTAAGCGGAAGCAGCGCGCGTAGCCGGGGTGACGGGCGCGTGGCGGCCGGGAATACGGTGGCACGCGCGCGCGTTGGTCACGTACGATGGCATCCGCACCGCACAGCGGGTGCAGCGCCCTCTCCGGAGGGGTTGAAAAAACAACATGGGGATGATCGGTTTCGACAGCGGATGTCGAAGCAGGGGAAGCGTGTCGAGGAAGCGGCCATGATCTCGTAAACCACAGGCCGAAAAAAATAATCGCCACTGTTAAGAGCGATTCTCCCGAGCAGCGCTTCGCTCTCGCCGCCTGATCTCAGGTAGCGAGACCGAGCCTCTCATCTAAAGGGAGTGTCAGCCCGGGGCTGTTCCCGACCCGGATCCTGGCATCAGCTAGGGGACTAAACCTTGATCCCGGTCACGGGGTGAAGAGGGAAATCAAACAGTGACTGAGCCCGTCGGCGACTTGTTCGCGTGATCGCCGGGGCTGAGAAACTCATAGCGAACTGCACACGGAGAAGCCCTGGTTCCGCACCGTTGGACGCGGGTTCGATTCCCGCCATCTCCACAATTCCCATGTGACGCATGAACAGCGGGGCCCGGTGGTCGCTCAGACCACCGGGCCCCGCTGCGTTGCGCGCCTCCGCCCTCCGCTCCTCGCGCCGCTCCTCAGCCCGTCAGGCGGCGGGCCGTGCTCGCTCGGGGGGTCAGGTGCGGGGCGAGCAGGGTGGCCTGGGGGACGGGCGTGCCGGTCAGCTTCCTCATCAGCAGGTCCACCGCCTGTTCGCCCAGTTCCGTCGACGGGATGGCGATCGAGGTGAGAGGGACACGGAGGGACGTCGCCAGGTCGTCGGGGCAGAGGGCCGTGACCGAGAGGTCGGCCGGGATGCGCAGGCCGAGGTGCTCGAAGGCGTCCAGGAGGTGGTCCAGGACGGCTTCGTTGTGCACCACCACGCCGGTGAGGGCGGGGTGTTCGCGCAGCAGGCGCTCGGCGACCTCGCGGGCCCCGGCGGGCGTGGCCTCGCAGGGATGGACCGTGGAGGTCATGCCGTGCCGGGTGGCGGCGGCGGTGAAACCCTGGAGGACCCGCTGCGCGAACGAGGTGCGGCGGACGTAGACCTCGGGAGGCGAGCCGATCAGGCCCACGACACGGTGGCCCAGACCGGCCAGGTGGTCCACGCACAACTCGCCCGCCGCCCGGAAGTCCAGGTCGATGCAGGTCAGGCCGTCGGCCGAGGCCGGGAAGCCGATCAGCACCGAGGGGCGGTCCAGCATGCGCAGCAACGGCAGTCTGGGGTCGTGGAGTTGGACGTCCATCACGATCAACGCGTCGACGAGGGCCGTGTCCGCGACCCGGCGGAGTCCCTCCTCGCCCTCCTCCTGGGTCACCAGGAGCACATCGTGGTCGTGTGCGCGGGCCGACGTCACCACCGACACCGCGAAGCCCATCACCACCGGCACATGGATCCCGGCCCGCAACGGCACCACCATCGCCAGCACGTTCGACTTGCTGCTGGCCAGGGCGCGGGCACCCGCGTGCGGGCGGTAGCCCAGCTCGCGGATGGACGCCTCGACCCGCGCCTTGGTCTCCGCCGAGATCGGGCGCTTGCCGCTCAGCGCGTACGACACGGTGCTGGGGGAGACCCCCGCGTGCCGCGCCACGTCCGTGATCTTCACCGTCATCGCGCTCCCCCGCCTTCCGGGTCGGGCTCCACTTCCACCGTCAGGAAGCCCGTGCCGGGCTCCGCCCGGACCTCCCGGCCGTCCGCGGACAGGCCCCAGGGGGCCCTCGGGTCGCCGCAGGAGGCCCGCAGGACGTCCCCCTCCCGTACGACGGTGAAGGTCACGTCGCCCACCGGGACGGTGACCTGGGCGCCGTGGGCGAGGCGGTACGCGTGCAGGGTGACGCCGTCGGCGTGGTCGTAGTCCGGGCGGTCCGTCACGGCGCCCACCGGGATCACCGCCCCCGGGCGCACCAGCAGCGGCAGGCTCAGGAAGCCGTGCCGTTCGCGGACCCAGCGGGGGCCGTCGACCGTCCCGCCGGTGAGGTAGTGGGTCCAGGTGCCCTCGGGGACGTAGTACGCGACGTCGCCCTCGTCGTTGAGGACCGGTGCCACGAGGAGGTCGGGGCCGAGCATGTACTGGCGTTCCAGATGGGCGCAGCCGGGGTCGTCGGGGAACTCCAGGACCATCGCCCGCATCATCGGCACGCCTTCGCGGTGCGCGGTGCGCGCGGCCTCGTACAGGTAGGGCATGAGGCCGAGCTTCAGGCGGGTGAACGTCCGAAGGACGTCCACCGACTCGTCGTCGAAGAGCCAGGGCACCCGGTACGACGACGAGCCGTGCAGCCGGCTGTGGGAGGAGAGCAGGCCGAAGGCGATCCACCGCTTGAACAGCGCGGGCGTCGGGGTGCCCTCGAAGCCGCCGATGTCGTGGCTCCAGTACCCGAAGCCCGACAGCCCCAGCGACAGGCCGCCCCGCAGCGACTCGGCCATCGCCTCGTACGTCGACTCGCAGTCGCCGCCCCAGTGGACGGGGAAGCGCTGGCTTCCGGTGGTCGCGGAGCGGGCGAAGAGGACCGCCTCGCCCTCGCCCCGGTGCTTGCGGAGGACGTCGAAGACGGTGCGGTTGTAGAGGTAGGTGTAGTAGTTGTGCATCCGTTCGGGGTCGGTGCCGTCGGACCAGGTCACGTCCAGCGGGACCCGCTCCCCGAAGTCGGTCTTGAAGCAGTCGACGCCCTGCGCGAGCAGCGCCCGGAGCTTCGACGCGTACCACTGGCGGGCCGCCGGGCTGGTGAAGTCGACGAGGGCCATGCCGGGCTGCCACAGATCCCACTGCCAGACACCGCCGTCGGGTCTGCGGAGCAGATGGCCGAGCGCCCTGCCCTCGGCGAACAGCGGTGAGCGCTGGGCGATGTACGGGTTGATCCAGACGCAGATCCGCAGGCCCCGGCGTTTGAGGCGGGCCAGCATGCCCTCCGGGTCCGGGAAGACCCTCGGGTCCCACGCGAAGTCGCACCACTGGAACTCGCGCATCCAGAAGCAGTCGAAGTGGAACACGGACAGCGGCAGCCGGCGCTCCCGCATGCCCTCGATGAACGAGGTCACCGTCTCCTCGTCGTAGGACGTGGTGAACGAGGTCGACAGCCACAGGCCGAAGGACCAGGCGGGCGGCAGGGCCGGGCGGCCGGTGAGGGCCGTGTACTTGCGGAGGATCTCCTTCGGGGTGGGGCCGTAGACGACGTAGTACGTCAGCCGCTGGGTCTCCGCGCTGAACTGGACCCTCGACACCACCTCCGAGGCGACCTCGAAGGACACCTTGCCCGGGTGGTCGACGAAGACGCCGTAGCCCGCGTCCGTCAGATAGAACGGCACGTTCTTGTAGGCCTGTTCGGTGGCGGTGCCGCCGTCGGCGTTCCAGACGTCGACGACCTGGCCGTTCTTCACGAGCGGGCCGAAGCGCTCGCCGAGGCCGTAGACGGAGGTGCCGACGCCGAGGTTCAGCTGCTCGCGCAGATGGTGGGCGCCGGATCCGTCCCGCATGATCCCCGTCGACCCGGGGCCGCTGCCGGTGAGGGTGCGTCCGCGGGCGAGGAAGTCGACCCGCCAGGGGCCGGTGCGGGCCACGCGGACGGAGAGCTCACCGGCGGTGAGGCCGGCGTGCTCGTCGTCGTACGAGATGTGCGGGGTGAACTCCTCTGTGGTGAGCTCGAACTCGGGGCCGCGGGGCCGCTCGCCCTCGAAGTGGGTGAGGGTGACGCCGATGACGTCGGGCATCGGGGCGTGGGCGCTGATCGTCACCACCGGCCCCTTCAGCAGGTCGCCGCGGTGGCGGACGGGCCGGGTGGGCGCGAGGATCTCCAGGGCGCCCGCGTCGGTGGCGGTGACGTCGAGGACCTGCGCCGGGTGGGCGGCGGTGACGCCCTCCCGCAGCAGCCAGTAGCCGTCGGTGAACTTCACTCCGCGCCGCCGCGGGCCGTCCGGCGTCCCTTCGCCGCCGTGGCGGGTGTCGTCGCGTGTCCTTCCGCCGTCGCTCCGCGCCGTTCTACCGCCGTCACACGCCGTCGTGCCGTCAGCATCCAGTGCCTCCGGGGGAGTCGGATGGGTTCTCGGGGCGCCGCGCAGTCGAATCGTTTCGACGAGTCACGTCGAAGCGATTCGACGGGCGAAGGTAAGCGTCGGGCGTGGACACGTCAATGGGGGGTGCGGAAATCGGCCGTACGCCGTCTCGGCGCGGCCAGGGAGAGCAGCAGGGCGAGCGTGGTGGCGGCGACCGGGATGCCGAAGCCGGTGGTGGCCGGGCCCGGACCGTGGTCCACCATCCAGCCGCCGAGCGCGGAACCGCCCGCGATGCCGCCGAGCAGGCCGGTGACGGCGAGGGTCATGCCCTCGTTCAACTGGCCCCCGGGGGTGCGCTCCTGGACCAGGGACATCGCCGTGACCATGGTGGGGGCGGTGGCCATGCCGGCCACGAGCAGGGCGGGGGCGAGGGGGAGCAGGGAGCCGGTGGCCGAGGCGGTGAGCCAGGGCAGGGTCATCAGGGCCGCCATGGCCGCGAGGCAGACGGGGAAGCGGCGTTCGGCGGAGCGGGTCACCCGTATCGCCCCGAACGCGAGCCCCGCGGCGCAGGAGCCCGCCGCCTGGAGGCCGAGGATCAGCCCCGCCGCGGAGGCGTCGCCCTGTGCGTCGGCGTGGGCGATCGTGACGACCTCCAGGGACCCGAAGACGGCGCCCATGGCGAGGAAGACGGCGAGGAGGGCGGGGATGCCGGGGGCGCGGACGGGGGACTTCGCGGTCGTACGGCCGCTCGGCGGCGGCTCGGTGGCGCGCTGGGCGCTGAAGACCAGCACGCCGGTCAGGAAGACGAGGCCGCCGATCAGGGTGCCGGCCTCGGGGAAGAGGGCGGTGCAGAGGAAGGCGGCGATGACGGGGCCGACCATGAAGCACAGTTCGTCCGCGGCCTGTTCGAAGGAGTTGGCGGTGTGCAGGGCCGCCGGGTCGTCCTTCAGGAGGTGGGCCCAGCGGGCGCGGGCCATGCCGCCGGTGTTGGGGGCGGTCGCGGTGGCCGCGTAGGAGGCGAAGAGGGTCCAGGCGGGGGCGTTCCAGTGGACGCAGGCGATCAGGGAGAGACCGCCGAGGAGGGCCAGCGCGGTGGCCGGGACGGCGACGCGGGCCTGGCCGTGGCGGTCGACCAGGCGGGCGGTGTAGGGCGCGACCAGGGCGGTCGCGGCGAGACCGGTGGCGACGACGGCGCCGGCCAGGGCGTAGGAGTCGCGGGCCGGGGCGATCATGAGGATCGCGCTCACGCTGAACATGCCCATGGGGAGGCGGGCGAGGAGGGCGCCGAGGGTGAAGGCGCGGGCGCCGGGGTGTCGGAAGAGGCGCCGGTAGGAGGCGGCGCGCGGGGCGTTGGGGGTGCGCGGAGGTTCGGGGCGCGGTTCCCCGCGCCCCCGAGGCCGGGCGGTGCCGGGGGCGTCGCGCTCCTGGGGCCGGGCGGTACCGGGGTCGTCGCGCTCCTGGGGGCGCCTGGGCGTGAAGTCGACTGCCACCAGCTGGTCGGCGGTCACGGTCAGCAGAGGGTTCGAGCGGTGCGGCATGCGTCCTACCGTCGCCCGGTCCTTGATCCACCGTCCAACACCTACTCCGTGGTGATTCACGCAACCCGGTTGTAAATTCGGCGGATGTCCATCGCCTCCGATGCCGTGGCGCCGCGGCTGTTGCGCGCCTTTCTCGCCGTCGTCGACGAGTTGCACTTCACCCGGGCCGCCGCTCGGCTCTATGTCGCGCAGCAGGCGTTGAGCCGGGATGTGCGGCGGCTGGAGCGGGAGCTGGGGGCGGAGCTGTTCGTGCGGACGACGCGGCAGGTGGTGCTGACGCCCGACGGGGAGCGGCTGGTGCCGTACGCGCGGCGGGTGCTGGAGGCGCAGGACGCGCTCGTGGGGGCGTTCCGGCAGGCCCGGCCCCTGCTGGTGGACCTGAACTCGCCGGGGCTGGCCACCGGCGTACGGGTGCTGCGGCGGGCCCGCGAGCTGGTGCCCGACGTGGAGTTGCTGGCGCGGTACGAGAGCGGGCTGACGTATGCCGCCGCCGAGATCCTCGCCGGACGGCTGGACGTGTCGTTCGGGAGGTTCGCGGGGCTGGACCCGGCGGTGCGGGCGCGGCTGGAGCAGCAGCCCGTGCGGTACGAGCCGATGGCGGTGATCCTGCCCGAGGACCACCGGCTGGCCGCGCTGGACGCCGTGCCGCTGGCGGAGCTGAGGGGCGAGACCGTGTACGCGGGCGCCGGCAACCCCCGTACACCGGAGTGGACGGAGCTGGCCCGGAAGTTGTTCGAGGGGCGGGGGATCGAGGTCGCGCCCGCGGTGCCGCTCGTGGTGGGGGAGGAGGAGTTCGCGCGGGTCATGGCCAAGACGCGGACCCCCGTGCTGGCGGTGGTGGACTTCCCGCCCATGCCGCGCAGTGTGCTGCGGCCGCTCGTCGACCCCGTACCGCTGTCACCCGTCTCGCTGGTGTGGCGGAAGGGGTTCACGCATCCGGGGCTCGATGCCCTGCGGCGAGCTGCCGCCGAACATGCGGGGGCGGAAGTATGGCTCTCACAGCCGGAGGACGGGTGGATTCCGCCCACGGATGCACTCATCATGATGAGCTTCACCTGACAGCACACACATGCACATCTCTCCCACCTCTACATTCGGGCCTCCGGGTGCGTGTGATGGGCGGGGCGCCCCGGATCGGGTGGGGGCCCGGTCCGGTACAGGAAAGTGCGAGAGTCCGGCATCGAACATGCATCCGCAACCCGTGGGGGGAAGCGCGTGCACGTGGAGAAGTGGCCGCATGGCGTCCAGCCGGAGCGGTCCGACGGCGAACGCCGTGACGAACACCGTGGTGAACCGGGGGGCGGTCTCGCCGCCGACCCGTTCGCCAGGACCGGCGCCTCTGCCGGAGACGACCTGTTGTGGCCCAAGGCCGCAGAGGGAACGGGGGCGGTGCCCCGGCAGCCGGGCGCCTTCGCCGGTGTGCCCCGGCAACCCGACGCCTCGGGGCGCGAGGCCGGGCGGCCCACCGCCGTGGCGTCCCCCTGGGAGCAGCCCGGCCGGCCCGGCCGCAACCACGACCCGCACGAGGTGACCGTCCAGCTGGACGGCGTCGGACGGGAACTGGACGGGCCGGGCAGGCACGCCGGCGAGGACGCGGCCGGGGCGGCCGGGACGGCCGGAGGCCGGCCCGACGGACCGGTCTTCGTGGACGAGTCGGGGCGCCGCCGCAACCGCTACCGCAGGCTCGGCATCGCGGTCGGCACGACCTGCGCGGCGTACGCCGTGGTCATCGTCGGCACGCTGATGTCCGGCAACTCGGACGCGCCCTGGCTGCCGATGCCCATGCAGAAGGACAAGGCACCCGCGGACAAGGTGGACTCCCCGCCGCCGCCGACCGAGTCGGCCGGCATCGCCGACACGGCGGACGGCGCCGTGCCGCCGCCGAGCGCGGGGTCGGTCTCCCCGGGAGCGACACCCCCGCCGGGCGGCGTCCCGCGCGGCGCCCGGGACGCCGGGGAGAAGGAGGAGCCGGAGGCCTCCGCCAGTGCCGGGCCCACGGGCGGCGCGAGCGCCGGCCCGCAGCCGAAGCCGAGCACCGGCGTGAAGGAGACCGAGCCCTCGGATCCCGCGTCCCAGCCGCCGGGCGGCGGCTCCAGCGCCTCGCCCAGTCCCTCGCCCACGCCCTCCGAGTCCGGCGGCGCCGATCCCGGTCCGGGATCCGAGACGGACACCGTCGCCGTCGGTCCGCCGACCCCGGCACCGGTCGAGCCCGGCCCCGCGGCGCCGGAGAACCCGCAGGACCCGCAGACCCCGGAGAACCCCGCATAATGACCCGCTCCAGGCGCGGCGGCACGTTCTCACGTGCCGCCGCCAAGTGTCGTACCCGCACACCCCGTTCGTCCGAGGCCGCCGACGGCACGGCCGGGAGCCCCGCGAAGGGCCGGCCGAAGCGGCGGACCGTACGGCTGCCGCTCCGCCACATCCTGCCCTGCCTCGTCCTCGTCGCCCTGATGGCGATGCTGATGCTGCGCGGGTACGTGCACAGCGAGATCCTCGCCGACCACCGGGTCCGGCCGCCCGTGTCGAACGACCGGGTGCCGCAGCGGATCCTCGACGGCGGGCCGGTGATCGACACCCGCTCGGGCCGCGAGACCAGCCTCGAGGTACCCGACCGCAAACTGGTCCTCACCTTCGACGACGGCCCCGACCCCACCTGGACGCCCAGGGTCCTCGACATGCTGAAGAAGCACGACGCGCACGCCGTCTTCTTCATCACCGGCACCATGGCCTCGCGCTATCCGGACCTGGTGCGGCGCATGGTCGACGAGGGCCACGAGATCGGGCTGCACACCTTCAACCACCCCGACCTCTCGCTCCAGTCCAAACGCCGCATCGACTGGGAGCTGTCCCAGAACCAGATGGCGCTCGCGGGCGCCGCCGGTATCCGGACCTCGCTGTTCCGGCCGCCGTACTCGTCGTTCTCGGGCCGGATGGACAACCGGTCCTGGCCGGTGACGAAGTACATCGGCAGCCGCGGCTACATCACCGTCGTCAGCGACACCGACAGCCAGGACTGGAGCAGGCCCGGCGTCGACGAGATCATCCGCCGGGCCACCCCCGAGGACGGCAGGGGCGCGATCGTGCTGATGCACGACTCCGGCGGCGACCGCTCGCAGACCGTCGCCGCGCTCGACCGGTTCATCGTCCAACTGCGCGCCAAGGGATACGAGTTCCACAACCTCACCGGGGCGCTGAACGCGCCCAGCGCGCACACCGGGGTCACCGGGGTCGGCCTGTGGAAGGGCAAGGCGTGGGTGGCGCTCGTCCAGGCCTCGGAGCGGATCACCGGCATCCTCGTCGTGGCCCTCGCGGTCGTCGGCGTCCTCGTCCTCGCCCGCTTCGGCCTGATGCTGATCCTGTCGGTCGCCCACGCCCGCAAGGTCCGCCGCCGGGACTTCCGCTGGGGACCGCGGGGCCCCGTCACCGAACCGGTGTCCGTCCTCGTCCCCGCGTACAACGAGGCCAAGTGCATCGAGAAGACCGTCCGGTCGCTGGTGGCCAGTGACCATCCCATCGAGGTCCTCGTCATCGACGACGGCTCCAGCGACGGCACCGCCCGGATCGTCGAGGAGCTGGGCCGGGACCTGCCGGACGTCAGGGTCGTACGGCAGCTCAACGCGGGCAAGCCCGCCGCCCTCAACCGGGGCATCGCCAACGCCCGGCACGACCTGATCGTGATGATGGACGGCGACACGGTCTTCGAACCGTCCACCGTCCGCGAACTGGTCCAGCCGTTCGCCGACCCGCGCGTCGGCGCCGTCGCCGGGAACGCCAAGGTCGGCAACCGGGACACCCTCATCGGCGCCTGGCAGCACATCGAGTACGTGATGGGCTTCAACCTCGACCGCCGGATGTACGACGTCCTGCGCTGCATGCCCACCATCCCCGGCGCGGTCGGCGCCTTCCGCCGCGAGGCGCTCGAACGGGTCGGCGGCATGAGCGAGGACACCCTCGCCGAGGACACCGACATCACCATGGCCATGCACCGCGACGGCTGGCACGTCGTCTACGCGGAGAAGGCCCGCGCCTGGACCGAGGCACCCGAATCCGTGCAGCAGCTGTGGTCGCAGCGCTACCGCTGGTGCTACGGCACCATGCAGGCCATCTGGAAGCACCGCAAGGCACTCTTCGAGCGGGGCCCCTCGGGCCGCTTCGGACGGGTGGGCCTGCCGCTGGTGTCGCTGTTCATGGTGGTCGCGCCCCTGCTGGCCCCGCTCATCGACGTGTTCCTGCTGTACGGGCTGGTGTTCGGCCCGACCGAGAGGACGATCGGCGCGTGGTTCGGCGTCCTGGCCGTGCAGGCGGTGTGCGCGGCCTACGCCTTCCACCTCGACAAGGAACGCATGACCCATCTGGTCTCCCTGCCGCTCCAGCAACTCCTCTACCGCCAGCTGATGTACGTCGTCCTGCTCCAGTCGTGGATCACCGCCCTGACCGGCGGCCGGCTGCGCTGGCAGAAGCTGCGGCGGACGGGCGCGGTGGGACTGCCGGGTGATCCCGGCGGGTCCGGCGGCGCGGGTACGCCCGATGCCGAGACGCAGCCGCGTGAGGGGAGCCCGGTCGGATGAGCACCCTGACGCAGACCTCCGCGGAGGAGACCCCGCAGGCGCCGTCCGCGCCCGCCCGCGACCGCTACTTCGACTTCCTGCGGGCCCTCGCCCTCTTCCGCGTGGTCCTCTACCACCTCACCGGATGGGCCTGGCTGCCGCTCGTCTTCCCCTCCATGGGCGTGATGTTCGCGCTGGCCGGCAACCTCATGGCCCGCTCGCTGAGGCGCCCGGCCGTCCGGGTCGTCAAGGGCCGGCTCCGCCGACTGCTGCCGCCCGTATGGCTGTTGGGCGCGATCGGCGTGACCGGGATGGTCGCCCAGGGCTGGCGGCCCGACGCGGAGGGGCACCCGGCGTGGTGGTGGTTCCACCTCACCTTCTGGGTCCTCCCGATCAGCGACCCGCCGTACGCCGAGGGCCTGCCCGGCGTGCACGGCCTCATCGGCGCCGACTGGGCCGCGGAACTCGCCGGACCCCTCTGGTACGTCCGCGCCTACCTCTGGTACGTCGTCCTGTCCCCGGTGCTGCTGCGCGCGTTGCGCGCGGTGCCCGTGGTGACGCTCCTCGCGCCGGTCGTCCTGTCGGCCGTGTTCCAACTGGGCTATCTGTCCCTGCCCGGGGAGCGGTTCGCGTCGGGGCTGACGGACTTCAGCACCTTCGGCGCCTGCTGGATCCTCGGCATGGCCCACCAGGAGGGCATGCTCAGGCGCCTCCCCCGGTACATCGTCCCGTCCGTCGCCCCGGCCGTGGCCCTGACCGGTCTCTGGTACGCCCTGAACCACGACTTCGGCAACGGCAACGACCTGGACGCCATGCCGTTCGCCCAGGCGCTGTGGTCGCTCGGCACGGTGGCCCTGCTGCTCCACATCAGCCCCTCGTGGCCCCGGTGGCCGCGCCGGCTGCGCCGCTGGGACGGGGTGATCACCTTCCTCAACTCCCGAGCGGTGACGATCTACCTGTGGCACAACACGTGCATCCTCATCGCCGCGACCCAGTGGGACCGGCTCTGGTCCGTGGTGGTCCTGGAGCAGAACGTCCCCTGGCTGCTGGAGAGCCCCTGGCCCGTGCTGGCGGTCACCTGGGCGCTGATCGTCGGCTGTGTCGTCGCCTTCGGCTGGGCGGAGGACCTCGCGGCCCGGCGCCGACCGCGGCTGTGGCCGAACGGCGGACGGCCCCGCCGGAGCGCACGCAGGCACTGAACGGCCCCGGGGGCGGCGGCACCACGGCCGCCCCCGGCCGCCTTCCGGTCATGTACTGACCACGTAACCAACCGGGATACGCACTTGCGTACGGCTGAGCCGGTGATGGATGTTGGGCTCGCTTGAGGCAGGCGTTCCTTGCCTCGCCGAAGCGACCCGAGGAGTGACACCCGCCGATGACTCAGCCTCCCGGCCAGCCCCCGTACGACGGTTACGGGGCCCAGCAGCCGCAGCAACCGCCGTACCCGGGGCCGTACGGGCCCCCGCCGGGGGCGGGCGGTCAGGCTCCCGGTCAGCCCGGTCCGCCGCCCAACCCCTACACGACGGCCCCGCAGCAGCCGTACGGCGGCGGGCAGCCGCCCTACGGGGGTGCGCCGGGCATGCCGGGCGCCCCTGGCGGGCCCGGTGTGCCGAACTACGGCCAGCAGTACGGCGGTTATCCGCCGCCTCCGCCCTCCGGCGGCAACGGCGGCAAGATCGCGCTCATCGTGGTCGCCGCCGTGGCGGCCCTCGCGGTGATCGGCGGCGGCATCTTCCTGCTCACCTCCGACGACGGCGACGACACCTCGGCCAAGCCCCGGCAGAGCGTGTCGGCGCGGGCCGACGAGTCGGAGACACCGACCGGTGAGCCGACCGAGGAGTACACCCCGACCCCCGACGACACCGACGCCGGAGGGGACGAGTCCACCCCGCCCGGCAAGGGTGTCGAGGGCCAGTGGCAGGACGACGAGGCGCGGACCCTGACGATCGGCGAGGAGCAGTCCTCGGGCGACCTCAATGGCCAGCACCCGCTCTCCTACATCGACATGATCGGTGGCAAGGGCATCATGACCGGCGTCGGCAAGTACCGCGACGACAACAACTTCCGTATGGCGCTGCGTCCGATGGCCTCACAGGACGTCGACGACGAGGACATCACCTTCGCCACGGTCCGCCGTTCCGGCGACGACGTCGTCATCACCTGGGAGGACGGCGGCGGCACGGACACGCTGAGCTACGTGGGTGAGGCGTCGGGCTGACGGCCACGCTCCGCTTTGAGG
>NZ_JBWKAJ010000003.1:493757-614717 GCF_056437585.1 Streptomyces sp. NPDC042364 | reverse complement strand
GGGCGCGTATGAGGTGACCCAGGGGCGCCGGGCTCGTGGTGAGCACGGTGCCGGGGGCGTCGCTCTCGTGGAGGAGGACGGCGCCGGTGGTGGGGTCGGCGGCGACGTGGACGCAGTTGATGCTGTCGCCGCTGTAGGTGGACTTCTGCCAGTCGTGGGGCATAACAGGCTCTCCATGTGCCGGGGGCGCTCATCTCCAGGATGTGTGGGAGCTGCGCTCCGACGTTGGCGGCACGGACGGGGCTGGGCTACGTGGGTGAGGCGTCGGAATGGCCGGCCCCCGCCTTCAGGGCGCGTATGAGGTGACCCAGGGGCGCCGGGCTCGTGGTGAGCACGGTGCCGGGGGCGTCGCTCTCGTGGAGGAGGACGGCGCCGGTGGTGGGGTGGGCGGCGACGTGGACGCAGTTGGAGGCGTCGGGGCTGAACGTGGACTTTTGCCAGTTGTAGTCGGGCATCAGCGGCTCTCTCAGGTGCTCTGGGCGATGCGATGGATCAGGTCGCGGGACTCGTCGGGCTTGAGCGCGTTCGCCTCCATGCGGTCCAGCACTTGGCGGTACTTCTCCAACTGGGCCTCCGCGTCCAAGAACTCGCAGCCGTGATGGGTGTCCAGCTGAACAGTGTCGAGCTGCGGTACCGGGCCGACCAGATAGTCGACGGACTGTCCTGTGCCGGGAAAAGAGCCCTCCTGGTGCGAGGCGGTGTGACGGCCGGCCGGTCCCGGCGTGCGCCTGACCCTGCGCAGTGGTTCGATTACCCCATGTGAGGAGTGGGGGTCTGGCTCTGTCCGGCACCGCACGCGGAGCGGAGTGCGCGCCGGTCGCCCGTCCGGAAAGGAATCGACATGATCCGTAGGCTGGCCGCGGAACTGCTGGGCACAGGGCTGCTCGTGTATTTCGCCGTCGGGGTGGCGACCCTGTCGTTCGGTTTCGGGACCGCCGGGAGCAGTTTCGCCTCCGGTGTGGTCGCCACGGCGTTCGCGTTCGGCCTCGTCCTCCTGGCGCTGGCGTACGTGCTCGGGCCCGTCTCCGGCTGTCACGTCAACCCGGCCGTCACCGTCGGAGCCCTGCTGACGGGGCGAATCCCGCTGGTCCAGGCGATCGGCTACTGGATCGCGCAGTTCATCGGCGGCATCCTCGGCGCTCTGCTCCTGTGGGCCACGTTCGAAGGAGCG
The DNA here is from genome assembly GCF_056437585.1 of Streptomyces sp. NPDC042364. NCBI lineage: Bacteria > Bacillati > Actinomycetota > Actinomycetes > Kitasatosporales > Streptomycetaceae > Streptomyces > Streptomyces sp. NPDC042364. The sequence continues at coordinate 613,546 of NZ_JBWKAJ010000003.1, read as the reverse complement.
CCCGGCTACAGCCGTTCGGTCACCGGTCTCGGGGCCGACGGCTGGGGTGCGGCCAGTGCCATCAACATCAACGGGGGCGGAGCCTTCCTGACCGAGGTGGTGCTGACCGCTCTCTTCGTCTTCGTCGCCCTCGGCGCGACGGACGAGGCCTCGAACGCCACCGTGGCAGGGCTGACCATCGGGCTGGCGCTCACCGTGGTCCACCTCATCGGCATTCCGATCACCGGAACGTCGGTGAACCCGGCCCGCAGTCTCGGTCCCGCCCTCATCGTCGGCGGGACGGCGCTGTCCCAGGTGTGGCTCTTCATCGTCGCCCCCCTCGCCGGCGGCGTCCTGGCGGCCGGCCTCTACCGATTGCTCTTCCCGAAGACCGGCCCCGTCCCGCAGGAGACCTTGACCAGCGGCGACGCGTGAGCTTGCCGGTACGCCGGATCGATCACCACCTGCCCATCCGACGTCCCGGTCGTCGCCGGGCAGTGACCCTGCCCGGCGACGGCACACCGTACCCCCTTGCGAACAGTGTGCGCGTGCACGTACGCTGTTCCTATCAACGCACGCCGTACGTGGACGGCGGCGCCACGAGGGGACGGATGGTTCGTGATGGAGCAGACGGAGCACACGCCGCGCCAACTCCCCGAGCCGACCGCTCCGCTGTCCTCGTTCGTGCGGTTCGTGGTCTGCGGCGGCGGTGTCGGCGTCCTGTCCAGCGGGGCCGTCGCCCTGCTGGCCGCGCTGCTGCCGTGGGCCGTGGCGAACGCGGTCGTCACGGTCGTGTCGACCGTCCTGGCCACCGAACTGCACGCCCGCTTCACCTTCGGCGCCGGGCGCCGGGCCGGACGGCGGGAGCACCTCCAGGCGGCCGGTTCGGCCGCCGCCGCGTACGGCGTGACCTGCGCGGCCATGGCCGCCCTGCACCTCGTGCACCCCGCCCCCGGCGTCCTCGTCGAGCAAGCGGTCTACCTGAGCGCGAGCGCGCTGGCCGGGGTCGGGCGGTTCGTGGTGCTCCGCGTCGTGGTCTTCGCCTCGGGGAAGCCGGCCGGTGTTCGTCCGACGGACATCCCGCCCGCCGTCCCGTCCCGAGCGGTCCCGTCGCCCCGGCCCGCCGCCATGCCGGTGTCCGACGCCTGGCACGAGTGGATCACCTACGTACCCCTCGCCCACCGAAAGTGGATCACGGCCGACACCCGGTCCCTCTGCCCTGCCGGGTGACGAGCGGCTCGGGAGCCCGTCCCCGGCGGGGCCGGGCTCCCGGTGCCGGGCGCCGACGCGCGCCGGGTCAGGTGGTGACCAGCGGGGCCCGGTCGTCGGCGTACCGCGTGAGGGGCGTGCCGCCGGCGAGGGGGATCGTGGCCAGGTACTCCGGCGGGAGGGCGAACGCGTCGACGAGGGTGGTCATATGGGGCGCGAGGTCGGCGATCACGGTCTCGACGGTCCTGGGGAGGCCGCGTACGTGGTCGGCGGTCATGAGGCCCTCGGCGAGGAGGTCGCCGGTGTGCTCGCCTATCTGTCTGAGGAGGAACAGGCGGCACAGACTGTGCAGGAGGAACCGGGTCGTCGGCTGGGTCGCCTGGGCGGCCGTCGCGAGGAAGGCGTCCGCCGCCTGGAGGCGGGCGTGGGCCGAGACGACCTCCAGGGCGGCGGTGGAGGCCTCGTTCCAGCGGCCCACCGGATCACCGGCGGGACCCTCGCGCAGGGCGGTCCGGGCGCGGGCCTGCCAGATGGACTCGACCTCGGCGAGCAGACCGCGCAGGAACGCCAGGTCGGCGAGTTCCTGGTCGGGGGAGACCGGGCCGAGGTGGCCCCGTTCGACCGAGTCGTGCCCGAAGAGCATCTCGCCGCCGGCCTTGAGCCAGACGACAAGGTTGTCGCCCTCCGCGGTGACCGCGCTCTCCAGGTCCTGCTGGAGCTCCGAGAGGCCGTTGACGCGGAACAGCCCCTGCGCGCCGCAGCGTTCCCGGCACTCCACCGTGATGTCCCGCGCCTGCCAGGTGATCCAGCCCTTGGCGATGGCCACCAGCCGCTCCACCTCGGCCCGGTCGGCCGAAGTGTGCTCGGCCCAGCGGGCCACCACACCGCGGTGCAGGAAGGTCATGGCGTACCCGGTGGCCAGTGCGTGCAACAGCCGCCCGTGGTGGCTGCGGTGTGCCGCGAGCGGTATCAGCTGCCCGGCCTTCGGGCCGCTGATGTGCCGCCGGTGCGCGTGCTTCACGGCGATGGCGAGCGCCGTACGGGAGACCCCGATCGCTGCGGCGCTCATGCACAGCTTGCCCGTGGTCACCCGGCCGATGGAACGCAGGAACCTCTTGCGCCGGCTACCCACACTGCTGGTCACCGCGCCCTCGGGAGAGAGCTGGCCGTGCTCGGCCTCCAGCAGGGCCTCCCGCGGCAGCCACACCTGATCGAAGGAGGTGAGGCAGTGGTCGACCGAACTGCCGAGCTTCGCCGGCAGCGCGCGGACCGTGATGCCGGGCAGGTGCCCCACCTCGTCGCTGAGCGGCACGAGGAAGAGGAAGACTCCCTTGTCGTCGCCCTCGACCAGCAGCCGTGCGGCCACCAGGGCGCTCTTCGGGCCCCCGATCAGGCTGGTGTTGGGCATGAACTTCTGGGCCCCCGGGTGCGGGGTGTCGAGGACGAAACCGCCGGTGACCGGGTCCAGGGTCGCGGTGGTCTCCATGGCCGCCGCGTCATTGCCGTGGTCGAGCTCCGTGCAGAGAAACGTTCCCGTGCGGTTCATCGACACGTACTCCGACAGATCGTGCCGGTAGCCGTCGTGGTCCACGAAACTGCCCAGGAACAGGTTGTAGTGGATGCCCGAGAGGGTGCCGAGGGCACCGTCGACGAACCCCGTCCACTCATGCAGGCTGGCGAGCAGCCGTGGGTCGGAGGCGAGTGCCTCCGGGTTGTCCACCGCGTCGTTGACCAGCCGGAGCCGGTCGTACGACAGCGCAGTGCGCTCGTCCGGTGAGAGGCCCGGGCGGTAGGCGAACGCCTCGCCGCTGACGAGGGTGCGCCAGGTGTCGTGGACACGGGCCCGGTCCTGCTGGTCGAAGAGCAGGTGGGTCAGTTCCTCGGTGGCTGTCCCCTCGCCGTCGCGGCCGGCCGACGGCGTTTTCGGAGCAACGTGGTCGGTTTTCTGCGCGTCTGACGTGGCAGAGGCAGACTTGGTGAGCGTGAGCAAGGTCATGGTCACGACCTCTTCCCCCTGATTAGAGCCCAGTAGTTGGGACCACAGGCTTCAGAAGATACGAACCAACCGGTTTTTATTCAAGACCTCTCTGCCGGTTCCTGAGTCCTTGACGCTGCCTTGACGTCTGGCGCCCGTGGGTGGGGGAGGGGGTGGGCGGTTTCGGTCGCATGGCCGCTCATAGGGCGCTGGCCTGCGGAGATGGTGGCTCTCTTCGGAGAGTCGAGGGCGGCCGGAGGGGCGCTGGGGGTGGGGTTGCAAAACCGGGCGCCCGGTCTTATTCTCGAACTCGCCGGTCGGTTTTGAGGCTCCGTAGCCCTGAAGGCCGTCCGGTCCGCAAAGCCTTCGGCTTGCTCGGGTGCTACGGAGCGTTACCTTCTGGTATCATACGTACCTGACGGTATTTTTCGCTTACGGGGGGCGTACGGAGGTGTGTGGTGGCGCGGCAGGAACGAGCGATCCGGACGCGGGAGAAGATTGTCGTCGCGGCCGCCGCGGTGTTCGACGAAGTCGGATACGAGGCGGCGACCATCTCCCAGATCCTCAAGAAGGCCGAAGTCACGAAGGGCGCGCTGTACTTCCACTTCGCCTCCAAGGAGGAACTCGCGCAGGAGGTCCTGGCCAAGCAGGTCAGCGCCGTGCCCGCCGTCCAGGAGCAGGACCTGACGCTCCAGTCGGCGATCGACGAGGCGCTGCTGCTGGCGTATCTGCTCGGCGCCGGTGACCCGCTGGTGCGCGGCAGTGTCCGGCTCACGGTGGAGCAGGGGGCGCTGGACGGTCTGGACCGCCAGGTGCCCATGCAGGGCTGGGTGGACCGCTCGGAGGAGATGTTCGCGCGGGCCAAGGCGGACGGCGAACTGCTGCCCGACACGGACGTGGCCTCCATCGCGAGGGTGTTCGTGGGCTCCTTCACCGGAGTCCAGGTGCTGTCGCACATTCTGACGCAGCATCAGGACATGGTGCAGCGCGTGTCCGACCTGTACCGGCACCTGATGTCCTCCATCGCGGTCCCCGGCGTCCTCGTACGCCTCGACTTCTCGCCCGCGAGGGCGGAATACGTGTGGAACGCCGCGCGGGCGCAGGCCCGTGCGGGAGAGGAAGTCGCGCTCGGCTGAGCGCGCACGATCCACGGCGTGCCACGGGGGCGCCGTTCAGCCGGCCGCGGGAACTGCCCAGTGCAAGACCGACCGACCGAACGGAGTGCACCTCTGATGGAAACGATCGCCTGCCCGTACGCCCTGGACCCCGCGGCGCGTGACCTGGCCGGAGAAGCCGCCGCGCTGCGGGAGCGCGGATCGGTCGCCCGGGTGAGCCTGCCGGGCGGAGTGCCGGCCTGGGCCGTCAACCGCCATCGGTACATCAAGCAGTTGCTCGCCGATCCACGTGTGTCCCGGGACCCGCGGCAGCACTGGCCCGCCTACCGGGACGGGCTGATCACCGAGGAGTGGCCGCTCTACCCGTGGGTGTCGGCGACGACCATGCTCTTCTCCTACGGCGCCGAGCACACCCGGTTGCGCAAACTGATCGCCGGGGCGTTCACCACCCGGCGGACCGAGCGGCTCAGACCCTGGGTGGAGGAGGTCTCCGCCGCGCTCACCGACGAGCTGGCGGCCCTCCCCGCGGGGCGGGAGACCGATCTGCTGACCTCTTACGCGGCCCTGCTGCCCATGCGGGTGATCTGCGAACTCTTCGGTGTGCCCGAGGAGTCCCGGCTCCCGCTGGCCGGCGCCATCAGCACGTCGGTCAACGCCTCGGCCACACCGCAGCAGATCAACGCGGCCCGGATACGCATCGGCGAGATGCTGGCCGGACTCGTCGCCGCCAAGCGGGCCCGGCCCGGGGACGACCTCACCTCCGCGCTGATCGCCGCACGGGACGACGACGACCAGCTCAGCGAGAAGGAGCTGGTCGACAGCCTCTACCTGATGATCGCCGCGGGCCAGGAGACCACGACCGGCGTGATCTGCAACGCCGTCGCCGCGCTGCTCGACCGCCCCGACCAGCTCGACCACATCCGGTCCGGCCGCGCGAGCTGGACCGACGCCGTCGACGAGACCGTCCGGGTGCACAACCCCGCCGCGTACATCCCGCTGCGGTTCGCCGTCGACGACATCACGCTCGACGACGGTGTCACCATCGAGCGGGGCGACCCGATCATCGTCAACTTCGCCGCGCCCGGCCTCGACCCCGAGCGCTACGGGGACGACGCGGCGGTCTTCGACCTGCTGCGCACCGACCGCGACTCCCTCGCCTTCGGCCACGGTGTCCACCGCTGCCTCGGCATGCCCCTCGGGCGGATGGAGGCGGCCATCGCCCTGGAGGCGCTCTTCCGCAGGTTCCCCGGGATGCGGCTCGCCCGCCCCGCGGCGGACCTCGGTCCGATGCCCACCTTCCTCTTCAACGGGTACGCCTCCCTGCCGGTGGTACTCCGTCCCGAGTGAACCCGCGCCCCGGAGAAGGGCGTTGAACGAAGCGAAGCTGATGGCGCCCCGCGGCCGACTCCGGCCGCGGGGCGTTGCCGTATGCGGATCGTGTACGACCTCGGCTGTGGCGGCGGTTGCGGTCGTGGTGGTGGGCGGATCGCCGGGACGGGGACGGGGGGCCGGTCCCGGTGTGTCGGCGTGTGACTTTTCGGCGTTTCCTGGGGAGGCCTGACGAATCGGGGGTGTGGCGCGCCGGGTTCCGTGTACATAACGTCATGGGCAGTACACCTACAGTCGGCTACATTCAGGGGCCATCTAGAAACCGCGAAGACGGTTTGATAATCTCTTTACGCGCGGGAAGGGCGGAAGGCCCAGCGGGGGCGTCCCGGGCACAGGTCCGTACTGGTCCCCTGCGTAGTAACGGAGCGCCCCCATGGCCAAACAGGAGCGCGCGGTGCGCACGCGCAACGCGCTCATCGAGTCCGCTGCCGAGCTGTTCGACCGGGACGGCTTCGAGACGGCGTCCCTGTCCATGATCAGCGCGAGGGCCGGCGTCAGCAGCGGGGCGCTGCACTTCCACTTCGCCAGCAAGGCGGACCTCGCCGACGCGGTCGGCCAGGCCGCGGCCCTGCGTCTGGGCCGGATCACCGCACAGGAGGCCGCCGACACCCTGCAGTCCCTCATCGACGCCACCTACGCCCTGGTCCGGGCGCTCGGTCATGACGCCGTGCTGCGCGCCGGGTTCGACCTCGGCGAGGGGCTCGGCCGGGTGCGCTCGGGCGCCGGGCTGCGCCGGGCCTGGCAGGAGTGGGTGGAGGAGGTGCTGACCAAGGCCGACACGGAGGGCGCCCTCGCGCGCGGTGTCTCCGCCGAGGACGCGGCCGCCGTGGTCGTCGCCGCGACCGCCGGCTTCGAGTCCCTCGGCCGCCGCGATCCCCGGTGGCTCTCCTCCGACGCCCTCGCCCGCTTCTGGCGGCTGCTGCTGCCGCGACTGGTCTGTACGTCGGCACTCCGTACGTTGGTGCCGTCCGGGACGAGGGCGGGGCGGCACCCGGGGCGCCTGTGAATCCGGGGTGCGGGTGGTTCCGGCGGGTGCGGGCGGTTCGTGGTTTCCCGCGCCCACGCGGCGGAGCCGCATGTGTCACCGCCCCGCGCCCCTGAACAGCGGGCCGGGGCCGCGCCCCGTGCTTCTCATGTGGAGGGCGGGGCGCAGGCCCGATCCTTCAGGAGCGCGGGGAACCGCGCGAACAACCCCCACGCACCCGCACCCGCCCGCATCGCCCGCACCGCCGACTTCATGGGCGCCCCGAGTCCGGCCTCGCCCACCTCGTGCCGCCCGGCGACAGGTGGCTCAAGGCCCGCGGGGTCGCCAGGCGGGGGAGGGTGACGCGCCAGAAGCGGGTGAGGGTGGTGGGGGAGAGCCAGTCGGGATCGGTGCGGCCGAGGACCTCCAGGCCCGTGGTTGCCGCCACCACGGAAGCCGTGGCGTCGGCGCGCGAGACGTCGTCGGCGAGCAGGTTCCGGGACGCCGCCTCGGTGAGCAGCCGGCGGACACAGGCCCGCCACTCCGCATGCAGGTCCACATCCGTCCGGCACGCCTCGTCGCCGCTCAGCCGTGAGCCGGCCCGGGCGACCACGTCGTGGCGGAGCCGGTCGGCCAGGGCGTGCGAGGCGTCGGTGAGGCGTTGCAGCGGGTCGACGCCGGGCCGCCGGGTCGCGGTGCGGGCCGCCCGGCGCAGGTTCTCGGCGGCCGCCGCCTGAACGGTCGCGGCCACGGCAGCCTTGTTCTCGAAGTGGAAGTGCAGCGCTCCGGGGCTCACTCCCGCGCCGGCGCTGATCTCCGCCAGCCTCGCCTGGACGTACCCGTGCCGCTCGAAGACCTCCGCCGCCGAGCGGACGAGGGAGTGGCGGGTGTGCAGGGCGCGTTCCTGTTTCAGCACGGCGGCTCCTCCGGTGGCCTTGTCGACCGTCGCGGCGGCGTCGGTTCTGGGCGGGGTCGGGACCAGACGGCCCGCGGAACATGAAACCAACCATGCGGTCTCTTTTCTACTCCGCCTTATCGGTGCGATCCCGGCAACCGGGACGTCCGGACGGTGACCGGTTGAGCGGAAGCGTGCATTCAGCTACGTCTCGGTGAGGGTGCGCTGCCCCAGCATTGCAAACCAGCACCCCGGTATGTTTTCATCGAGAGGAAGCGTCGGGCGGAGGGCGAACCTCCAAGGAAATCGCCCGTCTTCGCGCCGAAACAGACTCCCGCAGCCGTGCCTACATCCCCCGGGGCACGGCTGTGGGCCGTTTTCATGCCTATTTGTCACTTATGGATTGCTCGCGGTCGAGAGAAAACCGGCCAACGAGGGGGGTAAAAAAATCCGCGCCCCTGGTATGTTTCTAGCGACGGTTGAGAGGGCCACGGGGGAAAGCAGAGCTGTGGCCCGCCCGTACGGGGAGGAGCGAACACGTCATGAACGTCTCAGGCGCTCACGTCGAAACCACTGATCGCCGGAAAGGGCCCCGGCCGGGCCTGCGCCTGGCCGTCGCGGCGGGCGCCGAGGCGCCGCAGCCCGGCGCCGCTCCCGCCGGGGACCGCGGCGGACCGGCCGGCGACCGAGGCCGGGCGCGGCGGACGGGCGTCGTGGACATCGACTCGCTCCGCGCGTCCGACTCCCCCCGGCTCGGCGGCGAGAACCGCGACCATGTGCGGACCCTCGCCGAGCAGGAGGAACCGCTGCCGCCGATCCTGGTCCACCACCCGACGATGCGGGTCATCGACGGGATGCACCGGCTCGCCGCCGCCCGGATGCGCGGAGCCACGACCATCGAGGTCGAGTACTTCGACGGCGACGAGGACGAGGTCTTCGCCCTGTCCGTCGAGCTGAACATCGCGCACGGCCTGCCCCTGTCCCAGGCCGACCGCGCGGCCGCCGCCGAGCGCATCCTCACCACCCACCCGTACTGGTCCGACCGTCGTATCGCCTCCAGCGCGGGGCTCGCGCCGAGCACGGTCGCGGCGATCCGGCGCCGTTCAACGAGCCGAACCGACCAGTTGAACGCGCCCCGCGTCGGCCGGGACGGCCGGGTACGGCCGTTGCAGGCGACCGAGGGGCGGCTGCGGGCCAGCCAGGTCATCGCCGCGAACCCCACGGCGTCGCTCCGCGAGATCGCCGAGCGGGCCGGTATCGCCACCGCCACGGCGAAGGACGTACGGGACCGCATCCGCCGCGGGCAGGACCCCGTACCGCAGCCGTCGCCCGCCAGGCGGGTCGCTCCGCGGGAGGAGCCGGGGCGCGGGCCCGGCGGTGCCGCCGGCGGCGGTCGCGGAACCGCGCATCTGTCGGCGGCGGCGATCGGGCTGATCCTGCCGAACATCTGCAAGGACCCGTCGTTGCGGACCGAGGCGGGGCGCATGCTGCTGCAGATGCTCAGCGTCCACTCGATCGGCGACGAGGCGAAGTGGCAGCGGCTCGCGCGGAGTGTGCCGGGGCATCGGGCGCCGGTGCTGGCGCAGGCGGCGCGGAGGTGTGCCGACCACTGGCTGCGGCTGGCCAATGAACTGGAGATGCGGCGGGGTTGAGATTTTCGCACGGCCGCCGCGGGGGTTCCTTTCGCGGGGGCGGGTGCGGGTTGTTCGTGGCTGGTCGCGCCCACGCGGCGGAGCCGCATGGTGTCAGCGCCCCGCGCCCCTTCGGGCATGGCTGCGGGCGGCGTGAAATTCCAGGCGCGCCTCTTTTCCGGCGAGCCCTTTCGAAGAGCACCTTCTTATGGAGGAAACCCCATGACTGATCATCCCGATCTTCTCGTCGAGACCCCCTGGATATGGCGGGCCCGGCGGCCCCGGGCCCGGACGCGGCTCATCTGCTTCCCGCACGCCGGGGCCGGGGCCGGGGCGTACGGGGAGTGGGCGCGGCTGCTGCCGGCGGAGGTGGAGCTGGCCGCCGTGCAGCTGCCGGGCCGGCAGAACCGGATCGCCGAGGACCCGGTCACGGAGGTGGGGCCGCTGGTGAAGGTGCTGGCCCAGGCACTGCGGCCGGTCCTCGACGGGGACTTCGCGTTCTTCGGGCACTCGGGCGGCGCCGCGCTGGCGTACGAGGTGGCCAAGGCACTGCGGGAGAAGGGCGGGCCCCGGCCCAGCCGGCTGTTCCTGTCCGCGCAGCCCGCGCCCGGCACCGTCGGCCGGATCCCGGTGATGCACACCCTCTCCGACGAGGAACTCGGCGCCGAGGTCGTCCGGCTCGGCGGCATCGAGCCGGAGATCGCCGAGGACGAGGAGGTCATGGAGGGCCTGCTGCCCACGCTGCGCGCCGACTTCACCCTCTGGGAGCGGCACCGGGTGGAGCCGGGGGAGCCGCTGGACACCCCGATCACCGTCCTCAGCGGCGACGCGGACCCCCGGGCGCCCAAGGACACCCTGTACGGCTGGGCCGCGCACACCACCGGAGCCTTCCACACCCGGTTCTACCCGGGCGGCCACTTCTACTTCCTCCACGACCCGACCGAGCTGGTCGCCCACCTCAGCCAGGTCCTCACCGGCCGGGCGCCCGCAGGTCAGGCCGTCGGAGGTCCGTCCCACGGCAGCCAGTCCCACGGCAGCCAGTCCCCCGCCGGTCCCTCCCGGCCGGCGCCCGAACTCGCGGGGAGCGCGCGATGACCCACACACCCGACCTCACCCCGGGCCTCGACCCCGCCGTCGCCGCCCGTCTCGCCACCGCGACCCGGGCGGTACCGGGCGTGCGCGACGCCGCCGTCGTCGTACGGCAGGGAGCACGCACCGTCGACGGCGGAGGAGCGGGCGAGGAGACGCCTCGGACGCCGGGCGCGGCTGCGGCCGCCGGGTCCGCTTCCGGTCCCGCGCCCGCCCCCGGTGCCGCCGGTGAGCCCGTGGGGGAATCCTCCGGACGCCCCTCCTCCGAGACCTTCGGTGGTGAGCCGCACATCCCCGAGGGGGCGCCCACCACCCTCCAGGAGGGGCTGCGGCAGGCCACCGAACTCGCCCCCGGGCAGGGCACCTTGTATCTGCGCAAGGGCAGTGAACCCGATCTGCAGACGTACGCCGAGCTGCTGGCCGAGGCGGAGCGGATGCTCGCCGGGCTGCGGGCGGCGGGGCTCGTCCCCGGTGACGCGGCGCTCTTCCAGTTCGGGGACCACCGGGCGTACATGACCGCCTTCTGGGCCTGTGTGCTCGGCGGGTTCGTGCCGACGCCGGTGGCCGTGGCGACGACGTACGAGAGCCACAACGAGACCACCCGCAAGCTGCACAACGCCTGGCAGTTGCTCGACCGGCCCGTGATCCTCACCGACGAGGCCACCGCGCCCGCGCTCGGCGCCCTGCACACCCTGTGGGGCGAGCCGGACCTGCGGATCCTCCGGGTCGGTGAACTGCTGGGCCACGAGCGGGACTCCGACTGGTACGCGACCACCCCGGACTCCCCGGTGATCAACCTGCTCACCTCGGGCAGCACCGGCGTGCCCAAGTGCGTGCAGCACACCAACGCCTCCGTCGCGGCGCGGGAATGGGCGGTGATACAGGCGCGGGGCTACACCGCCGAGGACGTCAGCCTCATCTGGATGCCGCTCGACCACGTGACGATGGTCTACTACAACGTCCGCGACATGTTCCTGCGGTGCCGGCACGTCAACGGGCGCATCGACGACGTCCTCGGCGACCCGCTGCTCTGGCTGGACTGGATCGACCGGTACGGCGTCACCAACACCTGGGCGCCGAACTTCGCGTACAACCTGGTCAACGAGTGCGCCGACGAGATCGGCCGGCGGAGCTGGGACCTGTCGCGGATGCGGGAGTTCGTCAACGCGGGCGAGCCCGTCGTCGCCGCCACCAGCCACCGCTTCCTCGAACTCCTCGCCCCGCACGGGCTGCGCGCCGACGCCATGGTGCCGTGCTGGGGGATGTCCGAGACCTGCTCCGGCGTCACCTACACCCGGCAGAGCCGCGACGACCGGGAGCTGGGGACCGTCGTCGTCGCGCAGGCGTCCCTCGACGGCGACCTCGTCTACCAGACGGTCGACGGCAAGGGCGCCGACGCCGTCGCCTTCACCGAGGTCGGCGGCCCCATCCCCGGTGTCACCGTCCGGGTCGTCGACGACCAGGGGCGGACGCTGCCGCAGGACCGGGTCGGGGAACTCCAGATCCGCGGTGTGACGATGCTGCGGCACTACCACGGCAACGCCGAGGCCAACCGGGAGGCGTTCACCGAGGACGGCTGGTTCCGGACCGGGGACCTCGCCTTCGTGCGGGACGGGTCGCTCGTCATCGCCGGGCGGAAGAAGGACCAGATCATCGTGCGGGGCGCCAACTTCGTCGCGCACGAACTGGAGAGCGTCGTCGAACAGGTCGAGGGTGTCCGCGTCACGTTCTCGGCGGCGGCCGGGGTCCGTGAGCCCGGCGAGGGCTCCGACCGGCTGGTGATCTTCTTCGTGCCGGTGCGCTGGGACGCCGAGACGCTCGCCCGCACCTTCCAGGACGTACGGGCCGCGCTGGTCCGGGAGGCGGGGATCGCCCCCGACATGGTCGTGCCGGTCACGGACGCCGAGTTCCCGAAGACCGCGAGCGGCAAGATCCAGCGGGCCGCGCTCGTCGCCGACCTGCGCGCCGGACGGTTCGCCGACCGCGTCGCCGACGACGAGGAGGACACCGAGGACGCCGGCAGGTGGTTCTTCCGCCGGCAGTGGTCACGGCTGCCCGCCGCGCAGGCGCCGGCCGACAGCGGGTCCTCACGGCTGGTGTTCTCCGCCGACTGCGGTACGCGGGTGGTGTTCGCCGAGGAGGAGCAGCTCGCCCCGCTCGGCCTGGACGACGAACCCGCCGTGGTCGTCGGCCGGGGCCGCTCCTTCGCCGAGGTCGACCTCGACCGCTACCGGGTCGCGCCCGGCGACCCCGAGGACCTGCGCCGGGTGCTCACCGACGTCACCGCGCACTACGGGCCCATCGACTCGGTGGTGTTCGCCTGGCCCCTCGACGGCAAGGACGACGAGCCCGCCGCCCGGGTCACCGCCGTCAGCACCCAGCTCACCGCGCTGCTGGGGGTGCTCGACGAGTTCGGCGCCCCGCTGCTGCTCGTCCTCACCGAAGGCGCCGCCCACGTACGGCCGGGCGACCGCGTCGACCTCGGCGTGTGCGCCCTGCCGGGGCTGATCCGCACGGCCGCCGCCGAGAACCCGCTGATCACCGTGCGGCAGCTCGACCTGCCCGCCGACCGCGCCCAGTGGGCCCGCGCCGTACGCACCGAGCTCGCCGACCCCACCCACACCGGGGTGGTCGCCGCACGCGAGGGACTGCGCTGGCAGCCGAGGCTGCGCCCGGTCGACGACGAGGCCGAGGCCGAGGTCGCGCCGCCGCTGGTGCCGGGCGGGCTGTACCTGGTCACCGGCGGTCTCGGCGGGATCGCGAGCGACCTCGCCGGATATCTGCTGGCCGCGTACGGCGCCCGGCTGCTGCTGGTGGGCCGGTCGCCCGCCGAGGGCGCGAAGGCGGCCCGGCTGAGGGACCTCACCGACCTCGGCGAGGTCACCTACCGCCAGGCCGACATCACCGACCCCGAGCAGCTGAACGCCGCGGTGACCGCCGCCGAGCAGCGCTGGGGGCGCCCGCTCGACGGGGTCCTGCACCTGGCCGCCGCCGATGTCTCCGACCAGTGGCAGAACCTCGAACGGCACACGCTGGCCCGGGAGTCCGAGGACGGCTTCCGCGCCCAGTACGCGGCCAAGGTCGCCGGCACGCTCGCCCTCGCGGACGTCCTGGAGAGCCGCCCGGGTGCCTCGCTGGTCCTCTTCGGCTCGGTGAACGGCGAGTTCGGCGGCCACTCCTTCGGCGCGTACTCCGCCGCCAACGCGTTCCTCGTGGGCTTCGCCGACCACTGGCACCACGAGCGCGGCCGGGATGTGCGCTGCCTGGCCTGGAGCATGTGGGACGACGTCGGCATGAGCCAGGGGCAGTCCACGGCGCCCGCCCGCCGGCGCGGCTTCCGGGCGATCGACCCCGAGCGGGGCCTGCGCTGCTTCCTCACCGCGACGGCACTGCCGTACCACTACCAGCTCATCGGCCTCGACGCGCGGAACCCCTTCGTCGTGGGCGAGCTGGCGCCGGACGAACTGAGCGTGCGCGAGGTGCTCGTCGCGTACACCACCGACGCGGAGGAGGGCGCCGACCCGGCCGCCGTGCACGCGGCGCTCGCACCCGCCCTGGCCGAACTGCCGGTGCCGGTACGGCTGCTCGAGGTCAGCCGCATCCCCAAGGACGGCAGCGGGGCCGTCGACACGACCCAGCTGCTGCTCGACATGGCGCCGCGCCGGGCGGCCCTGGGCAGCCGGAAGCACACCCCGCCGGAAGGGGAGCTGGAGCAGCGGATCGCCGCGATCTGGTCCGATGTCCTCGGGCAGAGGACCGTCGGCCGCGACGAGTCCTTCTTCGACCTCGGCGGCAACTCCCTGCGCGCCACCCGCCTCCTCGCCCGCGTCGACACCGAACTCGCCGTCCGCCTCAGCACCCACGAGCTGTACGAGCACCCGACGGTCGAGGGCATGGCGGCGAAGGTGGCCGCGGTCACGGCGACGACCGAGGCGGTCACGGCGACGACCGAGGCGGTCACGGCGACAGCGGCGGGAGCCGCACGATGACCCCGCGCGGCCCGGCACCCTTACGGGGGACGGCCTCACCGGCCGCCCCGACGCGGGCGGGTGCGCCGCCGGCCCCGCGGCGATCGGCGGCACCGCCGCCGTTCCCGCAGGCGGCCGTCCCGGCGCCCCCGGCACCGGCGGGCGCCCCGCCCACCCTCCTCGCCGCCCCCGACACCGGCCCGTTGCAGCTCGTCGTGCACATGGCCGGGTGGGTGGATCCCGTGCGGATGCGGGCGGCCGTCAAGGGGCTGCTCGACCGGGAGGGGCGGAAGCCGTTCTGGCGGGAGCTGGATCTCGGGGTGCTGACCGTCGGGGAACGGACCGACGCGCTGGACGGGCTGCTCGCCGCGGACCGGGGGAGCGTCGGTTCCCCCGGTCCGCCGGAGCGGGCCGCGTTCGTCCGGCTCGCCTGGGAGCGGCATCTGCTGGTGCTCACCGCCCGGCAGCCGCACCTCGACGAGGTGACCCTGCGCGCGCTGCTGCGGGACCTGCTGCGGTCGTACGCCGGTCCCGGTGCCGTGCGCGCCCGGGGCGGTGAACCGCCGGTCGAGGAGACCGAGGTTCCGCTGACCGCCGCGGACGCCGGGCGGCTCACCCTGCGGGCGCTGGGGCTCGGCGTCGACCTGGAGACGGTCGTGCGCGGCGCCTGGACGGTCGTCCTCGCGGGCTCCGCCGGGCGCCGGGAGGTGGTGCTCGGCGGCGCCGACCTCCGCATCCCGGGCCCCGGCACCGCCGGGCGGGTCACGGTCACCGGGGTCCGGGCGATCCACCACGGGCAGCCGCCGCTGACCCTGGTGATGCGCGCCGACCCCGGCCCGCTGGAGCTGCGCCTGCGCGGGCGGCGCGGGCTGTTCGGAACCGAGGCCGCGCGGGATGCCGCCGACCGCCTCGCGGGCGTCCTGCGCCGGCTCGCGAACGATTCCCGGGCGGGCGTCTGCCACGCCGGTGAATTCACCGTCCAAGCAGCCCAATTGGTCGGTTGAACAACCTTGTTGGTGAATTACGGCGACGCCTAGGGTCGCTGTAATCCCCCTTTCCTTCGTGAAATCCGCGGACTCGTCATCCGTATTCGCGCAATTCCCGGAGTTCGGATCAATCCAGTGAGAGAAGAGGTGTGGAAATTGACCGGCCAACAGCGCTCCGCGGAGGTGGAGTCGGCCCGTCAGGCAGTCGGCGCCGAACGCGCCCTGGTTCTGGAGGAGTTCAACGACACCGGCCGAGAGCTGCCGGTCACCACACTCGTCGCACCCATCGAGGAGCAGGTCCGGCGCACCCCGGACGCGACGGCCCTGGTCTTCGGCTCCGAGACCCTGACGTACGCCGGGTTCAACGCCCGCGCCAACCGGCTCGCCCACCATCTGACCGCCCTCGGCGTCACCCCCGGCACCCCGGTCGCGGTCGCCGTGCCGCGCTCCCTGGAGCTGCTGGTCACCCTGGTCGCGGTGGTGAAGGCGGGCGGCGCCTATCTGCCGCTGGACCCCGACTACCCGGCCGACCGGCTCGCCTACATGCTGGAGCACACGGGCCCGGCCTGCGTGGTCGCGGACACCGCCGGGCGGGTGCCGGTGCCGGACGGCATCGCCGTCGTCGCCCTCGACGAGACCGCCCTCGACGCCCACCCGGACACCGATCCCACGCCGGCCGTCACGCCCGCCCACCCGGCGTACATCATCTTCACCTCGGGCTCCACGGGCCGCCCCAAGGGGGTCGTCGTCCCGCACTCGGCGATCGACAACCGGCTGCGGTGGATGCAGGCCGAGTACCCGCTCACCGCCGCCGACCGGGTGCTGCAGAAGACGCCGTCCGGGTTCGACGTGTCCGTGTGGGAGTTCTTCTGGGCGCTGCGGGAGGGCGCGGCGATCGTCGTCGCGGAACCCGGCGGCCACAAGGACCCGGCGTATCTGGCGCGGACCATCCGCGAACAGTCCGTCACCACCTGCCACTTCGTGCCGTCGATGCTCCAGGTGTTCCTCGCCGACCCCGAGGCCGCCGGCTGCACCGGGCTGCGCCAGGTGTTCTGCTCCGGCGAGGCGCTGCCCCGCGAGGCGGTGCGGGAGTTCGGCCGGCTGCTGCCGGGCGTGGCGCTGCACAACCTGTACGGGCCGACCGAGGCCGCCGTCGACGTCACGTACCACCCCTGCGACACCGCCGCCGACGGCCCCGTACCGATCGGGAAGCCGGTGTGGAACACCCGGCTGTACGTCCTCGACGCCGGGCTGCGGCCGGTCGCGGTCGGCGAGCCCGGGGAGCTGTATCTCGCGGGCGTCCAACTGGCGAGCGCCTACCTGGGCCGCCCGGAGATCACCGCCGACCGCTTCCTCGCCGACCCGTACGGGCCCGCCGGGACCCGGATGTACCGCACGGGCGACCTCGCGCGGTGGACGGCGGACGGCGAGGTCGAGTACCTCGGCCGCACCGACCACCAGGTCAAGCTGCGCGGCCTGCGCATCGAGCTGGGCGAGATCGAGTCCGTGCTGCTGGCCCACCCGGCCGTACGGCAGGCCGCGGTCGTCGCCCACGAGGGGCGGCAACTGGTCGCCTACCTGGTCGCCGAGGGAGGCGTCGCCGCCGACGAGCTGAAGGCCCTGGCCGCCGAGCGGCTGCCCGAGTTCATGGTCCCGGCGTCGTTCATGTTCCTCGACACGCTTCCGCTGTCGCCCAACGGCAAGCTCGACCGCAAGGCGCTGCCCGAGCCGGTGTTCGCCGGCGGCGAGTACCGGGAGCCCGAGGGCGAGCGGGAGCGGATCCTCGCCGAGGTCTACGCCCAGGTGCTGGGCCTCGAACGGGTCGGAGCCGACGACGACTTCCTCGCCCTCGGCGGTGACTCCCTCCGCTCGGTCAAGGTGGTCGCCGGGGCCCGCGCCCGGGGCCTGGAGATCACCCAGCGGCAGGTGCTCACCCACCGCACGGTGGCGCGGCTCGCCCCGCACGCGGGCACCCCCACCGAGACGTACGACGACGTGCCGGGCCCCCTGGTCCAGCTCGGCGACGAGGACCTGGCCGCCTTCCGGGAGCGCCACCCGAACCTGTCCGACGTGTGGCCCCTGACGCCGATGCAGTCCGGGATGCTGTTCGAGTCGATGCTCAGCGACAGCGGCTACGACGCGTACCGCATGCAGACGGTGTTCGCCCTCTCCGGCCGGGTCGACCCCGCGCGGATGCGGGAGGCCGGGCAGGGCCTGCTCGACCGGCACCCCGCGCTGCGCGCCGCCTTCGCCCCGGACACCAACGGCGATCTGGTCCAGCTCGTCGTGGACGGCGTCCGGCTCCCCTGGCAGGAGCTGGACCTGAGGACCCTGGTGCCCGAGGAGCGGGAGGCGGCCTTCGAGAGGTTCCTCGCCGAGGACCAGGCCGTGCCCTTCGACCTCGCCGCCCCGCCCCTGGTGCGGATGGCCCTGGTCCGGCTGGGCGCCGAAGAGGCCGCGGTCGTCCTCACCCTGCACCACGCCCTGCTCGACGGCTGGTCCGAGCCGGTCCTCGCCCGGGACCTGCTCCGCCTGTACGCCTCGCACGGCCACCAGGCACCCCTCCCGCCGGTGCGCGGCTTCCGCGACCACCTCGTGTGGCTGGCCCGGCAGGACCGGCGGGAGGCGGCGGCGGCCTGGGCCGCCGAACTCGACGGCGTGGACCGCCCGACGCTGCTCGCCGGCACGGCCGTCGCCCGCGACGAGGCGTCCGGCTCCGAGACCGGCACGACGGACGTCCCCCTCACCGACGAGGAGGCCGCGCGACTGGTCCGGCGGGCCGGGGAACTGGGCGTCACCCTCAACACCCTGGTGCAGGGCGCCTGGGCCGTGGCCCTCGGCCGGCTCACCGGACGCGACGACGTGCTGTTCGGCGCGACCGTCTCCGGCCGGCCACCGGGGCTGCCCGGTGTCGAGTCGATGGTCGGACTGTTCATCAACACCCTGCCCGTACGGGTGCGGTACACCCCCGAGGACGGTCTCGGCACCCTGCTGACCGGCCTCCAGGAGCGGCAGACCGAGCTGCTCGACCATCACCACCAGTCCCTGAGCGGCCTGTACGAGGCCACCGGCCTCGGCGCCCTCTTCGACACCCTCCTCGTCTACCAGGCGTTCCCCGCCGACGAGTCCGCCCTCGCCGAGGCCTCCACCGCCGCCCGCCTCACCCTCGACGGGACACGCTCACTGGGCGGCTCCAACTACCCGCTGACCCTGATCGCCGAGGCCGAGCCCCGGCTGCGGCTCGCCTTCCAGTACCAGCGGGGCGTCCTCGACCAGGCCACCGCCGACCGGATCGCCGCCGGCCTCCACACGGTGCTGCGCACCCTGGCCGCCGACCCGGCCCGCCCGGTGGGCGCGCTGGACCTGGGCGAGCCGCTGGTCGCGCCGGAGACCGCGGCGGACGGCAAGGCGGACCCCGCGGCGGACAGCGCCACCGACGGCACGGCGCACAGCGCGGCGGCGGCCACCGCCGACTCCGCCCCCCTCCCCGCGGCCCAGCAGGCCCTGCGCGCCCTGTTCGCGGACGTCCTCGGCACCGAGCCCGAACGGATCGGCGTCCACGACAACTTCTTCAACCTGGGCGTGACCTCGCTGCTGGCGACGCGCATCAAGAGCCGTATCCGCAAGCAGCTCGGTGCCGAGGTGTCCATCAAGACGATCTTCTCCAGCCCCACGGTCGCCCAGCTCGCCGACCACATCGCGGCCGCCCCCGCGGCCGCCGGATCCGCCGGATCCCCCGCGTCCAGCCCGAGCAGGCCCCGTCTGCGCAGAATGAACAAGGAGTAGTCCGAAGTGATCCCGTTGTCGTTTGCCCAGCGTCGGCTCTGGTTCATCGACCGCTTCGAGGGCCCCTCTGCCACCTACAACGTGCCCCTCGCCCTCCACCTCACCGGTGAGCTCGACACCCGCGCGCTCACCGCCTCGATCCGTGATGTGATCGGCCGCCACGAGAGCCTGCGCACGATCCTCTACGACGAGGACGGCGTCCCCTACCAGCGAATACTTCCGCCGGAGGAGATCCGGCCCGACATCCCCGTCGTGGACGTCGAGCCCGAGCGGCTCCCCGAGGCGATCGCCGAGGCCGTCTCGTACACCTTCGACCTGTACGCCGAGATCCCGGTCCGCGCCCGCATCCTGCGGCAGGCCCCGGACCGGCACGTCCTGCTGCTGCTCTTCCACCACATCGCCGCCGACGGCGAGTCCGGCGCCCCGCTGCTGCGGGACCTGAGCCTCGCCTACCGGGCCCGCCGCGAGGGCCGCGCCCCCGAGTTCCCCGAACTGCCCGTCCAGTACGCCGACTACGTGCTGTGGCAGCGCGAGCTGCTCGGCGACGAGAACGACCCCGACAGCATGGTCTCCCGGCAGCTGGCCCACTGGGAGGGCGAGCTGGCCGGCATGGCCCAGCCGCTCCAGCTGCCCCTGGACCGCACCCGCCCCTCGGTGGCCAGCCACCGCGGCGACACCGTCGAGTTCGAGCTGGAGCCGGAACTCCTCGCCCAGGTCGAGGAGCTGGCGACCGAGCGCGGGCTGAGCGTGTCGATGGTCCTGCAGTCCGTCCTCGCGGTGCTGCTCCAGCAGCTCGGCGGCGGCGACGACATCCCGATCGGCTCCCCGATCGCGGGCCGCGGCGACGAGGACCTCGCCGACCTGGTCGGCTTCTTCGTCAACACCTGGGTGCTGCGCGTCCGCCTGGACGGCAACCCCGCCTTCGAGGACGTCCTGGAGCAGGTCCGCGAGCGGGCCCTGAACGCCTACGACAACCAGGACGCCCCCTTCGAGATGCTGGTGGACCGGCTCAGCCCCGAGCGCTCCACCGCCTACAACCCGCTGTTCCAGGTGCTGTTCGCCTGGCAGAACATCACCCGCCCCGAGCTGGACCTGCCCGGCCTCGACGCCCGGCTCGACTTCGAGCAGCTCGACACCAAGACCTCCAAGTTCGACCTGGAGTTCAACATCGCCCGGCACCACGACGGGCAGGGCGCGCGCGGCACCATCGAGTACGCCCTCGACCTGTTCGACCGGTCCACCGCCGAGTCGATCGGCGCCCGCTTCGTCCGCGTGCTGCGGCAGCTGATGGCCGACCCGGCCCTGCCGGTCGGCGCCGTCGACACCCAGGACCCGGCCGAGCGCCGGCGCTTCCTCGTCGACGTGAACGCCACCGCCGAGCAGACCCCGATGGTCACCCTGGCCCGGCTGGTCGAGGACCAGGTCGCCCTCAGCCCCGACGCCGAGGCCGTCGTCCACGAGGGCACCTCCCTGACGTACGCCGAACTCAACGCCCGCGCCAACCGGCTGGCCCACATCCTCGTCGAGCACGGCGTCGGCCCCGAGACGGTCGTCGCGCTGTCCCTGCCCCGCTCCCCCGACCTCGTGGTGGCCCTGCTCGCGGTGCTGAAGTCCGGCGGCGCCTATCTGCCGATCGACCCCAAGTACCCGAGCCACCGCCTGGAGTACATCCTCGGCGAGGCCCGCCCGCACCTGGTCCTCACCGACTCCGACACGGTCTCGGTGCTGCCGGAGACGGACGCCCCGAAGCTCTACGTCGACGAGCTGGACCTGTCCGGTGAGCCGGCCGGGAACCCCGCCACCGGCACCCACCCGCACAACCTGGCGTACGTCATGTACACCTCGGGCTCGACGGGCACCCCCAAGGGCGTCTCCCTCTCCCACCACAACATCGTCAACGGTGTGCTCCAGCTCGCCGAGCGCGTCGACATGGGCAAGGACTCGCGGACCCTCGCGGGCACCTCCATCAACTTCGACGTGTCGGTCTTCGAGATCTTCACCACGCTCACCCACGGCGGCACCGTCGAGCTCGTCCGCGACGTCCTCGTCCTCGGCGAGCGCGCGGCCCGCGGCGAGGGCTGGAACGGCAGCCTCGTCAGCACCGTCCCGTCCGTCTTCGCCGAGCTGGTGGACCACATCGCCGACACCACCAGCGTCGACACCCTCGTCTTCGCCGGTGAGGCGCTCTCCTCGACGCTCGCCGCCCGGGTCCGCGAGGCGTTCCCCGACGTACGGATCGTCAACGCCTACGGCCAGACGGAGAGCTTCTACGCCACCGCGTTCGCCATCGACGAGAGCCGCCGCCGGCACGGCGAGGGCAGCGCGCCCATCGGAACCCCGCTGGGCAACATGCGCGCCTACGTCCTCGGCCCCGGCCTGACCCCCGTACCGCAGGGCGTGGCGGGCGAGCTGTACGTCGCCGGCAACGTGGCACGCGGCTACCACGGCCGCGCCGAGCTGACCGCCGACCGCTTCGTGGCCGACCCCTACGGCCCTCCCGGCTCCCGCATGTACCGCACGGGCGACCTCGCCCGCTGGAACGCGGACGGGCAGCTGGAGTACCTCGGCCGCGGCGACACCCAGGTCAAGGTGCGCGGCTTCCGCATCGAGCCCGGCGAGGTCGAGGCCGCGCTGACCGCGCACCCGGGCATCGCCCAGGCCGCCGTGGTCGCCCGCGCCCACGGCACCACCAAGCAGCTCGTCGGCTATGTCGTCCCCGCCTACAGCAGCGACTCCACCAGCACCGACCTGCGCGCCGGTGTCGAGACCGCCGACCTGCGGGCCTTCGTGGGACAGCGGCTCCCGGACTTCATGGTCCCGTCCGCGTTCGTCGTCCTCGACCGCCTGCCGCTCGCCCCGAACGGCAAGCTGGACCGCAAGGCCCTGCCCGAGCCGGAGTTCACCACGGGCGCCTACCGGGCGCCGGGCAACGAGCGCGAGCGCATCCTCGCCGAGGTGTACGCCGAGGTCCTCGGCCTCGAACGGGTCGGCGTCGACGACGACTTCTTCGCCGTGGGCGGCGACTCCATCCGCTCCATCCAGGTCGTCTCCCGCGCCCGCGCCCAGGGCGTCGAGGTCACCCCCCGGCAGATCTTCGAGCGCCGGACGGCCGCGGAGCTGGCCGCCGTCGCCTCCGAGCAGTCGTCGGCCGCCGTCGTCCTGGAGGAGTACGAGGGCGGCGGCACCGGAGAGTTCCCGCTGCTGCCGATCGCCGAGTACATGCTCGAACTCGGCGGCTCCCACGACCGCTTCTCCATGGCGGTCCTCGCCGAACTCCCGCTCGGCATCGACCGGGCCGGCCTGGTCGCCACCCTCGACGCGGTCCTCGACCGCCACGACATCCTGCGCTCACGGCTCGACGCCGGGGCCCGCCGGATGATCGTCGGCGCGCCTGGCACCGTGGACGCGGGCACCCTGCTGCGCCGCGTCGCCTGCGAGGGCCCGCAGGCCGCGGACGAGCTGGTGGCCGCCGAACTCAACGCGGCGACCGGCCGACTGGACCCGGCCGCCGGGGTCATGGCCCAGTTCGTGTGGCTCGACCCGGCCGACCCGGAGACCCCCGGCCGCCTGGTCATCGCCCTGCACCACCTCGTCGTCGACGGCGTCTCCTGGCGCATCCTCCTGCCCGACCTCGCCGCCGCCTGGCAGCAGGTCAAGGAGCGGGGCCGGGCAAAGCTGCTGGCCACCGGCACGTCCGTACGCCGCTGGACGCACGCCCTGATCGAGGAGGCCCGCTCCCCGGAGCGCACGGCCGAGCTGGACCTCTGGAAGCGCGTCCTCGACGGGCCCGACCCGCTGCTCTCCCACCGTCCGCTGGACCCCGCCGTCGACACCCGCGGCTCCCTCGACTTCGTCCGCGTCCAGCTCCCGGCCGACATCACCGAGGCCCTGCTCACCAAGGTCCCGGCCGCCTTCCACGGCGGCGTCAACGACGGCCTCCTCGCGGCCCTCGCCCTGGCCGTCACCAAGTGGCGCCGCGCGCGGAGCGTCTACGAGTCCTCCACCCTGATCAAGCTGGAGGGCCACGGCCGCGAACAGGACGTGGTCCCCGGCGCCGACCTCTCCTCCACGATCGGCTGGTTCACCAGCCTGTACCCGGTCCGCCTGGACGTGGCGGGCATCGACCTGGACGAGGCGTTCCAGGGCGGCAAGGCGGCCGGAGCCGCCGTGAAGGCCGTCAAGGAACAGCTTCTGTCGATCCCGGACAAGGGTCTGGGCCACGGCTTGCTGCGCTACCTGAACGAGGGGACCGCGGAGGTTCTCAGGCATCTCGGTTCCGCCGGGCAGATCGGCTTCAACTACCTGGGCCGCTTCTCCTCCGCCGACATGCCCGAGAACCTCCGGGGTCTCGGCTTCACCCAGCTCTCCGAACTCTCCGCCCCTCTCGACGAGGACATGCCCGCCATGTCGTCCCTGGAGATCAACTCCCTGGTCGTCGACACGGAGGACGGCGCACGGCTCGACGCGAGCATCGGCTTCCCGGCGACCCTCTTCGAGAAGGAGGACGTCGAGGAGCTGGTGGACCTGTGGTTCACCGCCCTCACCGCGCTCGCCCGGCACACACGCCGGGAGAACGCCGGCGGGCTCACCCCCTCCGACCTCCCCCTGGTGGACGTCACCCAGCGGGACATCGAGCAGTGGGAGGAGACCTACCCCGGCCTCACCGACGTCTGGCCGCTCACCGCCCTCCAGTCTGGGCTCCTGTTCCACACGATGCTGAACGACGACTCCTGGGACGCCTACCAGATGCAGATGTCGTTCCACGTCACCGGCCAGGTCGACGCGGAGCGGATGCGCACGGCGGGCCAGGCGGTCCTGGACCGGCACCCGAACCTGCGGGCCGCGTTCGTCACGGACTCCGCCGGCCGCCAGGCCCAGGTCATCGTCGACGGTGCCGAACTCCCCTGGCGGGAGATCGACCTGACCCACCTCCCCGAGGCGGAGCGCGAGGCGTCCTTCGAGCGGTTCCTCACCGAGGACCACGCGCGGGCCTTCGACCCGGCCGTCCCGCCGATGCTCCGCATGACGCTGGTGCGGATGACGGGCGAGACCTCCGAGCTGGTCCTCACCGCCAACCACGTCCTCTTCGACGGCTGGTCCTTCCCGCACCTGATGAAGGACCTGCTCCACCTGTACGGCTCCGGCGGCGACCCCTCGGTCCTGCCCCGGGTCCGCGGCTTCAAGGACTTCCTCACCTGGCTCGACCGCCAGGACCACGAGGCGTCGCAGCAGGCCTGGGCCCGCGAACTGGAGGGCGTCGAGGAGCCCACCCTGCTCGTGCGGGGCGGCGCCCCCGCCACCGGCAGCCAGGGCATCGGCTCCGTCGACGTACCCCTGCCCCTGGACGAGGTGCGCAGGCTCACCCGGCGCGCCTCGGAGCTGGGCGTCACCGTCAACACCCTGGTGCAGGGCGCCTGGGCGGTACTGCTCGGCCGGCTCACCGGACGCCGGGACGTCGTGTTCGGCGCGACCGTCTCCGGGCGGCCCCCGGCGGTGCCGGACGTCGACTCGATGGTGGGCCTGTTCATCAACACGCTGCCCGTCCGCGTCGAGTACGCCCCCGGCGACTCCCTCGCCGACGTCCTCACCGGACTCCAGGCGCGGCAGGCCGCGCTGCTCGACCACCACCACCAGGGTCTGAGCGAGATCCAGCAGAGCACCGGCCTGAGCACCCTCTTCGACACCCTGGTCGTCTTCGAGTCCTACCCGGTGGACCGGGCCGGCCTCGACGAGGCCAACGCGGCGGCCGGGATCGCCTTCACCACCATCCGCCCCTCCACGGGCACCCACTACCCGCTGACCGTGATGGCGGACGCCGACCCGCACCTGCGGCTGGCCCTCCAGTACCAGGAGCACGTCCTGGACCGCGCGGCCGTCGAGTCGTACGCGGCCCGGCTCGCCCTGGTCCTGCGGCAGCTGGCGGACGACCCGACCGTTCCGGTCGGTCTGGTCGACCTCCTGGAGCCGGCCGAGCACGACCGTCTGCTGGAGCTGAGCGGCACCACCGAGCCCCGGCCCGACACGACCGTCACCCGGCTCATCGAGAAGCAGGCCGCGGCCACCCCGGACTCGATCGCGCTCGTCCACGAGGGCGCCCGGATGACGTACGAGCGGCTCAACGCCCGCGCCAACCGGCTCGCCCGGCTCCTCGTCGACCGCGGTGTGGGCCCGGAGACGGTCGTCGCCGTCTCCCTGCCCCGCACCCTCGACCTGGCGGTGGCCCTGCTGGCGGTGCTGAAGGCGGGCGGCGCCTATCTGCCGATCGACCCGAAGTACCCGAGTCACCGCCTGGAGTACATCCTCGGCGAGGCCCGGCCGACCCTGGTCCTCACGGACGCGGAGACGGTCCAGGTGCTGCCGGACACCGGCACGCCGAAGCTGTACGTCGACCAGCTCGACCTCCCGGCCGACGACACCGACCTCGGCCGCCCGGTCCGCCCGCAGAACCTCGCCTACGTGATGTACACCTCGGGCTCCTCCGGCACCCCCAAGGGCGTCGCCATCACCCACGCCAACATCGTCAACGGCGTGCTCGGACTCGCCGCCCGCATGGGCGTCCAGGCCGGCTCCAGGGTCCTGGCCGGTACGTCGATCAACTTCGACGTCTCCGCGTTCGAGCTGTTCACCACGCTCGTCCACGGCGGCACGGCCGAGATCGTCCGGGACGTCCTCGTCCTCGGCGAGCGCGACCACTGGCGCGGGGCCGTCGTCAGCACGGTGCCCTCCGCGTTCGCGGAACTCCTCGACCAGATCGCCGACCGCACCTCCATGGACACGGTGGTCTTCGCGGGCGAGGCCCTGTCGTCGACGCTCGTCACCCGGGTCCGCGAGGCCTTCCCCGGCGTCCGGATCGTCAACGCCTACGGGCAGACGGAGAGCTTCTACGCCACCACGTTCGACGCGGGCGACTGGGACGGCGCGGGCAGCGCGCCCGTCGGCACCCCGCTGCCCAACATGCGGGCGTACGTTCTCGGCGCGGGCCTCACCCCCGTGCCGCCGGGCGCCGTCGGCGAGCTGTACGTCGCCGGGAACCTGGGCCGCGGCTACCGCGGACGGCCCGACCTGACCGCCGACCGGTTCGTCGCCGACCCGTTCGGCGAGCCCGGCTCCCGGATGTACCGCACGGGCGACCTGGCCCGCTGGACCGCGGACGGGCAGATCGAGTACCTCGGCCGGGGCGACACCCAGGTCAAGGTGCGCGGCTTCCGCATCGAACCCGGCGAGGTCGAGGCCGCCCTCGCCTCCCACCCCCGGGTGACGCAGGCCGCGGTGATCGCCCGCAACGGGCGCGGCACCAACGCCGGCAAGGTCCTCGTGGCGTACGTCGTGCCCACCGCGCCCGACGCGGTGGACGCCGACGAACTGGGCGCCCACGCGGCCCGCAAACTCCCCGAGTTCATGGTCCCGGCCGCCTACGTCGTCCTCGACCGGCTGCCGCTGATGCCGAACGGCAAGCTCGACCGGGCCGCGCTGCCCGCCCCCGAGTTCGCCGGCGTGCCCTACCGGGCGCCGCGCACCAAGCGGGAGGAGATCCTCGCCCGGCTGTACGCCGAGGTCCTCGGCGTCGACGAGGTCGGCATCGACGACAACTTCTTCAACCTGGGCGGCCACTCGCTCCTCGCCACCCGCCTGATCAGCCGCATCCGCACCGAACTGGGCGTGGAGATCCCCATCAAGGTGGTCTTCGGCTCGCCCACGGTCGCCGAGCTGACCGCCCAACTGTCCTCCGGCGACACCGTCCGCACCCCGCTGCGCCGTCTGCGCACCCGCCCCGAGCGGCTGCCGCTGTCGTTCGCCCAGCGCCGGCTCTGGTTCATCGACCGGTTCGAGGGCCCCTCGGCGACGTACAACATCCCGATGGCGCTGCGGCTGACCGGCGACCTGGACACCGAGGCGCTCGCCGAGGCGATCCGGGACGTCGTGGCCCGGCACGAGAGCCTGCGCACCGTGTACGCGGAGGACGGGGACGGCACCGCCTACCAGGTCGTCCTGGAGCCGGACCAGTACAGCCTCGCCGTCCCGGTCGTCGAGGTGGCGGCGGACGACGTGGCGGACGCGGTCGCCCGCGCGGCCCGGCACCACTTCGACCTCGCCCACGACATCCCCGTACGGGCGGGCATCCTGCGCGTCGGGGCGGGCGAGCACATCCTGACCCTGCTCATCCACCACATCGCCAGCGACGGCGAGTCCATGGCCCCGCTCATCAGGGACATCTCCACCGCCTACGCGGCCCGCCGCGAGGGCCTCGCGCCCGAGTTCGCCGAACTGCCCGTGCAGTACGCCGACTACACGCTCTGGCAGCGGGACCTGCTCGGCGACGCCACCGACCCGGACAGCGTGCTCGCCGCGCAGTCCTCGTACTGGCGGCGCGAACTGGCCGCCGTACCGCAGCCGCTGAGGCTGCCCGTGGACCGGCCGCGCCCGCCGAAGGCGAGCTACCGGGGCGAGATGTTGGACTTCCGCCTCGACGACGACCTCCTCGTCGCCGTCGAGAAGCTGGCCCGCGAGCACGACGTGACCGTCTCCATGGTCATGCAGTCCGTCCTCGCCGTGCTGCTGCACCAGCTCGGCGGCGGCGACGACATCCCGATCGGCTCCCCGATCGCCGGCCGCACCGACGAGGCACTCGCCGACCTGGTCGGGTTCTTCGTCAACACCTGGGTGCTGCGCGCCGAACTGTCCGCCAACCCCACCTTCGAGGAGCTGATCGCCCAGGTCCGCGACAAGGCCCTCGCCGCGTACGCCAACCAGGACGCCCCCTTCGAGCGCCTGGTGGAACTGCTCAACCCCGAGCGGTCCACGGCCTACCACCCGCTGTTCCAGGTCATGTTCGCCTGGCAGAACTTCGCACAGGCCGACTTCGACCTGCCGGGCCTGAGGGTCGCGTACGTGCCGACGCCCACCGGCACCGCCAAGTTCGACCTGTTCTTCAACCTCACCGAGGTGACGGGCCCGGACGGACGCGAGGTCGAGGGCCTGCTGGAGTACGCCACCGACCTGTTCGACCGGGAGACGGCCGAGCGCGTCGCCGACCGTTTCGTCCGGGTACTGCGCCAGCTCGTCGCCGACCCGGCGGCCCGCGTCGGCGCCGTCGACCTCCTCGACGACGCCGAGCGCGACCAGGTGCTCCACCGCTTCAACGACACCGCCGAGCCGACCCCGCACCTCACGGTCGCCGAGCTGGTCGAGAAGCAGGTCGCCGCCACCCCGGACGCGGTCGCGGTCGTCTCCGGCGACACCACCCTCGCCTACTGGGAGCTGAACGCCCGCGCCAACCGGCTCGCCCGCGAACTCGTCGCCCACGGCGTCGGCCCCGAGACCCTGGTCGCGGTGTCCCTGCCGCGCACGGCCGACCTCGCGGTCGCCCTGCTCGCCGTCCTGAAGTCGGGCGGCGCCTACCTGCCGATCGACCCCAAGTACCCGAGCCACCGCCTGGACCACATCCTCGGCGAGGCAGTACCGGCCCTCGTCCTCACGGACACGGAGACAGTCTCGGTGCTTCCCGAGACGGACCTCCCGAAGCTGTACCTGGACCGGCTCGACCTCACCGACCGCTCCCCGGACAACCTGCCGGTCACCGCCCACCCGCAGAACCTGGCGTACGTCATGTACACCTCGGGCTCGACCGGTGTACCGAAGGGCGTCTCCCTCAGCCACCACAACATCGTCAACGGCGTGCTGCGGCTGATCCCGAGGGTCGGCGTCAAGAAGGGCTCGCGGATCCTCGCGGGCACCTCCATCAACTTCGACGTGTCGGTGTTCGAACTGTTCACCACGCTCAGCGTCGGCGGCAGCGCCGAGATCGTCCGGGACGTCCTCGTCCTCGGCGAACGCGACAGCTGGAACGGCACGATGATCTCCACCGTGCCGTCGGCCTTCACCGAGCTGCTCGACCAGCTCGCGGGCCGGCTCTCCGTCGAGACGGTCGTCTTCGCCGGCGAGGCCCTGCCCACCACCCTGGTGGAGCGGATGCGGGAGCAGATCCCCGGCGTCCGCGTCGTCAACGCCTACGGCCAGACCGAGTCCTTCTACGCCACCACCTACACCGCGAACGGCTCGGGAGTGGCCGGCGGCACCGGCAGCGCCCCCATCGGCACCCCGCTCGGCAACATGCGGGCCTATGTCCTCGGCCCCGGCTTCACCCCGGCCCCCGTGGGCGTGGTCGGCGAGCTGTACATCGCCGGTGACGTCAGCCGCGGCTACCGCGGACGGCCCGACCTGACCGCCGAGCGGTTCGTCGCCGACCCGTTCGGCCCGCCCGGCTCCCGGATGTACCGCACGGGCGACCTCGCCCGCTGGAACGCCGACGGGCAGCTGGAGTACGCCGGACGCGCCGACTCCCAGGTCAAGGTGCGGGGCTTCCGCATCGAGCCCGGCGAGGTCGAGGCCGCCATCACCGCGCACCCCGGCGTCGCCCGGGCGGCGGTCGTGGTCCGCGAGCACGGCAAGACCAGGCAGCTCGTCGGATACGTGGTCCCGGCGGACGCGGGGGCGGGCGGGGACGGCGCCGGGCAGCTCGGCGGCACCGACTTCGACCTCACCGCCGGCCTCACCTCACGCGACCTGCGCTCCTTCGTCTCCGACCGGCTCCCCGAGTTCATGGTCCCGGCCGCGTTCGTGGTCATCGACCGGCTGCCGCTCGCCCCGAACGGCAAGCTCGACACCAAGGCGCTGCCCGAACCGGAGTTCAGCGGCGGCGAGTACCGGGCGCCCCGCACCCCTCAGGAGGAGATCCTCGCCGCCGTGTACGCCGACGTCCTGGGCCACGCCCGCGTCGGCATCGACGACGACTTCTTCGCCGTCGGCGGCGACTCCATCCGCTCCATCCAGGTCGTCACCCGGGCCCGCGCCCAGGGCGTCGAGGTCAGTCCGCGCGAGATCTTCGAGCACCGCACCGTCGCCGAACTCGCCCGCGTGGCCCGCACCACCGGCACCGCCGTGCTCCTGGAGGAGTTCGAGGGCGGCGGCACGGGCACCCTGCCCCTGCTGCCGATCGCCCGGTACATGCTGGAACTCGGCGGCGACTTCGACCGCTTCTCCATGTCCCTCCCGCTGGAACTGCCCCTCGGCATCGACCGGTCCGGCCTCATCGCCACCCTCGACGCCGTGTTCGACCGCCACGACCTGCTCCGGTCACGTCTGACCGGCGCGAGCCTGGAGGTCACCCCGGCGGGCTCCACCGACACCGCCGCACTGATCCGGCGCGTGGCGTGCGACGGGACCTGGGACGAGACCTGGCTGCGCACGGCCGCCGCCGAACTCGACGCGGCCACCGGCCGACTGGACCCGGCGGCCGGCGTGATGGCCCGGTTCGTGTGGTTCGACCCGGCCGACCCGGAGATCCCGGGCCGCCTGCTGATCGCCCTGCACCACCTGGTCGTGGACGGCGTCTCCTGGCGCATCCTGCTCCCCGACCTCGCCGAGGCCTGGAAGCAGCTGAAGGAGAACGGCACCGCGGAACTCCCGCCGGTCGGCACGTCCGTACGCCGCTGGACGCACGCCCTGATCGAGGAGGCCGGCTCCCCGGAGCGCACGGCCGAACTGGAGCTGTGGCGGGGCATCCTCGACGGCCCCGACCCCCTCCTCGGCTCCCGCCCGCTGGACCCGGCGGTCGACACCCGCTCCACGCTCCAGCACCTGTCGGTCCGTCTTCCGGTCGCCGTCACCGAGGCCCTCCTGACGAAGGTCCCGGCGGCCTTCCACGGCGGGGTCAACGACGGTCTGCTCGCAGCGCTGGCCCTGGCGGTGACCAAGTGGCGCCGCGGCAGGGGAGTGGACGAGCCGTCGACGCTGATCCGCCTGGAGGGCCACGGCCGCGAACAGGACGTGGTCCCCGGCGCCGACCTCTCCTCCACGATCGGCTGGTTCACCAGCATGTACCCGGTCCGCCTGGACACGACGGGCTTCGACGTGGACGAGGCGTTCGAGGGCGGCGGCACGACGGGCGCGGTGGTGAAGTCCGTCAAGGAGCAACTCCTCGCGATCCCGGACAAGGGCCTGGGCTACGGCCTGCTGCGCCACCTGAACGAGGGCACCGCGGCCGGCCTCGGGGCTCTCGGCGCCGCAGGGCAGATCGGGTTCAACTACCTCGGCCGCTTCTCCTCCGCCGACATGCCCGAGGAACTCCGCGACCTCGGCTGGACCCAGCTCCCCGACGTCACCCTCTCCCCGGACCTCGGCGAGATGCCCGCCATGACCACCATCGAGATCAACTCGGCGGTCATCGACACCGACCTCGGCGCCCAGCTGGACGCCTCGGTCGGCTTCCCGGCCGGCGTCCTCACCCGGACCGAGGTCGAGGACCTCATGTCCCTCTGGGCGGACGCTTTGAAGGCGATCACCGCCCACGTCACCGAGGACCCGAAGGCCGGCGGGCTCACCCCCTCCGACCTCCCCCTCGTCGACGTGACCCAGCGGGACATCGAGCAGTGGGAGGAGACCTACCCCGGTCTCACCGACGTCTGGCCGCTCACCGCGCTCCAGTCGGGCCTGCTCTTCCAGTCCCTCCTGGACGACGGCGCCGCACACGACGCGTACCAGATGCAGATCGCCTTCCATGTCTCCGGCCGGATCGACCCGGCACGGATGCGGGCCGCGGGCCAGGCCGTGCTCGACCGCTACCCGAACCTCCGGGTCGCGTTCGTGACGGACTCGGCCGGGCAGCAGGCGCAGGCGGTCGTGGACGGCGTACGCCTCCCCTGGCGGGAGGTGGACCTGCGCGAACTCCCGGAGCAGGAGCGGGAGGAGGCGTTCGAGCGGTTCCTCGCCGAGGACCACACCGCCCACTTCGACCCGGCGGCCCCGCCGCTGCTGCGGCTGTCCCTGGTCCGGATGACCGACGACCGATCCGAGCTGGTCCTCACGGCCCACCACGTGCTGTTCGACGGCTGGTCCTTCCCGATCCTGATGCAGGACCTGCTCCACCTGTACGGCTCCGCCGGCGACCCGGCCGTCCTGCCCCGCACCCGCGGCTTCAAGGACTTCCTCACCTGGCTGTCCCGGCAGGACGAGACGGAGACGGCCCGCGCCTGGGCGGCGGAACTGGCGGGCGTGGAGGAGCCCACGCTCCTCGCCCCGCACACCCCGGCCAAGGAGACGGGCACCGCGGACGCCACGGACACGGACGGCGGTGACCCCGGCGTCGGGCAGCTCGACGTGCGGCTGCCGCTCGACGAGGCCCGCGCCCTCAACCGCCGCGCCTCCGAACTCGGCATCACCGTCAACACGCTGGTGCAGGGCGCCTGGGCGGTCGTCCTGGGCCGGTTGACCAACCGCGCGGACGTCGTGTTCGGCGCGACCGTCTCCGGACGGCCGCCGGCGGTGACCGACGTGGACTCGATGGTCGGGCTGTTCATCAACACCCTGCCCGTCCGCGTCGAGTACGGCCCCGGCGACACCCTCGCCGACCTGCTCACCGGGCTCCAGCGGCGCCAGGCCGCGCTGCTCGACCACCATCACCACGGGCTGAGCGAGATCCACCGGACGACCGGGCTGAGCACCCTCTTCGACACCCTCGTCGTCTTCGAGTCGTTCCCGGTGGACAAGGAGGGCATCGACTCCGCCAACAGCGCCGCCGGGATCGCCTTCACCGGCATCCGCCCCTTCTCCGGCACGCACTACCCGCTGACGGTGATGGCGGCCGCCGACCCGCACCTCCAGCTGGTGCTCCAGTACCAGCGGGGCGTCTTCGACCGGGAGACCGTCGAGGCGCTCGGCGGCCGGCTCGTGCGGATCCTGCGGCAGATGGCGGCCGACCCCTCGGTGCCGGTGGGCCGCGTCGACCTCCTCGAACCGGCCGAGCACGAGCGGCTCGCCGAACTGAGCGGCACCCCGGCCGCCACCCCGGCGCTGACCGTCGCCGGGCTGGTCGAGCGGCAGGCCGCGGCCACCCCGGACGCGCCGGCCGTCGAGTACGGCGACACGACGCTCACGTACGCCGGGCTGAACGCGGCGGCCAACCGGCTCGCCCGGGAGCTCGTCGCCCACGGCGTCGGCCCGGAGACCGTGGTCGCGGTGGCCCTGCCCCGTACGGAGGGGCTGGCGGTGGCCCTGCTGGCGGTGCTGAAGGCGGGCGGCGCCTATCTGCCGATCGACCCCAGGTACCCGAGCCACCGCCTGGAGTACATCCTCGGCGAGGCCCGGCCCCAGCTGGTCCTCACCGACTCGGAGACCGTCTCCGTGCTGCCCCCGACGACCGTGCCCACGCTGTACGCCGACGAGCTGGTCCTCCCGGCCGACGACACCGACCTCGGCCGCCCGGTCCACCCGGACAACCTCGCCTACGTGATGTACACCTCCGGTTCGACGGGCACCCCGAAGGGCGTCGCGATCACGCACTCCAACGTGGTCAACGGCGTGCTGCGGCTGGCCGGTCCGGTGGGCATGGCCCCCGGCCGCCGGATGCTCGCGGGCACCTCGGTCAACTTCGACGTCTCGGTGTTCGAGCTGTTCACCACCCTCGCCCACGGCGGCACCGTCGAGATCGTCCGCGACGTGCTCGCCCTGGGGGAGCGGGACGGCTGGCAGGGCTCCGTCATCAGCACCGTCCCGTCCGTCTTCGCCGAACTCGTCGACCAGCTCGCCGGCACCACCACCGTCGACACCCTGGTCTTCGCGGGCGAGGCCCTGCCCTCCGGGCTCGTCCGCCGGGTCCGGGAGGCCTTCCCGGAGGTGCGCGTGATCAAC
Source organism: Streptomyces sp. NPDC042364 (assembly GCF_056437585.1). Lineage (NCBI taxonomy): Bacteria > Bacillati > Actinomycetota > Actinomycetes > Kitasatosporales > Streptomycetaceae > Streptomyces > Streptomyces sp. NPDC042364. Next base: position 579,875 of record NZ_JBWKAJ010000003.1, on the reverse strand, counting down.
GCGTACGGCCAGACGGAGAGCTTCTACGCCACCCTCGCCACGGTGGGCGACACCACGGGCAGCGCCCCGATCGGCGCCCCGCTCGCCAACATGCGGGCCTACGTGCTCGGCCCCGGGCTCACCCCGGTACCGCCGGGCGCGGTGGGGGAGCTGTACGTCGCGGGGAACGTCGGACGCGGCTACCGGGGACGGCCCGAGCTGACCGCCGACCGGTTCGTGGCCGACCCGTTCGGCCCGCCCGGCTCCCGGATGTACCGCACGGGCGACCTGGCCCGGTGGAACGCCGACGGGCAACTGGAGTACGCCGGCCGCGGTGACGTCCAGGTCAAGGTGCGCGGCTTCCGGGTCGAACCCGGCGAGGTGGAGGCGGCCCTGACGGCCCACCCGGCCGTCGACCGGGCCGTGGTGGTCGCGAAGCCGTACGGGAACAGCCGGCGACTCGTCGCCTACCTGGTGCCCGGCGCCGACCTCGACACCGACGAGCTGCGGGCCCACACCGCCCGACTGCTCCCGGAGTTCATGGTCCCCTCCGCGTTCGTGCACCTGGACCGGCTGCCGCTCGCCCCGAACGGCAAGCTCGACCACCGGGCGCTGCCCGAACCCGAGTTCACCGGCGAGGCGTACCGGGCGCCGCGCACCGGCCGGGAGGAGGCCCTGGCGGCCCTCTTCGCGGAGGTGCTCGGCCTGGAGAAGGTCGGCATCGACGACGACTTCTTCTCCCTGGGCGGCCACTCCCTCCTCGCGGCCCGGCTCGTCAGCCGTATCCGCCGGGAACTCGACTGGGCGCTGCCCATGCGGGCGGTGTTCCAGGCGCCCACGGTGGCCGGGCTCGCCGCGCACGGCGTGCAGGCGGCGGGGGAGAACACCGACCCGTTCGCCCGCGTCCTGACCATCAGGCCCGGCGGCGACCGCGAACCCCTGTGGTTCGTCCACCTCACCGGCGGCCTCGCCTGGCCCTATCTGTCCTTCGCCGGGCATCTGCCCGCCGACCGGCCGGCGTACGGCATCCAGTCGCCCGCCTGGGCCGCCGTGCGGGACCGGGCCGCCGGGAATTCCACGGGATCGGCCGCGTCCTCGGATTCCCCGCGGAATTCCCTGCCGGATTCCCTGGAATCCCTGGTGACGGAATACGTCACGGAGATACTCTCGATTCAGCCCGAGGGACCGTTCCACCTGATCGGCTGGTCCTTCGGCGGGGCGGTCGTCCACGCGATGGCCGCGGAACTCCAGCGCAGGGGCCACGAAGTCGCCCTCCTCGGTCTCCTCGACGCGGCACCGAGCGGCCACTTCGCGAACGACCCGGAACTCGAACTGGCCCAGGTGCGCACCCTCCTCGGCACATTCGTCGGAGAGCTCGGCGGGAACGCCGGCGGAACGGACCGGGAAAGCCTCCTGGAGACCTCGTCGGAGTTCGTGGTCCACCACGTCGAACTGCTGAAGGACTTCACGCCGCCGGTCTTCAAGGGCGACGTCCTGTTCTTCAACGCGACGCTGAACCCCGAGGCGCCCTACACGGACCAGTGGGCACCGTACGTCGACGGCGAGCTGACGGCGTACGACGTCCACAGCACCCACCACGAGATGTGCCTTCCGGCGCACGCCGCCGGAATGGCGGAAGTCATCGGCCACAAGCTCGACGAGCTCGACAAGGCCCGGGACGGCAAACCGTCCTGACCCCCGCACGGGACCCCTATCCACCGGTCCCGCGCATCCGTCCCCGGGGCGCACCCACAAGGAACGCCCCGGGGACGGAAAAACCCTCACGAAGCGCCGAGAATTGGTAGGTCCGAATGTTCGTTCCCGATCCGTACCGGGAGCCGGACGGCTCGTGGATGACCGAGCTGATCCGACTCAACCCCTTCGCCCTGCTGGTGTCCAACGGCCCCGCCGACGCCGATCCCTACGCCACCCACCTCCCCGTGATCCGCGACCCGGAGTGGACCGGCGCATGGACCGAGAACCTGGCCGGCGGCCGTCTCATCGGCCATATGAACCGGGAGAACCCGCACTGGACGGCCCTGGAGAACGGCACCCCCGTCCTCATCACCTTCACCGGACCGCACGCCTATGTGTCGCCGACGGTCTACGACATCACGCCGGCCGCCCCCACCTGGGACTTCACCTCCGTCCACGTCCACGGTGTCTTCGAGAAGATCGAGGCCGCCGCCCCCGGTGAGGACTCCCTGGAGGTCTGCAAGGACACCGTCAAGGCCTACGAGCGCGACTTCGGCGCCGCCAAGGCCTGGGACATGTCCCGCTCCATCGACTACTTCGCGACGATCCTGCCCGCGGTGGGCGCCTTCCGCGTCGAGATCACCGGCGCCGAGGGCATGTTCAAGCTCAGCCAGGAACAGGACGAGGAGATCCGCGAGCGCGTCCGCACGGACTTCGCCCTGCGCGACTCCAGCCAGTACCGCGAGACGGCCGAACTCATGGACCGCATGGAGAAGACCGGCACCGTCAAGGGCTGCCCGGTCCACCACTGAGTTCAACTGTCCACCCAGCACCGCCGTTGACGCCCCAAAAAGACGCAACGTACCTTTCCAGCACACCACTTGCGGGAGAATTCATGGAAGCGAACACCGAAGCGTACGAGGTCGTGGGAATAGGTTTCGGACCGGCCAACCTCTCGCTCGCCATCGCACTGGAGGAGCAGCGCGGAAAGGACGAGGAGCAGCTCACCGCGGCCTTCTTCGAGAAGCAGCCCTCACTGGGCTGGCACCGCAACATGCTGCTTCCCGACACCAAGATGCAGATCTCCTTCCTGAAGGATCTGGCGACCTTCCGCAACCCCGCTTCCCAGTGGAGCTTCATCGCCTATCTGCACGCCGCCGGCCGTCTCGCGCAGTTCGTGAACAACCAGAACTTCTTCCCCACCCGGAATGAATTCCACGACTATCTCGAATGGGCCGAGTCCAGTTTCTCGGACCGTGTCACCTACAACACGCAGGTGAACGCGGTCCATCTGCCCGACGGATACACCGGCGGTCCCGTCGACACCGTCCGCGTCGAGGTGAGGGACAACGGCCCGCGCGGCGCCACCCGTCTCGTCGAGGCCCGCAACCTCGTCATCTCCACCGGTCTCGTCCCCAAGATGCCCGCCGGTATCGACCGCGGCGAACGCGTCTGGCACAGCTCCGAGTTCCTCGGCCGGTTCCACACCCTCGACCAGGGCCGGGTCCGCCGGTTCGCCGTCGTCGGCGCCGGTCAGAGCGCCGCCGAGATCACCCGGTTCGTCTACGACACCGTCCCGCACGCCGAGGTCTACGCGATCATGCCGTCGTACGGCTACTCGATCGCCGACGACACCCCCTACGCCAACCGCATCTTCGACGCCGACGCCGTCGACGACTACTACGGCGGCACCGACCGCACCCGCGAGTCGTTCTGGCGCTACCACCGCAACACCAACTACGGCGTCGCCGACGACGAGGTCATCCGCGACCTCTACCAGCGCGCGTACGACGACGAGGTGGCCCGGATCAAGCGCCTCCACCTGCTCAACCTGTCCCGCGTCCAGCGGGTCGACCAGAGGGCCGACGGGGCCCGGCTCACCATGCACTCCGTCCGCGACGACTCGGTGTACGGCCTCGACGTCGACGCGATCGTCTTCGCCACCGGCTACGACTCCATGGACCCGACCGCCCTGCTCGGCGACCTGGCGCCGTACTGCCTGCGCGACGACGAGGGCCGCCTGCGGGTCGAGCGCGACTACCGCCTCGTCACCAGGCCCGAGCTGAACGTCGGCATCTACCTCCAGGGCGGCACCGAGCACACCCACGGCCTCGCCTCCTCGCTGCTGTCCAACATCGCCATCCGCAGCGGCGAGATAGCCGACGCCATCGCCATCGACCTGGCGTCCCGCCGGCACACGACCGTCTGACCCCGCACCCGGCCGTCCCACCACGGCCGATCCACTTTTCACGAGAGGGAGTTGAACCGCGATGAGCACCAACCCGTTCGACGACGCCAACGGCACCTTCCACGTCCTCGTCAACGACGAGGAGCAGCACTCGCTGTGGCCGACCTTCACCCAGGTCCCGGCGGGCTGGCGGGTGGTGTTCGGCGAGGCGGGCCGCCAGGACTGCCTCGACTACATCGAGCGGCACTGGACCGACCTGCGCCCCAAGAGCCTCCGCGAGGCGATGGCCGGCGCATGAGCGCCCGCCGCGAGGGTGTCCTCGCCCGCCCTCGCGCGGCGGTACGCCGCCGGACCCCCCTCCGGCCGGCGTACCGCCGCGGGGAGCGGACCGCCACCCGCCGCCGGTTCCTGATGTGCCAGCCGTACCCGTTCGACGCGGTGGAGGCGGACCGGCCCTGGACCGACCGGTCGTCGGCGCCCCTGACCTCCCGGCGGGCCCTGATGCAGTGGGGCCGCCTCTACAGCCTCTACCTCTCGCTCGGCCACGACGTCCGGCTGATCGGACCGCTGCCCGGACTGCCCGACGCGGTCCGCGCGGCGGCCACCGCGGCGGTCGTGGACGGCCGGGTGCTGGGGGCACGCCGGGGCGGTCCGGCGGGGGAGCCGGCGTACCTGGACTGGTTCCGCACGCACGGCTTCACCGAGGTACGGGGCGCCGTGCACGCCAACGAGGGCGCGCGGGACGTCCTGGCCACCGACCGCTGGATCCTCGCCGGCCGCCAGGTCGGCAGCGCCCCCGAGGCCCACCGCGAGGCCCTCGACTTCTTCCGGCGCCCCCTGATCAGCCTGGAGCTGGCGGACCCCCGCTTCCAGCACCTCGACACCGCGCTGGCCGTCCTGGACGGCGACGAGGTCATGTACCACCCGGCGGCGTTCACCGACGTCAGCCGGGACGTGCTGGCCGGTCTCTTCCCCGACGCGCTCCTGGTCGACGAGCCGGCCGCGCGGTCCCTGGCGCTCAACGCGGTCAGCGACGGCCTCCATGTGGTCCTGCCGGAAACGGCGGAAGCGGTGGCGCCGGCTTTGCGGGAACGGGGGTTCCGCCCGCTGCTGCTGGATCTGTCGGAGCTGGTGAGGGGGGACGGAGGGGTCAAGTCCTGCACGCTGGAGTTGGGACCGGGCGCCTCATAGCTCGGGGGCGCGCGGTTCGTCGGCGGGTGCGGGTGCGTCGTGGTCTGTCGCGCAGTTCCCCGCGCCCCTGAAATGCGACCGGGGCTGCGCCCCGTGCTTTTCAGGATGAAGGGCGGGCCGCAGGCCCGCTCCTTCAGGGGCGCGGGGCGGTGACACATGCGGCTCCGCCGCGTGGGCGCGAACAACCCCCACCCACCCGCAGTCGCCAACGCACCCACCCCCCGACCCCTTCCGCGAACCAGCAACCCACCCCCAAGAAGGGCCGCGCAGGCTAAACCCCGCCGCGCGGCCCTTCCTCATGCCCACGCCGTCCCCACCCCCGAGCAGTTGAACGCGGTAGGAAACATACCGCTGTCCCGGTATGTTTCAAGCCAACGTCAAGCCAACGCCAGCCCGCAGCCCGGAGCCACGGACGGAGACCCCATGTCCCAGGAAGTCCTCAGCCTGACCTCGAAGTTCGTCAGCACCCCCGGCGGCTTCACCAGCCTCCGCGAGCAGGCCCCCCTCGTCCGGGTGACCCTCCCGGACGTCGAGACCCCGGTATGGCTGCTCACCCGCTACGAGGACGCCAAGGCCGCCCTGACGGACCCCCGCTTCGTGCGGGACAACCGCAGACTCCCGGGCCAGGACGGCCCGAGCATCGCCGACCAGATGATCGAGGCGTACGGGCTGCCCGCGGAGTACCGCGACTACCTCGGCATCCTCGTCCTGGCCGACGGCGAGGACCACACCCGGATGCGCACCCTGATCACCCGCGCCTTCACCGCCCGCCGCATCAACGCCCTGCGCCCGAAGATCGAGAAGATCACCCACGACCTCTACGCGGCGATGGCCGCCAAGGGTGAGGCCGACCTCCTGGAGGACCTCAGCCACCCCCTCGCCGGCTTCGGCGTCTGCGAACTCATCGGCGTCGACGCGGCCGACCAGCCGCAGATCTGCGCGTGGATCCGCGACTACATCTCGGGCGACCCGGAGCGGTTCATCCCGGCCCTCAGGGGCATGGTCGAGCACTGCAAGAAGCTCATCGAGGAGCGCACGGCCGCGCTCTCGGACGACCTGATCTCGGAGCTGATCCGGGTGAGCCAGGAGGAGGGCGACTTCGGCGAGACCGAGATCGTCGCGATCTTCCTGCTGCTGATCAACACCGGCATCATGCCGCCCGCCCACTTCATCGCCGACGCGATCCTCGCCCTGCTGGACCACCCCGACCAGCTCGCCCGGCTGCGCGAGGAGCCCGAGCTGCTCGCCGGCCGCGCGGTCCCGGAGCTCCTGCGCTTCACCACGCCCGTCCCGATCGGCGCCCCCATGTACGCCACCGAGGACCTGGAGCTGGCCGGTATGCCGGTCAAGCAGGGCGAGGTGGTCACGGCCGCGCTGCTAGGCGTCAACCACGACCCCCGCGAGTTCCCGGGCGGCGCCGACAAGCTCGACCTCGGCCGTGAACTCGGCCGGGGCGTCGGCCACATGGCCTTCGGCCACGGCCCGCACTTCTGCATCGGCGCCGCCCTCGCCCGCCTCCAGGCCGAGGTGGTCCTGGAGACCCTGTTCGTCCGCAACGACGGCCTCACCCTCGCCGTGGACCGCGAGGCGCTGGAGTACGTGGCGATGCCGGGCGACGGCATCCACCTGGTGTCGCTCCCGGTGCGCCTCTGACCCCGGCGGGTGGCGCCTTCCGCCCATCGCTCCCGGCCTCCTCCCGCGGCCGCCCATGGACTGAACACCTGGACTGAACACCCACCCCTGGCCGATCCTTGACGGACAGACGTGGGGGCCGGGTTCGCATCCCTTGGACATCCCCGTACACGATCCCCGTACCTCCCGTACACCCCCGAACACCCTGATCAACGGCCCGCCCGGAGCGGGCCGTTCGGTCATGTACGGGCTCCTCGGCGGTACGCACCCGGCTCGTCCACCCGATCCGAGAGGAGACGAGCCATGGCCGACGCCGTTCTGCCCGACCCGGTTCTGATCGTGCTGCTGGGCGCGGCGGGCAGCGGGAAGAGCGCGCTCGCCGGAGCCTGGCCGCCGAGCGCGGTGCTGGAGCTGGACGAGTTCCGGGAGCGGATCTGCGACGACCCGGTCGACGAGGACGCCACGGACGAGGCGGTCCATGTCCTCGGCGAGGTACTGGAGGCGCGGCTGGCGCGCCGGCTGACGACGGTCGTCGACGCCGACGGCCCCGACCGCGTGGTGCGGGCGAAACTGCTCGACATCGCCGGCCGGCACCGGGTCCCGGCGGCCGCGCTGATCATGACCACCCCGCTGGAGACCTGTCTGGAGCGCAACGCCCGGCGCCCGCCGGAGCGCCGCGTCCCCGACGACGTCGTACGCCTCCAGTACGCGGAGACGGTCGACGCGACGCCCGGCCTGCCCGCGGAGGGGTTCGGGCATGTCGAGGCGGTGTACGGAGGACCGATGCGGCTGGTGAGCTGAGCCGAGGACGCACGCCGGTCGGCGGGGCGGTGGTGCCGTGTGGCGCCGCCGCCCCGTTCGCCGTGCGCGACCGGGGCCGAGCGCCCGACATTGTTGTCATGAACATGACGGAACGGCTTGTTGGGCTCCTCCGGCCCCGGCTACAACGGCAACCCATGCCAATCCGGGAGGGGTCATGACAGTGCGAGCAGCCGTAGCCGGAGCGAGCGGATATGCGGGAGGTGAGCTTCTCCGCCTGCTGATCGGGCATCCGGAGGTGGAGATCGGCGCCCTGACGGGCAACGCCAACGCCGGGCAGCCGCTGGGCGGACTCCAGCCGCATCTGCCGCCCCTGGCGGACCGGGTGCTGGAACCGACGGCCACCGAGGTGCTGAGGGGCCACGACGTCGTGTTCCTCGCCCTGCCGCACGGCCAGTCGGCGGCCGTCGCCCGGGAGCTGGGCCCGGACGTCCTGGTCGTGGACTGCGGCGCCGACTTCCGGCTGCGCAGCGCCGCCGACTGGGAGCGCTTCTACGGCTCCCCGCACGCCGGCACCTGGCCCTACGGCCTGCCCGAACTGCCGGGCGCGCGCGAGGGGTTGCGCAGCACGAACCGGATCGCGGTGCCGGGCTGCTACCCGACCGCCGTCTCGCTCGCCCTCTTCCCCGCCTACGCCGCCGGTCTCGCCGAACCCGAGGCCGTGGTCGTCGCCGCGTCCGGCACCTCCGGCGCGGGCAAGGCGGCCAGGCCGCACCTCCTCGGCTCCGAGGTCATGGGGTCGATGAGCCCGTACGGCGTGGGTGGTGAACACCGGCACACCCCTGAGATGATGCAGAACCTGAGCGCCGCCGCGGGGGAGCCGGTCTCCGTCTCCTTCACCCCGACCCTGGCGCCCATGCCCCGAGGCATCCTCGCCACCTGCACCGCCAGGGCGAAGCCCGGGATCACCGCCGACGACGTACGGGCCGCGTACGAGAAGGCACTGCACGACGAACCGTTCGTCCGGCTGCTGCCCGAGGGGCGGTGGCCCGCCACCGCCGCCGTGTACGGGTCGAACGCCGCACAGATCCAGGTCGCCCTCGACGCCTCGGCCGGCCGGATCATCGCGATCAGCGCCATCGACAACCTCACCAAGGGCACCGCGGGGGGTGCCGTCCAGAGCATGAACATCGCCCTCGGGCTCCCCGAGGACCTGGGGCTTTCCACGATCGGAGTCGCACCATGAGCGTCACCGCAGCGAAAGGGTTCACGGCGGCGGGCGTCGCCGCCGGAATCAAACAGAACGGCAATCCGGACCTCGCCCTCGTGGTCAACACCGGGCCGCGGTCGGCCGCCGCCGGTGTCTTCACCTCCAACCGCGTCCAGGCCGCCCCCGTCCAGTGGTCCCGCGAGGCCCTGGCCGACGGCCACGTATCAGCGGTCGTCCTCAACTCCGGCGGCGCCAACGCCTGCACGGGCCCCGAGGGCTACCAGGACACGATCACCACCGCCCAGCGGGCCGCGGAGCTGCTCGGCCGCGGCGTCGAGGAGATCGCGGTCGCCTCGACCGGCCTGATCGGCGTACGGCTGCCGATGGACAAGCTGCTCAAGGGCATCGAGACGGCCGCCGGACAGCTGTCCGAGCACAGCGGCGAGAAGGCCGCCATCGCCATCAAGACCACCGACACCGTGCACAAGACATCCGTGTACGAGGGCGACGGCTGGACCGTCGGCGGCATGGCCAAGGGCGCGGGCATGCTCGCCCCCGGCCTCGCCACCATGCTGGCCGTCCTCACCACCGACGCCGATCTGCCAAGTGCCGTGCTGGGGAAGGCACTTCGCGACGCCACCCGTACCACCTTCGACCGCGTCGACTCCGACGGCTGCATGTCCACCAACGACACCGTCCTGCTGCTCGCCTCCGGCGCCGCCGAAGTCGCCCCCGCCGAGGAGGAGTTCGCGGAGGCCGTACGGGCCGTCTGCGCCGACCTCGCCCGGCAGCTCATCGGCGACGCCGAGGGCGCGAGCAAGGACATCCGCATCGAGGTGACGGGCGCGGACAGCGAGGCCGACGCCGTCGAGGTGGGCCGCACCATCGCCCGCAACAACCTCCTCAAGTGCGCCATCCACGGCGAGGACCCCAACTGGGGGCGGGTGCTGTCCGCGATCGGCACCACCTCCGCAGTCTTCGACCCGGACCGGCTGAACGTCGCCATCAACGACGTCTGGGTCTGCAAGGGCGGCTCGGTCGGCGAGGACCGCTCGCTGGTCGACATGAGCGGCCGCGAGGTCCGTATCACCGCCGACCTCGCCGCCGGCACCGAGTCCGCCGTGATCTGGGCCAACGACCTGACCGCCCAGTACGTCCACGAGAACAGCGAGTACTCGTCGTGACCTCATTCATACGAACCGGCAGCGACGCCGGACCCGACAGCCATCTCACCCCCACCGGCATGGCCGCCGACCGCAGACAGAAGGCGCTGCCCAAGGCCCACGCCCTGGTCGAGGCACTGCCCTGGATGGCCCGCCACCGGGGCAAGACCATCGTCATCAAGTTCGGCGGCAACGCCATGGTCGACCAGTCCCTCAAGGCGGCCTTCGCCCAGGACATCCTGTTCCTGCGGCACGCCGGCCTGAACCCCGTGGTCGTGCACGGCGGCGGCCCGCAGATCAGCGCCCAGCTCGAACGCCTCGGCCTGAAGTCCCACTTCACCGGGGGCCTGAGGGTCACCACCGACGAGACCATGGACGTCGTCCGCATGGTCCTCGCCGGCCAGGTCCAGCGCGAACTGGTCGGGCTCCTCAACGAGCACGGACCGCACGCCGTCGGCATGACCGGCGAGGACGCCCGGCTGATGACCGCCGTGAAGTGCTACGCCGACGTCGACGGCAAACCGGTCGACATCGGCCGCGTGGGCGAGGTCGCCACCGTCGACGCCGGAGTCGTCCAGGCGCTGATCGACAACGGCCGCATCCCGGTCATCTCCTCCATCGCCCGCAGCTCCGACGCCAAGGACGCGGCCGAGGGCGGCGTCTTCAACGTCAACGCGGACACCGCGGCCGCCGCCCTGGCCGCCGCGCTCGGCGCCGAGATGCTGCTGATCCTCACCGACGTCGAGGGCCTCTACGCCGACTGGCCGCACAGCGAGGAGGTCATCCCCAGGCTCAGCGCGAGCGAACTGCGCGATCTGCTGCCGGGCCTGGCCAGCGGCATGATCCCCAAGATGGAGGGCTGCCTGCACGCCGTCAGCAACGGGGTGCGCACCGCCCGCGTCATCGACGGCCGGGTCAAGCACTCCATCCTGCTGGAGATCTTCACCAACGAGGGCATCGGCACCATGGTCGTGCCCGACGAGACCGAGTCCACGGCAGCCACGGCCCGAATGGAGGCGGCCGCATGAGCGGCGACACGCGCGGCACCGCCCCCGGCACGTCCGGCGACCTCACCCGCCGCTGGCAGGGCGCCATGATGGACAACTTCGGCACCCCGCGGCTGCCGTTGGTGAGCGGCGAGGGCACCCGTGTCCGGGACGCGGACGGCAACGAGTACCTGGACCTGCTGGCCGGGATCGCGGTCAACTCCCTCGGCCACGCCCACCCGGCGATCCTGCGCGCCCTCACCGGCCAGGCGGCCCGTCTCGGCCACATCTCCAACTTCTTCGTGGCCGAGCCCACGGTCGCCCTCGCCGAACGCCTCCTGGAACTCTCCGGCCGCGCCGGCCGCGTGTACTTCTCCAACTCCGGTGCCGAGGCCAACGAGGCCGCCTTCAAGATGGGCCGGCTGACGGGCCGCCCCCACATGGTCGCCGCCGCAGGGGGCTTCCACGGCCGCACCATGGGCGCCCTCTCCCTCACCGGCCAGCCGGCCAAGCGGACCCCGTTCACCCCGCTCCCCGGCCCGGTGGACCACGTCCCGTACGGCGATGTCGACGCCCTGCGCGCGACGGTCACCCGGGAGACCGCCGTGCTGATCCTGGAGCCGATCCAGGGCGAGAACGGCGTGGTCGTACCGCCCCCCGGCTATCTGGCGGCGGCCCGCGAGATCACCGGGGCCACCGGCACCCTCCTCGTCCTCGACGAGGTGCAGACCGGCATCGGCCGCACCGGCCACTGGTTCGCCGCCCAGGCCGAGGGAGTGGAGGCGGACGTGGTCACCCTGGCCAAGGGCCTCGGCGGCGGACTCCCGATCGGCGCGACCCTCGCCTTCGGCCCCGCGGCCGACCTCCTCGCCCCCGGCACCCACGGCTCCACGTTCAGCGGCAACCCGATCGTCTGCGCGGCGGCACTGGCGGTCCTGGAGACGATCGAGAACGAGGGCCTGCTGGCCCACGTCAAACGGGTCGGCGAACGCCTCCGCACGGGCATCGAGGCACTGTCCCACCCCCTGGTCGCCGAAGTCCGGGGCGCGGGCCTGCTGCTGGGCATCGCCCTGCGGGAGCCGAGGGCCGCGCGCTTCCAGCAGGAGGCCCAGCAGGCGGGCTTCCTCCTGAACGCGGCGACCCCGGACGTGATCCGCTTGGCCCCTCCGCTGATCCTGTCGGAGGAGGACGCGGACCGCTTCGTGCACCGGCTCCCGTCCATCCTGGAGGCGACGGCGGCCGAGCGCTCCTGAGGCGCACGTCCGCACAGCGGCGGGGCCCCACGGACATCGATCCGCGGGGCCCCGCCGTCATCACGCGTTCATCGCCTCAGTGAACCCCCACCACCTCAGGCTTCTTCTCCTCACCGGCGGGCGCCGTCGCCTCGCCCCTGCCCGCCCCCTTCATCAGGAACAGAGCCAGCACCGCCGCTCCCGCGACACCCGCGGCCCCCACGGTGAAGCTGCTGGACACCGCGTCGGTGAACGCCTCGTGCACGGTGGAGACGAGCCCCGCGTCCTTGGTCTGCGCGGCCACGGCGAGCCCCTCGCCGATGGTCTCCCGCGCGGCGGCCGGCGCGGACTCCGGCATCTCGGAGGTGTACGTGCTGGAGAGCACCGCACCGAGCACGGCCACACCGAACGCCGCCCCCGCCTGCTGGATGGTGTCGTTGAGGGCGGAGCCCACCCCCGCGTGCTCCTGCGGAACGGCCCCCATGAGCGCCGCGATCGCCGCCGGCATCGCCAGACCCGCACCGGCGCCCATCAGCACCATCGCCACCGACAGCGTCCCGAAACCGTCCCCGGGGGACAGCGTCGACAGCGTGCCGAACCCGCCGGCGATGACCAGCAGACCGGAGACGGCGAGCGCCCGGTTGCCGATCTTCTTGGCGAGCGCGGCGCCGACCCCGTTGAAGACGAGGGAGGCGACGGCCGCGGGCATGAAGGCGAGCCCGGTCTTCGTGGGGGAGTAGCCCATCACGAACTGGAGGTACTGCGTGAGCACCAGCATCAGACCGCCGTTGGCGAACGTCAGCAGGACCAGCGAGAAGCTCGACCCGGTGAACACCCGGTTCCGGAACAGCGCCACGGGCATCATCGGCTCCGGGATCCGCGTCTCCCAGACCCCGAAGGAGACCAGCGCCACCACGGCCACCACGGCCGCCGTCAGCGTGGCGGGGTGGGTGATGCCGTCCTTCGGCCACTCGTTGATCGCCCAGACCAGCGCCGTCATACCGATGACGGACAGCACCGTGCCGACCGGGTCCGGCTTGCGCCACGGCCCCTTGGACTCCGGCATCAGCACCAGCGCCGAGACGATGGCGAGCGCCGCGATCGGGATGTTGATGAGGAAGACCGCGCCCCACCAGAAGTGGGCGATGAGCACACCGCCGAACACGGGGCCGCCGACGAGCCCGATCATGGCCACCGCGCTCCACGCGCCGATCGCCTTGGGCCGCTCGTCCTCGTCGAAGACGGTGATGAGGATGGAGAGCGTGCTCGGCATCAGCAGAGCGCCGCCGATGCCCATCAGCACCCGGGCGAAGATCAGCATCTCCGCGCTGCCGGCCCAGGTGGCCAGTACGGAGGCGGCCCCGAACACCGTCAGGCCGATGATCATGACCTTACGGCGGCCGTACCGGTCGGACAGGCTTCCCGCGGTCAGCAGCAGACCGGCGAAGACCAGCATGTACGACTCCAGGATCCACTGGATGTCCTGGGCGCTCGCCTTGAGGTCCTCGGCGATCGGCGGCACCGCCACCGTCAGCACCATGTTGTCGATGACCAGCACCAGCGTGCTGAGGCACAACACGATCAGGATCAGCCAGCGGCGTGGATGACGCTCCGTGACGTCGACTTCCATGACGAAACCTTTCGAACAGAGATGTGGGGCTGCTCCGGACCTCAATAAAACCAGCAACGCGGTTTGTTATCCAGTCGGTTTCACGCCGCCCGTGCCGGACGCCTTCGAGCCGCGCGCACCGGACGCCTTCCGGTCGGTCGCTCCGTCAGATCTCCGCACGGCGTGCGCTCGCCGAACACCGTACGAGGAGCGTACGCTGTTCGCAAGGTCCGTACGGTGTTTCACGATGCCGTTACCCTGAAACCCGGGAAAGACGAGGAGGCCGTATGTCCGAGAACCAGGTGATCCAGTCGGTGTGGACCCGCCCGCGCCGCCAGAAGCGCGAGCAGCCCGCGCTGAGCCGGGACGCCATCGTGGCCGAGGCCGTACGCCTGCTGGACGAGGAGGGCGCCGCCGCGCTGAGCATGCGCCGCCTCGGCACCCGGCTGAACGCGGGCGCGACCTCGATGTACTCGCACGTGGCGAGCAAGGACGAACTGATCGAGCTGGTCGTGGACCATGTCTACGGCGAGATGGAGGTCCCCGGTCCGGACGCGGCGAAGGACTGGCGGGCGGCGGCGTCGGCCTGTGCCCACAGTGTTCGCTCGACGATCTTGCGCCACCCCTGGATCGCCCCGATGCTGGGCGAGGTGGGCGTCTCCCTGGGGCCGAACTCGATGCGGCTCACCGAGGGCATGCTCGCCATGCTGGAGGAGGCGGGCTTCGACCTGGAACAGGCCGACCACGTGGTGCGGATCATCTTCGCCTATGTGATCGGCATGACCACCAGCGAAGCCGCCTGGCTCACCATGCTCGCCCGCAGCGGGCAGAGTCAGGAGGACTGGACGCGCAAGGTGTGGCCGGCCGTCGAACAGGCCACACGCGACTATCCGCACCTCCGCCGGCGCTACACCGCGCAGCAGGGCGGCCGCTCGTCCGAGGTCCTCGTGGACAACTTCGGCTACGGCCTCGACTGGGTCCTGGACGGCCTCCGGTCCCGCCTCGACCGGGGGCCCCGGAAGGGGGCCGCGACCGGCTGAGCGCCCCCCGACCCGGGCTTTCGGCCAACCGTCCACGGCGTCTCGTCCCGGCCGTGGGCGGTTTCTCTTTGGCTGGTTATGAACGCCGTGCGGACTTGCGAACACTGTACGCACTCCGTACAGTGTTCATCACGCCGCACAACGTGTGGCCGGAGCAAGGCCCTCGGTATCCCAACCCTCCAAAGGACACGCCATGGCGAAGAAGGCGCAGCAGACGCAGGGCTCGAAGTGGAACGACCTCCGCACCTGGAGGGCGACCGGCAGCTGGGAGGCCAGCGACAGCTGGGGCCTGACCGGCACCTGGCGGATGGAGGGCGCCTCCGGCTCCTGGGACACCACGCAGGACACCTTCGGCAGGCCGCATCCGGCACCGGCCGCCCCGGCCGCCGTGGCCACCGCCGGGACCCCGGCCCCCGTCGCCGACGTGGTCGAGCTGGCCACCGGCCGCCGGATCGACCTCGGCCACTGGCAGCGCCGCCTCGACGAGCTGCGCGAGGAGCACGACGTGCCCGGCGCGACCCTCGCCTTCGTGGTCGACGACGAGGTGCAGGAGCTGGCCAGCGGTGTCCTCAACCGGCAGACCGGGGTGGAGGCCACCACCGACTCCGTCTTCCAGCTCGGCTCGATCGCCAAGGTCTACACGGCCGCACTGATCATGCAGCTGGTCGAGTCCGGCGACCTCGACCTGGACGCCCCCGTCGTCTCCGTCCTGCCGGAGTTCGCGACCATCGACCCGGAGGCCACCAAGGTCATCACCACCCGGATGCTCCTGTCCCACACCAGCGGCCTGACCTGCGACTTCCACCTCGACACCGGGCGCGGCGACGACAGCCTGGCCAAGTACGTCGAGGCCGCCAAGGGCGTGGCGATGGACTGCCCGCCGGGCACGGCCGTGTCGTACAGCGGTATCGGGTACGTGGTGCTCGGCCGCATCGTCGAGGTGCTGACCGGCACCACCTGGGACCAGGCGCTCAAGGACCGGCTGCTCACCCCGCTCGCCCTCACCCACACGATGACGCTCCCCGAGGAGGTCCTGCCGTTCCGCGCGGCGATGGGACATCTCGCCGGGCCGGACGGTGAGCAGACGCTCGCCCCGGCCTGGGACCTGATGCCGCGCGCCGCCGGCCCCGCCGCCCGCGTCTGCGCCACCGCCGGTGACCTCGTCCGCTTCGCCAAGCTGCACCTCGACGGCGGCAGGGCGGCCGACGGCACACCGATCCTCGGCCCCGACTCGGTCGCCGCGATGCAGCAGCGCGAGACGGACGTGCCCGACAAGTGGACGGTGAGCGCCGACGGCTGGGGCCTCGGCTGGACCCTCTACGACTGGGACGGCGTGCCCGGCTTCGGCCACGACGGCGCCTCCATCGGCCAGTACGCCTACCTCCGCGTGGTGCCCGGCGCCGGTGTCGCCGTCGCGCTCCTCACCAACGGCGGCGGCTCCCGCCTCCTCTACGCCGACCTGCTGCGCGAACTCCTCGCCGACCTCGCGGGCGTGGCCGTGCCGGCCCCGTTCGCGCCCGCCGAGCAGCCGCCCGCCGTCGACATCACCCCCTGGACCGGCACCTACAAGCGCGAGGGCGTCCTCATCACGGTCTCCGAGCGCGACGGCAGGCCCCACCTGGTGTACGCCTTCGTCGACGGCATGGCCGGCTACTCCCCGGACCTGGAGATGGAGCTGGTCCCCCTCTCCGACACGGTCTACGCCGGCGCGGGCGGCGGTGCCTCCTTCGCCGAGGACTGGATGCCGGTCGTCTTCTCCACCCTCGCCGACGGCACCAAGTGCGCGTACATCGGCATGCGGGCGGCCCCGAAGACGGCGTGATCCCCCGGGCCCGCGGGGCCGCGGCACGCGAGCGCCGGTCCCCCTGTGGGACCGGCGCCCGGCGTCGTGGTGCAGGCTCACACCCGGGCCGTCCGCTTCTCCGGCTCGGCGATCGGCCGGTGCGACCGGATCCGGAACCGCCGCAGCAGCGGCATCTCGACGAAGGTGTACGACAGCCACCCCGCCAGCACCGACAGCGCCAGCACGAACGGCAGCAGAGCGAAGAACGCCCCCGTCCCCAGCTGCCCGAAGTCACTGTCCATCAGGTACCAGACGGTGACCTGCATGATGATCAGGTGCCACAGGAACATCCCGCAGGAGTTCCGCCCGAGCCACACGATCACCGGCCGGGACAGCAACCGCTCGGGCCCGCTGCCCTGCGCCAGCAGCAACGGCGCCGCGAGCCCCACCGCGACCACCATGTGGCAGACGTACTTGAGCGCGGCCTCGTCCTTCGTGAGCACGATCGACGCGATGCTGCCCGCCCAGTCCGTGTTGGACAGCGCGAACGCCACCGCCGCCGCACCCCACAGGGCCCACGGGTAGGTGCGGACGAACTCCACGAACGCCGGCCGCTGCCCGGTGCGGGCCTTCGCGGCGACCAGCGCGAGCAGCATCCCCGCCGCGAGGAACCCGAGGTAGCCGCGCAGCCACCACAGCGACGGCGGGCCCAGCGGGCTCGACGGGCTGGTGGCGACCAGCCAGGTGAAGTCGGCCACGATCACCGCGGTGAGCAGCGCCCCCGCCAGCTTCAGGCTCTTCGTCGCGCGCAGCACCTTGTGCAGCACGAACGCCGCCGCGGGCAGGGCGATGTAGTAGTGCACCTCGGTGGCGAGGCTCCAGGTCTGCGCCCAGTTGGTCATGCCCGGATCGGTGCGCAGGTCCTCCCAGTTCTGCACGTGCTGCACGGTCAGCAGCCGCAGCGTGCGCCACCCGTCGCCGAGCTGCTCCCGGTTGAACACCAGCAGCGCGGTGACCATGAACAGCCAGTAGGCCGGGAAGATGCGCAGGACGCGGTGCCAGTAGTAGTGCAGCGTGTTCGGCTGCTTGCGGCCGCCGAGCGCGGCGTCGGCCCACGGGCGGTAGAGCAGATAGCCGCTGATGATCAGGAAGATCGGGATCGCCACCAGGAAGCCCGTCATCACCGGGGCGAAGGGCCCCGGCTTGCCGGTCTTGTCGATGAGCGCCCCGGTCCACTGCGCGAGGTGCGCGACGAGCACCATCAGCGTCGCGATCGCGCGCAGGCCGTCCACGGCGGGCTCGAAGGTCCGCTCGGCCCGTACGGGGGACTCCTTGGCGCCGGGCACGGCGCTGACCGGCGGTGCCGGCCGAGGTCTGTCCAGGGAAGTGGTCACGGCGAAGGGCCTCTCGTTCGGTAGGGCGGTGCTGACGTTGGCCGGGACGCTAACAAACCGCTCACGCGGTTTTCCAGATTGGCGAAAAGTGGTCGTTCGCCCTCCGCTCCCCTCGGTCGCCCCGCCGCACCGCCCTGGCCTGGCCATCTGCGGGGAAGGGCAACTGCCCCACGTCGTGCCGATGTTCAAGTGTCCGATCCGTGCACTTCCCTGAACTGACCAAACCGCTCAAGCGGTTTGTTAAGGTGGCCGAGTTTTCGGAGTTCTCGGAGTTTCCGACCCCCACCCAGCGAACCCGACGGGAGTCCCCTTCGCCGTGGCTACGTTCCTCTACAAACTGGGCCGACTCGCCTTCCGACGGCGAGGCCGGACGACACTGTTGTGGCTGCTGATCCTGGTGGGCGTGGGCTATGCCGCCTCCGCCGCGCCGGCGCCGCCCGCCGACACCTTCTCCATGCCGGGCACCGAGTCACAGAAAGCCTTCGACCTGCTCAAGGAGCGCTTCCCCGACGCGAGCGCGGACGGCGCCACCGCCCGCGTGGTCGTCCGCGCCCCCGAGGGCAAGATCTCCGACCCCGGCCAGAAGGCCAAGGTCGAGCAGCTCCTCGCCGACCTCGCCAAGGCGCCCCTGGTCAAGGGCGTCGCCGACCCCTACCAGGCGGGAGCCGTCAGCAAGGACGGCACCACCGCCTACGCGACCGTCCTCTACGAGGTCGCCGCCACCGAGCTGACCGACAAGGCGAAGGACGCCCTCACCGACGCCACGGCGGACGCCCGCAAGAGCGGACTGACCGTCGAGGCGGGCGGTGACGCCGTCGCCGTGGAGGCCGCCAAGAACAACGCCGAGTCCCTCGGCATCCTGGTCTCCGCCGTCGTCCTGCTGCTGACCTTCGGTTCGATGGTCGCCGCCGGCATGTCCCTGCTGACCGCCGTCATCGGCGTCGGCGTCGGCATCAGCGGCATCACCGCGCTCGGCTCCACCCTCGGCCTGTCCAGCACGACATCGACGCTGGCCCTGATGATCGGCCTGGCCGTCGGCATCGACTACGCCCTGTTCATCGTCTCCCGCTACCGCTCCGAGATGGCCGAGGGCCGGGAGCGCGAGGAGGCCGCCGGACGCGCCATCGGAACCGCGGGATCCGCCGTCGTCTTCGCGGGCCTGACCGTCATCGTCGCCCTCGCCGGACTCGCCGTCGTCAACATCCCGATGCTCACCAAGATGGGCCTCGCCGCGGCCGGCACGGTCGCCGTCGCCGTGCTCATCGCCATCACCTTCGTCCCGGCGCTGCTCGGCTACGCCCCGTTCAAGACGCTGCCCCGCCGTGAGCGCAAGAAGTACTCCGGCAAGCCGCTCAGCGCCCGCCAGCGGCGCAAGGCCGCCAAGCGCGCCGCCAAGGCCCGGCCCAACCTCGGCTCCCGCTGGGCCGGCTGGGTGCTGCGCCACCCGGTCGCCGTCCTGCTCCTCGGCGTCATCGGCCTCGGCACCCTCGCCGTCCCCGCGGCCAGCCTCGAGCTGGGGCTGCCCGGCGAGGGCACGATGGCCGAGGACACCACCCAGCGCAAGGCCTACGACATGCTGTCGGATTCCTTCGGCGCCGGCTTCAACGGCCCGCTGCTGCTCACCGTCGAGGCCAAGGACGCCAAGACCGCCGCCGACCGGGTCGGCAAGGAACTGGCGGGGAAGCCCGGTGTCGCCTCCGTCAGCCCCGCCAGCGTCAACAAGGCGGGCGACACGGCGATGGTCAACGTCATCCCGACGACCGGCCCGACCGAGGGGAAGACCGAGGAGCTGGTCCACTCGATCCGCGACTCCGCCGCCGGATTCAAGGCGGAACTCGGCGCGACCGTCCTCGTCACCGGCCAGACCGCCCTGTTCATCGACTTCTCGCAGACCCTCGACGACGCGATGGTCCCGTACCTCGCGCTGGTCGTCGGCCTCGCCTTCGTCCTGCTCGTCCTCGTCTTCCGCTCGGTCCTGGTCCCGCTCAAGGCGGCCCTCGGCTTCCTGCTGTCGGTGACCGCGGCACTCGGCGCCGTCGTCGCCGTCTTCCAGTGGGGCTGGCTCAAGGACGTCTTCGGCATCGACCAGCCCGGACCGATCATGAGCACCATGCCGATCTTCATGATCGGCGTCGTCTTCGGTCTCGCCATGGACTACGAGGTCTTCCTCGTCACCCGGATGCGCGAGGCCTTCGTCCACGGCGAGCAGCCCGGTGAGGCGGTCGTCACCGGCTTCCGGCACGGCGGCCGGGTGGTCGCCGCCGCCGCGATCATCATGGCGAGCGTCTTCTCCGGCTTCATCCTGGACGCCAACGACTTCGTCAAGATGATCGGCTTCGGCCTCGCCGTCGCCGTCCTCTTCGACGCCTTCGTCGTCCGGATGGCCATCGTGCCCGCCGTCCTCGCCCTCCTCGGCCGCTCCGCCTGGTGGCTGCCCCGCTGGCTGAACGCCGTCCTGCCCGACATGGACGTCGAGGGCGCCAGGCTCGCCACCGGCCACCGCGGGGCGATCCCGCACCAGCGCAAGCGCGAACCCTCCTTCGTCGACTGACCCCGGAACGACGGGCCTGCCCGGCGGCTCCCCAGGCCGCCGGGCGGGCCCCCTCCCCGCGCACGCCTCGGCACCCCCCTCCCGACCCCCACCGTCGCGGTCCCTTCCTGAAGTCGCACCTCATCAACGACCGAAGAAAAGGACCATCACCATGGCTCTTGCCGGCACGCTCGCCCCGCCCCGGGCCACCTCCGTCACCACGGTGACCGAGGCCCTGCGCCTGCGCAGCGTCGAACAGCCCGACGAGATCGCGTTCATCCACCTCCGCGAGGGCGAGACCCCCGACGGCTCCCTCACCTACCGGCAGCTGGAGACCGACGCCCGCGCCCGGGCCGCGTCCCTGACCGCCGCCGGCCTCGAAGCGGGCGACAGCGTCCTGCTCCTCCTGCCCTCGGGCCTGGAGTTCATCCGGTCGCTGCTGGGCTGCATGTACGCCAGGGTCGCCGCCGCCCCCGTACAGGTCCCCACCCGCCGGCGCGGCGTGCAGCGGCTGCGCCGGATCGCCGACGACGCGGGCACGACCACCATCCTCACCACCGCGGCACTCAAGGCCGACCTGGAGCGGCAGTTCGCCGGCCTCCCCGAACTGGCCGGCCTCACCCTCATCGACACCGAGGCACTGCCCGCCGCCCCGGCCGACCGGCCCGGCCCCGCCCCGCTCCCCGACGACATCGCCCTGCTCCAGTACACCTCCGGTTCCACCGGCGACCCCAAGGGCGTGATGGTCTCCCACGCCAACTTCCTCGCCAACGTCACCGAGACCGAGGACATCTGGCCCACCGGCCCCGACGGCGTCGTCGTCTCCTGGCTTCCCCTCTTCCACGACATGGGCATGCTCTTCGGCATCCTCCTGCCGCTCTGCTCCGGCATCCCCGCGTACCTCATGGAGCCGGCCGCCTTCATCCGCCGCCCGCTGCGCTGGCTGGAGGCCCTCTCCACCTACCGGGGCACCCACGCCGCCGCGCCGAGCTTCGCGTACGAGCTGTGCGTGAGCGCGCTGCGCGGCGCCGAGGACGCCGACCTGGACCTCTCGTCGTGGCGGGTCGCGGCGAACGGGGCCGAACCGGTGCGCTGGCGGGCGGTGCGGGACTTCACCGAGACGTTCGCCCCGTACGGGTTCGCCCCCGAGGCCATGACCCCCGGCTACGGGCTGGCCGAGAACACCCTGAAGGCGACGGCGAGCCCCGCGGACCGGCCGCCCACCGTGCTGTGGGTGTCCTCGACGGCCCTCCAGGAAGGCCGCCTGGAGATCGTCGGGGAGACGGCACCCGGCGCCCGGCCGCTGGTCGGCTCCGGCTTCCCGTCGGCCACCACCCGCGTCCGGGTGGTCGACCCGGCCACCCGCACTCCTCGCCAGCCCGGCCGTCTGGGCGAGATCTGGATCCACGGACCGTGCGTCGCCCTCGGCTACCGGGAACGCCCGCGGGAGACCGAGGAGGCGTTCGGGGGCCGGATCGCGGGGGAGAGCGGGGCGCGCACCCACCTCCGCACGGGCGACCTGGGCTTCCTCCACGAAGGGGAGCTGTTCGTCGCGGGACGCCTCAAGGACGTCGTCATCCGCAACGGACGGAACTTCTACCCCCAGGACATCGAACTGTCCGCGGAGTCGGCGGTGCCGGGGCTGCGGCCGAACTGCGCGGCGGCGTTCTCCGTGGACGACGGGGAGCGGGAACGGCTGGTGGTGGTCGTCGAGACCGACGGGAGGGTGCTCCGCGAGGTCGGCGCGGCGGAGCTGCGCGAGCGCGTCCGGGCGGCCGTGTACGACGGGCAGCGGCTGAGGGCCGACGACGTCGTGGTCATACGGAGGGGGGCCCTGCCCCGTACCACCAGCGGGAAGGTGCAGCGGCGGGGCTGCCGGAAGCTCTACCTGGACGGGGAACTGGGGGTCGTCGCCGACTGAGCGGTGCCACCTCGGGGCCCGCCCGTGCGAGCGCTTTCCTCACCGGCGGGCCCCCGGCATCGTGAGAGCAAAGTTCCTTTCCGGTCACCCGGTGCCACAGCGCGGAAACGCGCCCTCCCTACCTTCGGGACTCACAAGCCATCACCCCCCAGCAAGAATCCGAGCCCGGAGAACCGTGGAGGCGTCATGACAGCCCCGAGCACAGCCCCCGCTGCCAGTAGGGGAGGCCGCTGGATCCAGCACTGGGATCCGGAGGACGAGGCCTTCTGGAACGAGACCGGCGAGAAGGTCGCCCGCCGCAACCTGATCTTCTCCGTCCTCTCCGAGCACATCGGCTTCTCCATCTGGACCGTCTGGTCGGTGATGGTCCTCTTCATGGGCCCCGAGTACGGGCTCACCCCGGCCGACAAGTTCTTCATCGTGTCGATGGCCACCCTGGTCGGCGCCATCGTGCGCATCCCGTACACCTTCGCGGTGGCGATCTTCGGCGGCCGCAACTGGACGGTCGTCTCGGCGAGCCTGCTGCTCGTCCCGACCGTCGCGGCCTTCGTCGTGATGGAGCCGGGGACCTCGTTCAACACGTTCCTGGTCTGCGCGATGCTCGCCGGTATCGGCGGCGGCAACTTCGCCTCCTCCATGACCAACATCAACGCCTTCTTCCCGCTGCGGAAGAAGGGCTGGGCGCTCGGCCTCAACGCGGGCGGCGGCAACATCGGCGTCCCGGTCGTGCAGCTCATCGGTCTCGCCGTCATCGGCGCCAGCGGCGGCCCGCGCGTCCTGCTCGGGATCTACATCCCGTTCATCGTCATCGCCGCGGTCCTCGCCTGGCTCAAGATGGACAACATCGCGTCCGTCAAGAACGACACCGGAGCCGCCAAGGACGCCGTGAAGGAGGCTCACACCTGGATCATGTCCTTCCTCTACATCGGCACCTTCGGCTCCTTCATCGGCTACAGCTTCGCCTTCGGACTCGTCCTGCAGACCCAGTTCGGCCGTACGCCGCTGCAGTCCGCGTACGTCACCTTCATCGGCCCGCTGCTCGGCTCGCTGATCCGCCCCGTGGGCGGCGCCCTCGCCGACCGGTACGGCGGCGCCAAGATCACCCTGTGGAACTACGTCGCCATGGCCGGCGCCACCGGGGTCATCGTCGTCGCCTCCATGCAGAAGTCGCTGCCGCTGTTCACCGCGGCGTTCATCGCGCTCTTCGTCCTCACCGGAATCGGCAACGGCTCCACCTTCAAGATGATCCCGGGCATCTTCCAGGCGAAGGCCCTCGCCAAGGGGCTCCGGGGCGAGGAGGCCGCGGCCTACGGACGCCGTCTCTCCGGTGCCTCGATGGGCATCATCGGAGCGGTGGGCGCGCTCGGCGGCCTCGGCATCAACCTGGCCTTCCGCCAGTCCTTCCTCACGGTCGGCTCCGGCACCGGCGCCTTCGTCAGCTTCCTCGCCTTCTACGGGGTGTGCTTCGCGGTGACCTGGGCCGTATACCTTCGCCGCCCGGCGGCCAAGGCGGTCACGGCGGCGGCCGAGACGGAGGCGAAGCCGCAGCTCAGCTACGCCGAGGTGTGACATCGCCCATGGCGTGACACGAGTGACGTAACACCAGCGACATCAACCCGAACCGAGCCTGTCACGCAGCGTTGACAGGCTCGTTCGGCATGTAGGTGCCAGAGCCAGGTACTACGACTCGGGCGGGACGAGAACCATGTACGACGAACAGCAGCGACCAGACCACGGCCCCCTGGCGGGGTTCACGGTGGGCGTGACGGCCGCGCGCCGCGCCGACGAACTGGGGGCCCTGCTCCAGCGTCGCGGAGCGTCCGTCCTCCACGCGCCGGCCCTCCGCATCGTGCCGCTCTCCGACGACAGCGAACTGCTCGCCGCCACCAAGGACCTCCTCGCCCAGGCACCCGACATCGTGGTGGCCACCACCGCCATCGGTTTCCGCGGCTGGATCGAGGCGGCCGACGGCTGGGGCCTCGGCGAGGCACTCCTGGACCGCCTGCGCGGTGTCGAAGTCCTGGCGCGCGGACCGAAGGTGAAGGGCGCGGTGCGCGCCGCCGGCCTCACCGAGGAGTGGTCACCCTCCTCCGAATCGATGGCCGAGGTACTGGACCGACTGCTGGAGCAGGGTGTCGAGGGCCGCCGCATCGCCGTCCAGCTCCACGGCGAACCCCTGCCCGGCTTCGTGGAGTCGCTCCGGGCCGCCGGAGCGGAGGTCGTGGGCGTCCCCGTCTACCGCTGGCTGCCGCCGGAGGACCTCACCCCGGTCGACCGCCTCCTCGAGGCGACGGTCGGCCGCGGCGTCGACGCCCTCACCTTCACCAGCGCGCCCGCGGCGGCCTCGCTGCTGTCCCGCGCGGAGGACAGGGGACTCCTCCCGGAACTGCTGAACGCCCTCAACCACGACGTACTCCCCGCCTGTGTCGGCCCGGTGACGGCCCTTCCGCTCCAGGCCCACGGCATCGACACCGTCCAGCCCGAGCGGTTCCGCCTCGGTCCCCTCGTCCAGCTCCTCTGCCAGGAACTCCCCGCCCGCGCCCGCACCCTCCCCATCGCCGGGCACCGCGTGGAGATCCGCGGCCACGCGGTCCTGGTCGACGGCGCGCTGCGCCCCGTCCCGCCCGCCGGCATGTCCCTGCTCCGCGCCCTGGGCCGCCGCCCCGGCTGGGTCGTCCCCCGCTCCGAACTCCTCAAGGCCCTCCCCGGCGCCGGCCGCGACGAACACGCCGTGGAGACGGCGATGGCCCGCCTCCGCACGGCGCTGGGCGCGCCGAAGCTCATCCAGACGGTGGTGAAACGGGGCTATCGGCTGGCGCTCGACCCGGCGGCCGACACGAAGTACGGGGCGCCGGGCGCCTAGTAGCAGGGGGCGCGCGTGGTTCGGCGGGTGCGGGTGGTGGGGGCTTGCCGCGCAGTTCCCCGCGCCCCTGAAAAGCGACCGGGGCTGCGCCCCGTGCTCTTGCCTGCCGCCGCACCAGGCGCCGCGCGCGGCCACGTGCGACACGGCTCCGTAACGGGTACGAACACCTGAACCCCCCGACGCGGTGACCCCAAGGCGGTGACAGGCCCATGTCCTACACCCCCCGCTTCGACTGCGGCCACCGCTGCCTGGACCTCCTCGCCACCATCCACCCCGAGGAACAACTCACCTCCCCCGCACACCTGCGCCGCTGGATCACCGCCGCCGCCCTCGTCCCCGAGGACACCCCCCTGGACCACATCACCCCCGACTGGCTCCCCGCCTTCAGGGAACTGCGCGACCACATAGCCCGGTTGGTGCACCCCGCCGCGACCGCGACCCCGCCCCCCGACACACGGTCCGACGCCCTCGCCTACGACACCTCCCTCGCCCGGATCAACGACCTGGCGACCGCCGCGCCCCCCGCCCCCCGAGCCGTCCGCACGGACACCGGCACCCTCACCCGCACCCTCGCGCACACCCCCGACAGCGCGGCCCTCCTCGCCGTCCTCGCCCGCGACACCGTCGAGTTGCTCACCGATCCCGTCGCCTGCGCGGGGCTGCGCCAGTGCGCGGGCGACAACTGCCCCATCGTGTACGTCGACACGTCCCGGGGCCGGCGCCGCCGCTGGTGCTCCAGCGAGATCTGCGGCAACCGCGAACGCGTGGCCCGCCACCGCCGCCGCGCGGCCCTGTCACGCGCGTAGACCGCGCACCTTCCGCCCCACTTCCCCCCACTTGGCGCCGTATTGCCCATGTCCCCTGCCGGGCCTAGCAGTTGGGCAACAGCCCCGCAGCCGTAAAGAAGCAGCAGTGCTGTTTTTCACACCCTGAGATCCACATCTTCACAATTCCCGCCCTCCGGTGCCGGTTTTGAAACCGGTTTGGGTGCGCTTGTCCCTCAGGGGCCCCACCAACCCCACGTTTAATCGAGAAAGTTGTGGCTCGACTCTGAACACACAACTGGTTACCTACGTATCCCGATGTGAGCGACCGACTGGGGGAACCCCCGGACACCGGAGGTAGCCGTGCGCAAGGATTCCGCTGTGGCCGATGACCGCCCGCACAGGGCACGACATCGCGCATCACAGCCCTCAGAGCCAGACGAGGAGCTGATGCGCGCGCTGTACCGCGAGCACGCTGGACCCTTGCTCGCGTACGTGCTGCGTCTGGTCGCGGGCGACCGCCAACGCGCCGAGGACGTTGTGCAGGAAACTCTCATCAGGGCCTGGAAGAACGCCGGTCAGCTCAATCGAGCGACCGGATCGGTACGCCCCTGGCTGGTGACGGTCGCACGCCGCATCGTCATCGACGGCCACCGCAGCCGGCAGGCCCGGCCGCAGGAGGTCGACCCGTCGCCGCTGGAGGTCATCCCCGCGGAGGACGAGATCGACAAGGCGTTGTGGCTGATGACACTGTCGGACGCGCTGGACGACCTGACCCCTGCCCACAGGGAAGTCCTGGTCGAGACCTATTTCAAAGGGCGTACGGTCAATGAGGCGGCCGAGACGCTTGGCATCCCCAGTGGAACCGTCCGCTCCCGGGTGTTCTACGCCCTGCGGTCGATGAAGCTGGCTCTGGAGGAGCGCGGGGTGACGGCATGAGCAACATCTACGGGGGGTATGGACCGGGAATGCCCGGGTCTGTGCAAGGAGCCCAAGGTTCCGGCGACAACATCCACGAAACCGTCGGCGCGTACGCCCTCGGGATACTGGACGACGCCGAGGCCACACAATTCGAAGCACATCTCGCCACGTGCGAGTGGTGCGGTCAGCAGCTCGACGAGCTGGCCGGCATGGAACCGATGCTGGCCGCCCTCGCCGATCTGCCCGCGGCCCAGGGGACACCGGCGATCGGCGAGTCCCTGGCGGCGAAACCGAGCCCGAAGCTCTCGGACCGGCTGGTCGGCGAGGTCGTCCAGCACCGGGCCAAGAAGAGCCGGCGCAACTTCTTCATGCTGGCGGCCGGTATCGCGGCGATCATCGCGGGTCCGACCGCGGTGTTCGCGACGGCCGGTGGTGGCGACGAGGGCAAGTCGGCCACACCGCTGGCCGCCAACCCCGCCAAGGACGCCTTCATGGGGATCAAGTCCGCGGACAAGGTCTCGTCCACGGACGCGGCCAGCCAGGTCAGCGCGACGGTCGCCACCCAGGAGAAGGCGTGGGGCACCCACGCGGTCCTGGAGCTGAAGAACGTCAAGGGCCCGGAGAAGTGCTCGCTGATCGCCGTCGGCAAGAACGGCGAGCGTGAGACGGTCACTTCCTGGTCCGTCCCGAACTGGGGTTACGGCATCAAGAACGCCAAGACGGAGCAGGCCAGGAACCCGCTCTACGTCGAGGGCGGCGCCGCCTTCACCCCGGACGAGATCGACCACTTCGAGGTCCTGACCTTCTCCGGCAAGAAGCTGGTCCAGGTCGAGGCGTAACCGACCGGTGCCCCGCGTCCCCTCCGTCTTCCGGGGGCGCGGGGCACCGGCTGTTCCCCCCGGGGGCTACCGTCGCGTACGGTGGACGGCTGCCCAGCACGTCAGAAGGGGGCCCGGGTGGCCGCTCAGGTTCAGCAGGAAACGCTCGACTCCGCTCACGACTCCGTCCGCGAGCGGGAGATCGGCGTCGAACAGGAACATCTGGACCGGGTGTACCGGCGTCTCGAGGAGAAGATCCACGAGGCCGAGTTCCTGATGAACGACGCGGCCAAGCGCGGCCAGGTCGGTACCCCCGGCGCGCTCGCCGAGCGCGACGCCCAGGTCTTCCGCGCGGGCATCCACCTCAACCGGCTGAACAACGAGTTCGAGGACTTCCTCTTCGGCCGGATCGACCTCCTCCTCGGCAAGGACGGCAAGAAGGGCCCGGACGGCGCGTACACCGCCGTCGAACCCGCCGAGGGCGCCGTCCGCCCCGACGACACCGCCGACATCGCCGAGACGCTCCACATCGGCCGTATCGGCGTCCTGGACTCGGAGTACGCGCCGCTGGTCATCGACTGGCGCGCCCCGGCCGCCGCCCCCTTCTACCGCTCGACCCCGGTCGACCCCGGCCGCGTCGTCCGCCGCCGCGTCATCCGCTCCAAGGGCCGCAGGGTGCTCGGCGTCGAGGACGACCTGATGCGCCCCGAGCTGACGGCCTACCTCGACGGCCACGAGCTGCCCGTCATCGGCGACGGCGCCCTCATGGCCGCCCTCGGCCAGGCCCGCAGCCACACCATGCGCGACATCGTCGCCTCCATCCAGGCCGAGCAGGACCTCGTGATCCGCGCCCCCGCCGCCTCCGTGACCTACGTCGAGGGCGGGCCCGGCACCGGCAAGACGGCCGTCGCCCTGCACCGCGCCGCGTACCTCCTCTACCAGGACCGGCGCAGGTACGCGGGCGGCATCCTCATCGTCTCCCCGACCCCGCTGCTCGTCGCGTACACCGAGGGCGTCCTGCCCTCCCTCGGCGAGGAGGGCCAGGTCGCCATCCGCGCGATCGGCTCACTCGCCGAAGACGCAGGCGGGGCCGGGGCCACCCTGTACGACTCCCCGGCCGTGGCCCGCGCCAAGGGCTCCTCCCGCATGCTGAAGGTGCTGCGGAAGGCCGCCCGCGGCGCGCTGGAACTGGGCGACGCGCCCACCCGACTGCGCGTCGTCGCCTTCGGCCGCCGGCTGGAGCTGGAGGCCGGGGACCTGGACCGCATCCGCCGCAACGCGCTCGGCGGCACGGCCCCCGTCAACCTGCTGCGCCCCCGCGCCCGCAAGCTCCTCCTCGACGCCCTGTGGGACCGTTCGGGGGCGGCCGGCCGCCACACGGACCCCGAACTCGCCGCCGAACTCCGCTCCTCCTTCGACGAGGACATCACGAGCGAGGACGACTTCACCGGGTTCCTCGACGCCTGGTGGCCCGAGCTGACGCCGCGCGCGGTCCTCGCGGCCATGGCCGACGAGCGCCGGCTCGGCCGCTGGGCCCGGCGCATCCTCAACCCGGGCGAGGTCCGCCGGGTCGCCCGCTCCCTCAGGCGGGACGGCCTCTCGGTCCACGACGTCGCCATGCTGGACGAGCTCCAGGCGATCCTCGGTCTGCCCGCCCGCCCCCGGAAGAAGCGCGAACTCGACCCGCTCGACCAGCTCACGGGCCTGGAGGAGCTGATGCCCGTCCGCGAGGAGACCCAGCGCGAGCGCGCCGAGCGGCTGGCCCAGGAACGGACCGAGTACGCGCACATCATCGTCGACGAGGCGCAGGACCTGACGCCGATGCAGTGGCGCATGGTCGGCCGTCGCGGCCGCCACGCCACCTGGACGGTGGTCGGCGACCCCGCGCAGTCGTCCTGGTCGGACCCGGACGAGGCGGCCGAGGCGCGGGACGAGGCGCTCGGCAACCGGCCCCGCCGTCGCTTCACCCTGACCGTCAACTACCGCAACCCGGCGGAGATCGCCGAACTGGCCGCGAAGGTGCTGGCGCTGGCGATGCCGGGCTCCGAATCCCCCTCCGCGGTCCGCTCCACCGGCGTCGAGCCCCGCTTCGTCATCGCCCAGCGCGACACCCTGGCCCGCACGGTCCGCGCGGAGGCCGCGCGGGTGCTGGACCTCGTCGACGGGACGGTGGGCGTCGTCGTCGCCATGAACCGCCGCGAGGAGGCCGCGCGCTGGCTCGCCGGTCTCGGCGACCGCGTGGTGGCGCTCGGCAGCCTGGAGGCGAAGGGCCTGGAGTACGACGCGACGGTGGTCGTCTCCCCGGCGGAGATCGCCGACGAGTCACCGGCCGGCCTGAGGGTGCTGTACGTGGCCCTCACCAGGGCGACCCAGCAGCTGACGGTCGTCTCGGCGGAGCGGGACGACCCGGACGCGACGGGAGTGCCGGACCTGCTGCGGGACTGAGGCGGGCCGCACGGGGCGCAGCCCCTGCCTTCCAGGGGCGCGGGGAGGCGCGCGAGCGACCACGAACCACCCGCACCCCCCGATGCACCGCCAACTCCCGGAACCCTTGGGCGCCTGTTAGCCTGGGTGTGGCACCGGCTCGATCCAAGCCCCCGGGCCCAACCTTCGTCGCTCAGAGCGACCACTTGCCGCGAGGCGAGCATGGCGGGTCGGTGCCACTTGGACACAGCGGTACGCGAAGAGGTCCACGTCTCTGTGACGTGGACCTCTTTCTGTTGAGAACAAAACGTTCTCAATCCCGCCGGGCTAACGCCTACTCGGTGGTAGGTGCGACGATCGGACGGCAAAACGCACAAACGCAGTAGCGAAAGCAGAGGAAGTCGGCCATGGCAACGGCGCCCAGCGTCTCCTACTCGATGACGGTCCGCCTGGAGGTGCCCGCGAGCGGAACCGCGGTCTCCCAGCTCACCGGAGCCGTCGAGTCCCACGGAGGCTCGGTGACCGGCCTCGACGTGACCGCCTCCGGCCACGAGAAGCTCCGTATCGACGTCACCATCGCCGCCACCTCCACCGCGCACGCCGACGAGATCGTCGAGCAGCTGCGCCACATCGAGGGCGTCACGCTGGGCAAGGTCTCGGACCGTACGTTCCTGATGCACCTCGGCGGCAAGATCGAGATGGCGTCGAAACACCCCATCCGCAACCGTGACGACCTCTCGATGATCTACACGCCCGGTGTGGCCCGCGTCTGCATGGCGATCGCCGAGAACCCCGAGGACGCCCGCCGCCTCACCATCAAGCGCAACTCCGTTGCGGTCGTGACGGACGGCTCCGCCGTCCTCGGCCTCGGCAACATCGGCCCCAAGGCCGCGCTGCCCGTCATGGAGGGCAAGGCCGCCCTCTTCAAGCGGTTCGCGGGCATCGACGCCTGGCCGATCTGCCTCGACACCCAGGACACCGACGCGATCGTCGAGATCGTCAAGGCGATCGCCCCCGGCTTCGCGGGCATCAACCTGGAGGACATCTCCGCGCCCCGCTGCTTCGAGATCGAGGCCCGGCTGCGCGAGGCCCTCGACATCCCCGTCTTCCACGACGACCAGCACGGCACGGCGATCGTGGTGCTCGCCGCCCTCACCAACGCGCTTCGCGTCGCGGGCAAGGGGATCGGTGACATCCGCGTCGTCATGTCCGGCGCCGGCGCGGCCGGCACCGCCATCCTCAAGCTGCTCATCGCGGCCGGTGTGAAGAACGCCGTCGTCGCCGACATCCACGGCGTGGTGCACTGCGACCGCGAGGACCTGGTCGACGCCGCCGCCGACTCGCCGCTGCGCTGGATCGCCGACAACACCAACCCCGAGGGTCTCACCGGCACGCTGAAGGAGGCCGTGCGCGACGCGGACGTCTTCATCGGCGTCTCCGCCCCGAACGTGCTCGACGGCGCCGACGTGGCCGCCATGGCGGACAACGCCATCGTGTTCGCGCTCGCGAACCCGGACCCCGAGGTCGACCCGGCGGTGGCCCGGCAGACGGCGGCCGTCGTGGCCACCGGCCGCTCCGACTTCCCGAACCAGATCAACAACGTGCTGGTGTTCCCGGGTGTCTTCCGCGGCCTCCTCGACGCCCAGTCCCGCACCGTCAACACGGAGATGATGCTCGCCGCCGCGAAGGCCCTCGCCGACGTCGTCACCGAGGACGAGCTGAACCCGAACTACATCATCCCGAGCGTCTTCAACGACAAGGTCGCGGGAGCGGTCGCCGGCGCGGTCCGCGAGGCCGCGAAGGCCGCCGGCGCGACGGCCTGACCCCCTGGCGGCGGTGGCCCGACGGCGGCTCCGGCCGACTGTGACGGTCACCACGATGGACCCGGATCCCGGCGCGTCGCGGGGATCCGGGCCCTACGTACGCCTAGGGTGGCGGCCAGTCCGCCGCCGTGGCGGGCCCGAGCGGGACCTGCGTGGACATGGCGCTTTTCGTGTGACTCCCATGGGTGGTCGTGTGACTCCCATGGGTGCCGGATTGGCTTTCCCGCCGCAGGTGAGTGCAGGATGCGTCCCTGGGCGCGAGGGTCTGACGACGGACCCGGGTCCGCCTCAACGGCAAGAAGAACACGGGAGTAACAACATGAACCGCAGTGAGCTGGTGGCCGCGCTGGCCGACCGCGCCGAGGTGACCCGCAAGGACGCCGACGCCGTGCTGGCCGCGTTCGCCGACGTCGTCGGTGACATCGTCTCCAAGGGCGACGAGAAGGTCACCATCCCCGGTTTCCTGACCTTCGAGCGCACCCACCGTGCCGCTCGCACCGCGCGCAACCCGCAGACCGGCGACCCGATCCAGATCCCGGCCGGCTACAGCGTGAAGGTCTCCGCGGGCAGCAAGCTCAAGGAAGCCGCCAAGGGCAAGTGATCCCGCCGCCCGTACGCCGCGGGACGGCGTACGAGGCCCGGTAACGCCAGTGGGGCGGTCTCCCGACTCCGGGAGACCGCCCCACAGGCGTTCTCAGCGGCTCCGCCGCCCCACGGGCAGCGCCCTCACCACTGCGAGCGGCGCCTCGGCCGAGGTCTCTGCCCCGCCTCGGCGCCCAGCTCCATGAGCTTCTCCGTGCTGTGTTTGCCCGGGGGGTGACCCCCGGACCCCCAGCAGGGGCGGGTGCGGGTCTCAGCCGAGGGCTTTGCCCGGGAGTTCGACCTTCGCGCCCAGCTCCATGAGCTTCTCCATGAAGTTCTCGTAGCCGCGGTTGATGAGGTCGATGCCGTGGACGCGGGACGTGCCCTGGGCCGCGAGGGCGGCGATGAGGTAGGAGAAGCCGCCGCGGAGGTCGGGGATGACCAGGTCGGCGCCCTGGAGCTTCGTCGGGCCCGACACGACCGCGGAGTGCAGGAAGTTCCGCTGGCCGAAGCGGCAGTCGGAGCCGCCGAGGCACTCGCGGTAGAGCTGGATGTGCGCGCCCATCTGGTTCAGGGCGGACGTGAAGCCGAGCCGGGACTCGTAGACCGTCTCGTGGATGATCGACAGGCCCGTGGCCTGCGTCAGCGCCACCACCAGGGGCTGCTGCCAGTCGGTCTGGAAACCGGGGTGGACGTCCGTCTCCAGGGCGATCGACTTCAGCTGGCCGCCGGGGTGCCAGAAGCGGATGCCCTCGTCGTCGATCTCGAACGCGCCACCCACCTTCCGGTAGGTGTTCAGGAACGTCATCATCGAGCGCTGCTGAGCGCCCCGGACGTAGATGTCACCCTCGGTCGCCAGCGCGGCGGACGCCCAGGAGGCGGCCTCCAGGCGGTCCGGGAGGGCCTTGTGGGTGTAGCCGCCGAGCGCGTCCACACCGGTGATGCGGATCGTGCGGTCGGTGTCCATCGCGATGATGGAGCCCATCTTCTGCAGGACGCAGATGAGGTCCTCGATCTCCGGCTCGATCGCCGCGTTGGACAGCTCCGTCACGCCCTCCGCGAGGACGGCCGTGAGCAGCACCTGCTCCGTCGCGCCGACCGACGGGTACGGCAGCCGGATCTTCGTACCGCGCAGGCGCCGCGGCGCCTCCAGGTACTGGCCGTCCTCCCGCTTCTCGATCTTCGCGCCGAACTGCCGAAGCACCTCGAAGTGGAAGTCGATCGGCCGGCCGCCTATGTCGCAGCCGCCGAGACCGGGGATGAAGGCGTGGCCGAGCCGGTGCAGCAGCGGACCGCAGAACAGGATCGGGATACGCGAGGAGCCCGCGTGGGCGTCGATGTCGGCGACGTTCGCGCTCTCCACGTTCGTCGGGTCCATCACCAGCTCGCCCGGTTCGTCCCCCGGGCGGACCGTTACGCCGTGCAGCTGCAGCAGCCCGCGCACCACCCGCACGTCGCGGATGTCGGGGACGTTGCGCAGCCGGCTCGGACCGCTGCCGAGCAGCGCGGCGACCATGGCCTTGGGTACGAGGTTCTTCGCACCGCGGACACGGATCTCGCCACTGAGCGGGGTGCCGCCGTGTACAAGCAGTACGTCGTCAGAGCCGTTGACGGTCATGAATCTCGCGTTCCGTGGAGTAGGGCAGAGGGCTTTACGGCGTGGGGGACCGACCGGTTTCCCGTTGTGCGGGAGCCGTTTCGGCGTGGGCCGGAAGGGCTAGCGTAAACGCCGCCCACCCCCCTTCCGTAAGCCCGAGTACTTCTCAGCCACGTCATGAGTTCGCCACAACACGAACCGTTCACCGCCGGGCACATGGGGTCACCGGACCGGCCGTGCGCGGGGTCCGCACCGGTGCGCCCTGAGCTGCGTTCACACCGCTCCCGGGATTGGCTCCCCGCGCAGGGGCAGGATGCGGGATCATGTCTGGCATGACCGAGGTGTCCTCGCTCACAGGGCGGCTGCTCGTGGCCACGCCCGCCCTGGCGGACCCGAACTTCGACCGCGCTGTGGTGCTGCTCCTCGACCACGACGAGGAGGGCTCGCTCGGGGTGGTCCTCAACCGCCCCACCCCGGTGGACGTCGGAGACATCCTGGAGGGCTGGGCGGAACTCGCCGGCGAACCCGGGGTCGTCTTCCAGGGCGGCCCCGTGTCCCTGGACTCGGCGCTGGGGGTCGCGGTGATACCCGGCGGCGGTCCCGTCGACCGGGCCCCGCTCGGCTGGCGGCGCGTCCACGGCGCGATCGGGCTCGTCGACCTGGAGGCCCCGCCGGAACTCCTCGCCTCCGCGCTCGGCTCGCTGCGCATCTTCGCCGGATACGCGGGCTGGGGCCCCGGCCAGTTGGAGGACGAACTGGTCGAGGGCGCCTGGTACGTCGTCGAGTCGGAACCCGGCGACGTGTCGTCCCCCTCGCCCGAACGGCTCTGGCGGGAGGTCCTGCGCCGCCAGCGCAGTGAACTCGCGATGGTGGCCACGTACCCGGACGACCCTTCGCTCAACTGATGCGTGTGAGCCCCAGTACCCTTGGCGTCATGAGCACTCTTGAGCCCGAGCGCGGTACTGGTACGGGGACCCTCGTCGAGCCGACGCCGCAGGTGTCGCACGGCGACGGTGACCACGAGCGCTTCGCCCACTACGTCCAGAAGGACAAGATCATGGCGAGCGCGCTCGACGGCACGCCCGTCGTGGCGTTGTGCGGCAAGGTGTGGGTACCGGGCCGTGACCCCAAGAAGTACCCCGTGTGCCCCATGTGCAAGGAGATCTTCGACTCCCTCGGCGCGGGCGGCGGGGACGACGACGGCGGCGGCAAGAAGTAGCGGCCCGTTCCGATGACCGCGGTGCCCTTTGAGCGGGTACCGCGGTTTCGTTGCGCCTGCGCCCAGTAGTCCGGGGGGTACGGGCCCGCGGCCCCCTTCATCTCAAACTGAACGGCACCCCCGAGCCGTCACGCGCCCGATCGGGCCACGACGTGGTCGAGACCTCTTGTGGTCATGTTCATGTACTCCATAGCCTCCGGTGTGTTGTAGAGAGCAAAACGCCCGTTGCAGAGAATGCAACACTCCGCTCCCCCCTCCGGAGGACCACGCGCCATGAAGCTCGCAGCCCGACTCGTCGCTCCTCTAGCGGCCCTCACACTCGCCGGACTGACCGCCTGCGCCCCCGAGACGTCCGACAACTCCTCCGCCGCGAAGGACGACAGGACCGGCACCCTGCGGGTCTGGCTCTTCCGGGAGGTGAGCAACGAGCCGAAGGAGAAGGTCGTCGACAAGGTCGTGGCGGCCTTCGAGAAGGCGCACGACGGCGCGAACGTCAAGGTCGAGTACATCCCCGTCGAGACCCGCGCCGAACGCATGAAGGCCGCCTTCAACGACCCGAAGAGCGCCCCCGACGTCATCGAGTACGGCAACACGGACACGGCCGGCTACGTCAAGGACGGAGGACTCGCCGACGTCACCGCGGACTTCAACGGCTGGTCCGACGCCAAGGACTCCGACCCGACCGCCAGGACCTCCGTCACCGTCGACGGCAAGGTCTACGGCGCGCCCTTCTTCGTGGGCGTCCGCGCCCTGTACTACCGCACCGACGTCTTCGAGGAACTCGGCCTCGAACCCCCGAGGACCCTGGACGGGTTGACGACCGCCGCC
This sequence comes from Streptomyces sp. NPDC042364, assembly GCF_056437585.1. Taxonomy (NCBI): domain Bacteria; kingdom Bacillati; phylum Actinomycetota; class Actinomycetes; order Kitasatosporales; family Streptomycetaceae; genus Streptomyces; species Streptomyces sp. NPDC042364. The sequence continues at coordinate 543,724 of NZ_JBWKAJ010000003.1, read as the reverse complement.
AAGCGCATCCGCGCGGCCAGGCCCGACCTGTACGGGCTCGTCGTCGGCGGTGCCTACACCTACGGCGCGATGCCGTTCGTCTGGGCGAACGGCGGTGAGATAGCCGAGGGCAAGGGCGGCTCCTACGCCGCCACCATCGACAGCGCGGCCGCCCGCAAGGGCATCAGGACGTACACCTCGCTGTTCGGCGACGACAACTGCCCCGCCGCCAAGTGCGCGGGCATGGGCGGCAACGACACCGTCACCGCGTTCGCCGCGGGCAAGGCCGGCATGGCCATCGGCGGTGACTTCAGCCACGCCGCCGTCGAGGCCGGGAAGGTCAAGGGCAAGTACGCGGTCGTACCGCTGCCGGGCGTGAAGTCCGGTTCGGTCGCGCCGGCGTTCGCGGGCGGCAACAACATCGGCGTACTGAAGAGCACCACGCACCGCACGCTCGCCGTCGACCTCATGAAGCGGCTGGCGTCCAAGCAGACCCAGGGCGACCTCTTCGACGCGATGGGCTTCCTGCCGACGTACACCGACGTACGGGCCGCGGCGGCGAAGAAGGAGCCGTTCATCGAGCCGTTCGTGAAAACGCTGTCGTCGGGGACCAGGTTCGTGCCCGTCTCGCCGGCATGGGCCCAGATCGACGCCTCGCTCGTGCTGCCGACGATGTTCCAGGAGGTCGTCAGCGGCAAGAAGGACGTGGCGGAGGCGTCCAAGGACGCGGCGGAGCGGATGGACGACGCGTTCAGCTCCGTCGGGTGACGCCGGTGCCTGCCGGCCCGGGCGGCACGGTGCGCTCGCGGGTGCGCGGGGCCGCCGCGTGGACTCCCTGGCTCTATCTCGCCCCCGCGCTCGTCGTGCTGGGCGGGCTGCTCGTCTATCCCGTGTACCAGCTCGGCCTGATCTCGCTGCTGGAGTACACCCAGGCACAGGTCAGCGGCGGTGAACCGACCTCCTTCCGGGGGGCCGGGAACTACGCCGAGCTCTTCGGGGACGCCCGGTTCTGGCGGGTGCTGCTGGACACCGTCGTCTTCGCGGCGGCCTGCGTGGTGTCCACACTGGCCGTCGGCTGCGCCCTGGCCGTGCTGCTGACCCGGGTGCGGGCCGTGCCGCGGCTGGCGCTGATGCTGGCCGCGCTGGGGGCCTGGGCGACCCCGGCGATCACCGGCTCGACGGTGTGGCTGCTGCTCTTCGACCCCGACTTCGGGCCCGTCAACCGGGTGCTCGGACTCGGCGACCACTCGTGGACGTACGGGCGGTACAGCGCCTTCCTCCTCGTGCTGCTGGAAGTGGTGTGGTGCTCCTTCCCGTTCGTGATGGTGACGGTCTACGCAGGCATCCGGGCCGTGCCGTCCGAGGTGCTGGAGGCGGCGGCCCTCGACGGTGCCTCCCAGTGGCGGATCTGGCGGTCGGTGCTGGCGCCGATGCTCCGCCCGATCCTGGTCGTCGTCACCATTCAGTCGATCATCTGGGACTTCAAGGTCTTCACCCAGATCTATGTGATGACGGGCGGCGGCGGTATCGCGGGCCAGAACCTCGTCCTGAACGTGTACGCCTATCAGAAGGCCTTCGCCGCCTCCCAGTACAGCCTCGGCTCGGCGATCGGCGTGGTGATGCTGGTGATTCTTCTGGCGATCACCCTGGTCTATTTGCGGTTGCTCCGCAGACAGGGGGAGGAGCTGTGAATTCGAGGGGATTTCCCCGGCGGCCCCGGCGGCTCGCCGCGGAGGCATCCGCCCTGTTCATCGCGGCCGTGGTGGCGTTCCCGCTGTACTGGATGGTGCTGAGCGCCCTCAAACCGGCGGGTGAGATCGAGTCGGCCGAGGCACGGCCCTGGACGCTCGCGCCGACACTGGATTCCTTCCGCCGGGTCCTCGGGCAGCAGGAATTCGGCCGCTACTTCCTCAACAGTCTTGTCGTCGCGTGTGCCGTGGTGATCGCCTCCGCGCTGATCGCGTTTCTCGCGGCGACGGCGGTCACGCGATTCCGCTTCCGTTTCCGGACCACCTTGTTGATCATGTTTCTGATCGCCCAGACGGTGCCCGTGGAGGCGTTGACCATCCCCTTGTTCTTCCTGATGCGGGACGCCGGTCAACTCAACACCCTGGGCGCGCTGATCCTGCCCCACATCGCCTTCTCCCTGCCCTTCGCGATCTGGATGCTGCGGGGCTTCGTGAAGGCCGTACCCGAGTCCCTGGAGGAGGCGGCCCACCTCGACGGGGCGAGCCGTGCCCGATTCCTGTGGCAGATCCTCTTCCCGCTCGTCCTCCCCGGGCTGGTCGCCACCAGCGTCTTCTCCTTCATCTCCACCTGGAACGACTTCCTGTTCGCCAAGTCCTTCATCATCAGCGACACCTCCCGGTCGACGCTGCCGATGGCCCTCCTCGTGTTCTACAAGCCGGAAGAGCCGGACTGGGGCGGTGTGATGGCCGCGTCCACGGTGATGACGATTCCGGTGCTGGTCTTCTTCGTACTCGTACAGCGACGGCTGGTCTCCGGACTGGGCGGAGCGGTCAAGGACTGACATGACTGATCCCGACGGAACGGAACTCGTTCCGGTGCCCCGCCGCATCCTCCGGAACCACCCCGGTCACGGCCGTCTGGACGAGGAGACGCGGCTGGCGGCCGGCCCCGGCACCGAGGGTGTGGCGCGCTGGCTGCGGGCGACGGTCGGCGCGGCGACCGGATACGCCCTCCCGGAGGGCGGCGGCGAGTCGGTCCGCCGGCTCTCGCTGAGCATCGAGCCGGACCTGCCGCCGGAGGGCTACCGCGTGGTCGTCGGCGGTCCCGACCACCTGATCCAGGGCGGCAGCGCGGCAGGCGTCTTCTGGGGCGCGCAGACCTTCCGGCAGCTGCTCGGGCCCGACGCCCACCGGCGGGCCCCCCTGCGGCCCGGCCGGGGCTGGGAACTCCCGCGGGTCACCGTCGAGGACGCCCCCCGCTTCGCCTGGCGCGGGCTCATGCTCGACGTCGCCCGGCACTTCCTGCCCAAGGACCAGGTGCTGCGCTATCTCGATCTGATGGCCGCGCACAAACTCAACGTCCTCCACTTCCACTTGACGGACGACCAGGGCTGGCGCGTCGAGATCGGGCGATACCCGAAACTGACGGAGATCGGATCATGGCGGGCGCGCACGAAATTCGGCCACAGGGCGTCACCCCTGTGGGAGGAGAAGCCGCACGGCGGTTACTACACGCGCGACGACATCCGCGAGATCGTCGCCTACGCAGCCGAGCGGCATATCACCGTCGTCCCCGAGATAGACATCCCGGGACACAGCCAGGCCGCGATCGCCGCGTATCCCGAACTGGGCAACACCGATGTCATCGACACGGGCTCCCTCACCGTCTGGGACACCTGGGGCATCAGCGAGAACGTACTCGCCCCCACCGACAACACCCTGCGCTTCTACGAGGGGGTCCTGGAGGAGGTCCTGGAACTCTTCCCGTCGCTCTTCGTGCACATCGGCGGCGACGAGTGCGTCAAGGACCAGTGGAAGCGGTCGGCCACCGCCCAGGCGCGCATCCGGGAGTTCGGACTCACGGACGAGGACGGCCTGCAGTCGTGGTTCGTGCGGCACTTCGGCAACTGGCTGACGGCGCGCGGGCGTCGCCTGATCGGATGGGACGAGATCCTCCAGGGCGGCCTCGCGCCGGGTGCGGCCGTGTCGTCCTGGCGGGGCTACGCGGGCGGCGTCACGGCGGCCCGGGCGGGCCACGACGTGGTCATGTGCCCCGAACAGCACGTGTACCTGGACCACCGTCAGCACGACGGCCCCGACGAACCGGTGCCGATCGGCCATGTGCGCACCCTGGAGGACGTCTTCCGGTTCGAGCCGGTCCCACCGGAGTTGACGCCCGACGAGGCGCGGCATGTCCTGGGCACCCAGGCCAACGTGTGGACCGAGGCGATGGAGGACCCCGCCCGTGTGGACTACCAGGCGTTCCCGCGGCTCGCGGCCTTCGCCGAGGTCGCCTGGAGCCGGCTGCCCGCGCCCGCCGAACGGGACTTCGCGGACTTCGAACGGAGGATGACCGTCCACTATCGCCGACTTGACGCGCTGGGGGTCGGTTATCGGCCGCCCGGCGGGCCCCGACCGTGGCAGCGGCGACCCGGGGTGCTCGGACGCCCGATCGAGGGGGCGCCCCCGAACGTGTGAGGCGGCGGCACGCCGTGCGTCCGGTAGCGGGTGCGCCCGCTACCGCGGCCCTCACCTGGAACAAGAGGCGCAAGAATCGCCGAAGTCCGCCAAAACGTGCCTGTGGGAGAAGTCGCGCCAAAACGGACCATCCCCGGGCTGAAGTGGGTGAATGCCTCCTACTGGACCCCCGCGTTCGGGCCTCGCGAGAATGTGCCAGAGTTGCCACGTCCGCCCTGTCAGCACGTACCGTACGGCAACACAGGCGGACCGGGGACCTGTCGTTCGGATCATGCCGGCTTCGGGTAACGGTGCTGGATGAATGCCGATGAGCGGGGCTTGGTGCGTGCAGCTGCAAGGTGGAGGAGAGCGTCGACGCGGAGCGTCGGCACCCGACGACAACGCCGCAGGTGCGCGGTCCGAGCCCCGCGACCCCGGCATGATCCGAACGACAGGTCCTCGGTGGGGCAGCGGGAAGGGGCAGCCGGTTTGACCACGCACGCACCGCAGGCGGCGCAGGCCGTGACCCTGCCCGGCTCGCTCGACGAGGCCGTGGCGGCACTCGCCGCCATGCCCTGGGCGGTTCCGGTGGCGGGCGGCACGGACCTCATGACCGCGGTCAACTCCGGGCAGCTCAGGCCCGCCGCGCTGGTCGGGCTGGGCCGGATCAACGAGATCCGCGGCTGGCAGTACCAGGACGGACACGCCCTGCTCGGCGCCGGACTGACGCACGCCCGGATGGGGCGGCCGGACTTCGCGGCGCTCATCCCGGCGCTCGCCGCCGCCGCGCGTGCCGCCGGGCCGCCGCAGATCCGCAACGCGGGCACCCTGGGCGGCAACATCGCGACGGCCGCCCCCACGGGGGACGCGCTGCCGGTGCTGGCCGCCCTGGAGGCCACACTGATCATCGCGGGCCCGGGCGGGGCCCGCCGTGAGATGCCCGTCTCACACCTGCTGGCCGGCATGGAGATGCTGCGCCCCGGCGAACTGATCGGGTACGTGCGCGTGCCGCTGCTGCACGCCCCACAGGTCTTCCTCAAGGCCACCGGACGGACCGGTCCCGGCCGCGCGGCCGCCTCGGTGGCCCTCGTCCTCGACCCCGCCCGGCGCGGGGTGCGGTGCGCCGTCGGAGCCATCGCGCCGATGCCGCTGCGCCCGCTGGACGCCGAGGCGTGGGTCGCCGGGCTGATCGACTGGGACGGCGAGCGCACCCTGGTCCCCGAGGCGTTGCAGGCCTTCGGCGAGTACGTCGCCGCCGCCTGCATCCCGGACCCGGCCCCCGAGGTCGACGGCTCGGTGCCACCGCTTCCGCCCGCCGTACTGCACCTGCGGCGCACCGTCGCCGCGCTGGCCCGACGAGCACTGGGGAGGGCGCTGTCGTGACCGACGACCAGCACGGAGAGGGCACCCCGCAGCAGGGGGGCCAGAGCGGCTGGGAGCGACTGCCGCAGGGCGACTACGACGACGGCGCCACCACCTTCGTTCAGCTCCCCGAGGGGGGCATCGACGCCCTGCTCGCCGCCGACAGCCCCCTCGCGGCGCCCGGCCACGGCTATGTGCCGCCGCCCATAGCGGTCAACCCGGCCACCAGCGCCGGGACCGACCCGTCCGGCACGGGTGCCTGGGCCATGCCGGCCGAGGGCGCCCAGTGGCACGACCCGAACGCCGGGCAGCAGCAGCCCGCGGCGCAGGACCGGTTCACGTACGACCCCGGCTCCACCGGGCAGTGGGCGTTCGAGGAGCCCGCCGCGCAGGAAGGCACCGCGCCGGGGCACGACGTGACCGGCGAGTGGTCGATTCCGGTCGCCGGGGGTGACCTTCCGGACGAATCGGGCGAGTTCAGTACGTCCGCCCTGGTCGAGCAGTGGGGCGGCACCCCGCCCGCCACCCTGCCCGGCGGCGCCCCCGCCCCCTGGGCGACCGAGCAGATCGGCACCGCGTGGACCGCGCCGCCGCCCGCGGCGCAGCCCGAGGAGCCCACCGCCGCGGAACCCGCGCCCGAAGCGCCCGCCGAGGCCCCCGGAGAGCCCTCCGGAGCCCCCGGACACGCACCGGCGGCCGACACCCCCGACGAGGCTCCCGAGGCCGCCCAGGAGCCCGCGGAGGCCGCGGAGGCCGCCGAGCCTGCCGCCGCCGAGCCGGCCGCCGAGGCCGACGGCGACCCCGCGGACGCGCAGGAGGCGCGGACGCCCGCCGAGGCGCCCGACTCCGAGGCGTCCGACTCCGAGGCCCCCGGCACCGAGGGCGCGGGCACCGGGGAGGCGGGCGACGCGGACCAGGCCGGCGAGCCCACCCCGCCCCCGCACGACGACCACCCCCTCGCCTCGTACGTCCTGCGCGTCAACGGCGCCGACCGGCCCGTCACCGACGCCTGGATCGGCGAGTCGCTGCTCTACGTGCTGCGCGAGCGGCTCGGCCTCGCGGGCGCCAAGGACGGCTGCTCCCAGGGCGAGTGCGGCGCGTGCAACGTCCAGGTCGACGGTCGGCTCGTGGCCTCCTGCCTGGTGCCCGCCGTCACCGCGGCGAGCAGCGAGGTGCGCACCGTCGAGGGTCTCGCCGTCGACGGACAGCCCTCCGACGTGCAGCGGGCCCTCGCCCGGTGCGGCGCCGTCCAGTGCGGCTTCTGCGTGCCCGGCATGGCGATGACCGTCCACGACCTCCTGGAGGGCAACCCGGCGCCCACCGAGCTGGAGGCCCGCCAGGCGCTGTGCGGCAATCTCTGCCGCTGCTCCGGCTACCGCGGCGTGCTCGCGGCCGTACGCGAGGTCGTCGCCGAACGCGAGGCGCACGCCACCGCCGACGACGAGACCGCCGCCGACACCGACGAGGCGCGCATCCCGCACCAGGCTGGCCCCGGCGCGGGCGGCGTCAACCCGGCGGCGTACGAGGCCCAGGGAGCACCGCCCACGGCCCCGCACGACCCCGGCCAGTCGTACGGCGGCCAGGGGCTGTCCTTCGCCGGCCAGGACGACACGTACGGCGGTCAGGGCCAGTCGTTCGGCGGCCACGGCGACACGTACGGCGGTCAGGGGCAGTCGTTCGCCGGGCAGGATGACTCCTACGGCGGTCAGGGCCAGTCGTTCGGGGGTCACGACGGCACCTACGGCGGTCAGGGGCAGTCCTTCGCCGGGCAGGATGACTCCTACGGCGGTCAGGGCCAGTCGTTCGGTGAGCATGGCGACACGTACGGCGGTCAGGGCCAGTCGTTCGGGGGTCACGGCGACACGTACGGCGGTCAGGGGCAGTCGTTCGCCAGGCAGGATGACTCCTACGGCGGTCAGGGCCAGTCGTTCGGGGGTCATGACGACACCTACGGCGGTCAGGGCCAGTCCTTCGACCAGGACGGAGGCCAGGCGTGAGCAACGAGGCAGCCACCGCGACGCCCGCGGTCGCCGGGAGCGCCGGAGAGGCCGCGCCCGGCCCCGAGCCACTGCCGCACGGGATCGGCGCGTCCCTGCCGTCCGCCGACGCCCGCGCGAAGTCCGAGGGCACCTTCCCGTACGCGGCCGACCTGTGGGCCGAGGGCCTGCTCTGGGCCGCCGTCCTGCGCTCACCGCACCCGCACGCGCGCATCGTCTCCATCGACACCTCCCACGCGCGCGAGATGCCCGGCGTACGGGCCGTCGTCACCCACGAGGACGTGCCGGGCACCCCGCTGCACGGCCGCGGCAGAATCGACCGGCCGGTGTTCGCCTCCGAGGTCGTACGCCACCACGGCGAGCCCATCGCCGCCGTCGCCGCCGACCACCCGGACACCGCGCGGATGGCCGCCGCCGCCGTCATCGTCGAGTACGAGGTGCTCGAACCGGTGATCGACCCGGAGCAGGCCTTCGAGGCCGAGCCCCTGCACCCCGACGGCAACCTGATCCGGCACATCCCGCTGCGCCACGGCGACCCCGACGCCTCCGGCGAGATCGTCGTCGAGGGCCAGTACCGGATCGGCCGCCAGGACCCGGCCCCCATCGGCGCCGAGGCCGGCCTCGCCGTGCCCCGCCCCGACGGCGGTGTCGAGCTGTACCTCGGTTCCACCGACCCGCACACCGACCGCGACACCGCCGCCGCCGTCTTCGGCCTGGCCCCCGACCGCGTGAAGATCGTCGTCACCGGTGTGCCCGGCGCCACCGCCGACCGCGAGGACCAGGGCTTCCAGCTCCCGCTCGGTCTGCTGGCGCTGAAGACCGGCTGCCCGGTCAAGCTCACCGCCACGCGCGAGGAGTCCTTCCTCGGCCACGCGCACCGGCATCCGACGCTCCTGCGCTACCGCCACCACGCGGACGCCGAGGGCAGGCTGGTCAAGGTCGAGGCCCAGATCCTGCTGGACGCCGGCGCCTACGCCGACACCTCCTCCGAGGCCCTGGCGGCGGCCGTTTCGTTCGCCTGCGGCCCGTACGTCGTCCCCAACGCCTTCATCGAGGGCTGGGCGGTCCGCACCAACAACCCGCCCTCCGGCCATGTCCGCGGCGAGGGCGCCATGCAGGTGTGCGCCGCGTACGAGGCCCAGATGGACAAGCTCGCGAAGAAGCTGGGCCTCGACCCGGCCGAGCTGCGCATGCGCAACGTGATGTCCACGGGCGACGTGCTGCCGACCGGCCAGTCCGTGACCTGCCCGGCCCCGGTCGCCGAACTGCTCCAGGCGGTCCGGGAGTTCCCGCTCCCGGCACTGCCGAAGGACACCCCCGAGGAGGAGTGGCTGCTCCCGGGCGGCCCCGAGGGCGCGGGCGAGCCGGGCGCGGTCCGGCGCGGCGTCGGCTACGGCCTCGGCATGGTCCACATGCTCGGCGCGGAGGGCGCCGACGAGGTCTCCACCGCCACCGTGAAGGTCCACGACGGCATCGCGACCGTGCTGTGCGCGGCCGTCGACACCGGCCAGGGCTTCTCCACCCTCGCCCGGCAGATCGTCCAGGAGACCCTCGGCATCGACGAGGTGCACATCGCCCAGGTCGACACCGACCAGCCCCCCGCGGGCCCCGGCTGCCGGGGCCGCCACACCTGGGTGTCGGGCGGCGCGGTGGAACGCGCGGCGAAGATGGTCCGCACCCAGCTGCTCCAGCCCCTTGCGCACAAGTTCGGCATGTCCACGGAACTGCTCCAGATCACCGACGGCAAGATCACCTCGTACGACGGTGTGCTGTCGACGACGGTCGCGGAGGCGCTGGACGGCAAGGAACTGTGGGCCACCGCCCAGTGCCGCCCGCACCCCACCGAGCCGCTGGACGGCGCGGGCCAGGGCGACGCGTTCGTGGGGATGGCCTTCTGCGCGATCCGCGCGGTCGTGGACGTCGACATCGAACTCGGCTCCGTACGGGTCGTGGAGCTGGCGGTGGCCCAGGACGTCGGCCGGGTCCTCAACCCCGCCCAGCTCGCGGCGCGGATCGAGGCGGGCGTCACCCAGGGCGTCGGCATCGCGCTGACGGAGAACCTCCGCACCCCGCGCGGTCTGATCCGCCACCCCGACCTGACCGGCTACTCCCTGCCCACCGCGCTCGACGCCCCCGACATCCGGATCGTCAAACTGGTGGAGGAGCGGGACGTGGTGGCCCCCTTCGGCGCGAAGGCGGCCAGCGCGGTGCCGGTGGTCACCTCCCCGGCGGCCATCGCCTCGGCGGTACGGGCGGCGACGGGCCGTCCCGTGAACCGCCTGCCGATCCGGCCGCAGGCCGCGGTGGTGACGGGGACGTAGCGGTCCCCGTACCGCCGTTGACATGCGTGTTCGCGTGTACGGCGGGCGTTGTCGGTGGGGCGGCGTATGGTTCTGGCAGTGGGGATGAACGGCCGCTGAGCGGCGCGGTGTTGTCCCTGCCGGGGGGACGCACGCTGCGAACCGTGTGCTGGGGGAGCCATGAGCACGATGACGATGGGGACCATGGGCCTGACGGACCTGAACGACCTGACGGATCTGACCGTGACCGCCGGACCGGCGACACTGTCGGGGCTGAGGCTGGACCTGCCCGCCCTGCTGCTGGACGAGGAGTTCGGCCGGAGCAAGGTGTGGCGCTTCGAGGACTTCGACTTCCCGGCGACGCTCACGCACGAGCCGACCCGCCGCTTCCTGCGCGACATGGGCCTGCCCGAGGAGCACGCCCTCTTCCAGCTCGACACGGACGTCCCGCTGCCGACCCTCGCCGAGTACTACGCGCACGAACGCCCCGGCTACCCGGCCGACCGGCTCCCCGCCGACGCCGCCCGCCTGATCCGCCTCGGCCACTTCGTCGAGGGCAACAGCGTCGTCCTCGACGGCACGACGGGCGCCGCCCACAACTGGAGCGAGCCCGAGTCCGCCCTCTGCCCCCTCAACGCCGACATCTCCACCTTCGCCTTCACCCTGTGGCTGCTCCAGCGGGAGAACCGCGAGAAGACGGCCACGGGCTGCTGGGTCGAAACCCTGCGCAACGAGGCGTGCGCGGGCGGCTGAGTCATGGGTCGCCCCCGCTTCGGGCGACCACGACAACGGCCGACCGCTGCACAGCGGCCGGCCCTTGTCGCGTAGAGGACTGTGGAGGCCGTGGCGGGATTCGAACCCGCGTAACTCGCTTTGCAGGCGAGCCCCTGAACCACTCGGGCACACGGCCGGGTTGGGGCAATCATGGTGCTTCGGGGGAACTTCGGGTGATTGCCCCTCACTCGATGTACAGACCGTAGGCGGGGGAGTGGGCGGGGCTCAAGGAGTGGGTGGGGGCTGCAACGGGACTGCCATACGCCGTTCATGAACGGGGGGACGTACGACCAAGGTCGCACCGGGTGCGGGACTCCGGACAGGGGTCAATGTCGGGCATGCCCCTTACGCTGGCGGGCATGGGTGCTCTGAGGCCGCGTGGCACGGGCGTTGCGCAGGACGCTGATCCGGTTGTCGTCGACGAGCGTGCGGAGGGGGTGTTGGGGCGCTCCTACCGGGCGCTGAGCGTCGGCATCGTCTCCGTCGTGCTGCTGATCGCGTTCGAGGCGATGGCGGTCGGGACGGCGATGCCGGTCGCCGCGCGGGAGTTGGACGGGGTCTCGGCGTACGGGTTCGTGTTCTCGGCGTACTTCACCACCAGCCTGTTCGGGATGGTGCTGTCGGGGCAGTGGTCGGACCTGCGGGGGCCGCTCGGACCGCTGACCACGGGCATCGCCGCCTTCGCCGCCGGGCTGCTGCTGTCCGGCACCGCGGGCGCGATGTGGCTGTTCATCCTCGGTCGGGCCGTCCAGGGACTCGGCGGCGGCCTGGTCATCGTCGCGCTGTACGTGGTCGTGGGGCGCGCGTACCCGGAGCGGCTGCGGCCGTCCATCATGGCGGGGTTCGCCGCGAGCTGGATCATCCCGTCCGTCGTCGGCCCGCTCGCCGCGGGCGCGGTCACCGAGCAGCTGGGCTGGCGCTGGGTCTTCGTGGGCATACCGGTCCTGGTCGTGCTGCCGCTGGGTCTGGCGCTGCCCCGGATACGGCGGCGGGCGGCGGGGCCGGTCGGCGGCACGGTCACCGGGGACTCCCGGCCCGAGGCCGGCTCCGCTTCCTCCCCCTCTGCGGAGGTCTCCCCTCGCGGGGCCGGCACCGCCGCGTCCCCTTCCTTCGACCGCCGCCGTATCCGGCTGGCCTTCGGCATCTCACTGGGCGCCGGGCTCCTGCAGTACGCGGCCCAGGACCTGCGGTGGCTGTCGGTCGTGCCGGCGGCGGTCGGGGCGGGGCTGCTGGTACCGGCGGTGCTGGGGCTGCTGCCGAGGGGGACGTACCGGGCGGTGCGGGGGCTGCCGTCCGTGGTGTTGCTGCGCGGGGTGGCGGCGGGGTCGTTCATCGCGGCCGAGTCGTTCGTGCCGCTGATGCTGGTCACCCAGCGGGGGCTGTCGCCGACGCTCGCCGGGTTCTCCCTCGCGGCGGGCGGTGGAGCCTGGGCGCTGGGGTCGTGGGTGCAGGCGCGGGCGCGTGTGGAGCCGTACCGGGAGCGGTTGATGACGGCCGGGATGGTGGTGGTCGCGGCGGCGATCGCCACGGTGCCGAGTGTGCTGATCGAGGCGGTGCCGGTGTGGACCGTGGCCGTCGCCTGGGCCTTCGGGTGCTTCGGGATGGGCCTCGTCATCTCCTCCACCGGCGTCCTGCTGCTCAAGATCTCCGCGCCCGAGGAGGCCGGCTCCAACTCCGCCGCGCTCCAGATCTCCGACGGTCTCTCCAACGCGCTGCTGCTCGCGGCCGGCGGTGCGGCCTTCGCCGCGCTCGGCGGCGGCGCGGCCGGCCACACCGCCACCACCGCCTCCGGCGCGGGCTCCCACCCGGCCGCCTTCACCGCGGTGTTCCTGCCGATGGCGGGGGTGGCGCTCCTGGGGGCCTGGGTGACGACGAGGCTGCGGGAGCCCGCCGGATCGTCGATGGCACCACGTGGTACAGCGTAGTACCGTGGAGTCATGGCTGGACTGAACGTGCGGTTCACGGACGAAGAACTCGATGCCCTGCGCGACCGCGCTGCGGCGGAGGGGCGCAGCATGCAGGCCTTCGCGCACGACGCGGTGATGGCGGCCATAAACGAGCACTCAAGACTGTTCAACGAGGCGGCCGAGCACGTCCTGAAGGCCAGCGCCGAGTTGAACCGGAGGCTCGCCTGATGCACTACCTCACTCTGCCCGAGCTGCTGAACCTGGCGAAGCGGCTCGGGGCGGACGAGGTGCGCGACTACGGGCTCCTGGACTCGGCGCTGGCGCGTCCCCAGTCGAGCGTGTTCGGGCAGGACGCCTATCCGGACGTGTGGCAGAAGGCCGCGGCGCTGATGGAGTCCCTGGCTCGCAACCATGCCCTCGTCGACGGGAACAAGCGCATCGCCTGGTACGCGACCTGGGTCTTCCTGCACATGAACGGGCACCCCTTGGACGCGGGCTTCGACGTGGACGAAGCTGAGCGGTTCGTGCTGGACGTCTGTCAGGGCGCACTGGACGTACCCAAGATCGCTGCTCAGCTGCCGCGCTTCGCGCGCTGACGACCACGGGTCGTCTTTGTGAGCTGGGTCCCATCCCCACGAGACCCGGCGCAGTTCGCGCGTTGACGCAACCGGGTCGCCGGTAGGGTGGCCCGGTTGTCATACGTAGCCGAGCCGGCCGAGCCGCTGTGGCAGGGCCGGCTCGTTGCTGCTCCGCCGAGCCGCCCGACCACAGACCGGAGACCGTGACTACCTCCCGCCCGTCGCCCACCGCCACTCTCAACGGAGGCCCCTCCGGGCCCGCTTCGATGATCGCCTCCTCGAACCACCACCTCTCGCCCGCCTTCCCCGGCCGCGCCCCCTGGGGTACCGCCAGCAAGCTGCGTGCCTGGCAGCAGGGGGCGATGGAGAAGTACATCCAGGAGCAGCCGCGGGACTTCCTCGCGGTCGCGACTCCCGGCGCCGGGAAGACCACCTTCGCGCTGACGCTCGCGTCCTGGCTGCTGCACCACCATGTCGTGCAGCAGGTGACCGTCGTGGCGCCGACCGAGCACCTGAAGAAGCAGTGGGCGGAGGCGGCGGCGCGGATAGGGATCAAGCTGGATCCCGAGTACAGCGCGGGGCCGCTCGGCAGGGAGTACGACGGCGTCGCCGTCACCTACGCCGGTGTGGGCGTGCGCCCCATGCTGCACCGCAACCGCAGCGAGCAGCGCAAGACCCTCGTCATCCTCGACGAGATCCACCACGCCGGTGACAGCAAGTCCTGGGGCGAGGCCTGCCTGGAAGCGTTCGAACCGGCCACCCGGCGGCTCGCCCTCACCGGTACGCCCTTCCGGTCCGACACCAACCCCATCCCGTTCGTCACCTACGAGGAGGGGGCGGACGGCATCCGGCGGTCCTCCGCCGACTACACCTACGGCTACGGCAACGCCCTCGCCGACCACGTCGTGCGGCCCGTCATCTTCCTCTCCTACAGCGGCAACATGCGCTGGCGGACCAAGGCGGGCGACGAGATCGCCGCGCGGCTCGGCGAGCCCATGACCAAGGACGCCATCTCCCAGGCCTGGCGTACCGCGCTCGATCCGCGCGGTGAGTGGATGCCCAGCGTGCTGCGCGCCGCCGACCAGCGGCTCACCGAGGTCAGGAAGGGCATCCCGGACGCGGGCGCGCTCGTCATCGCCTCCGACCAGGAGTCGGCGCGCGCCTACGCCAAGCTCATCCGGGAGATCACCGGCCACTCGGCGACCCTCGTCCTGTCCGACGACTCCGGCGCCTCGGACCGCATCGACGAGTTCAGCCACAGCACCGACCGGTGGATGGTCGCCGTCCGCATGGTGTCCGAGGGCGTGGACGTGCCCCGCCTCGCGGTCGGCGTGTACGCCACCACCATCTCCACGCCGCTGTTCTTCGCCCAGGCCGTCGGTCGTTTCGTACGGTCCCGGCGGCGCGGCGAGACCGCGTCCGTGTTCCTGCCGACCGTGCCCGACCTGCTCGGCTTCGCCAACGAGATGGAGCGGGAACGCGACCACGTCCTCGACAAGCCCAAGAAGGGCGGCGAGGAGGACCCGTACGCCGAGGAGGAGAAGCTCCTCCAGGAGGCGGAACGGCAGCAGGACGAGGACACCGGCGAGCAGGACATGCTGCCGTTCGAGGCGCTGGAGTCGGACGCGGTCTTCGACCGGGTCATGTACAACGGCGCCGAGTTCGGCATGCAGGCCCACCCGGGCAGCGAGGAGGAACAGGACTACCTCGGAATCCCGGGACTCCTCGAACCCGACCAGGTGCAACTGCTGCTCCAGAAGCGGCAGGCCCGCCAGATCGCGCACAGCCGCAAGAAGCCGGACGCGGAGGCCGACCTCGTCGAACTCCCGGCCGAGCGGCGGCCCGTCGTCACCCACAAGGAACTCCTCGAACTGCGCAAGCAGCTCAACAGCATGGTCGGCGCCTACTCCCACCAGAGCGGCAAGCCGCACGGCGTCATCCACACCGAGGTACGCCGCGTGTGCGGTGGGCCGCCGAGCGCCGAGGCCACGGCTGGGCAGCTGCGGCAGCGGATCGCCAAGGTGCAGGAGTGGGCCACCCGCATGAAGTGACAGCGGCTGTCCGCACGGCGCGTGGGGGTCCTGCGCGCCGTGCGGCGCGCTGTGTGTGGCGTGTGACGTGCGCCCCTACATTTCGCGACAAACCGAAGTAGTCCGTACCGGTCCTTGACCGGATTCTGGACGGAGTCTTCCGCTCAGCGAACCGGCTCGTCTACTGTCCCGCTACGCAAACGCCCCGTGGCAGCGCCGCCGCGGAGCGCAGCCGTGAAGCGACTCCGCCCGGAAGCCAACCGGGTCCAGCCGATCGGCGGCCTCTGTAGCGCGTCGCCGACGGGACCGGTGACGCATCCCTCGCGAAGGGGGCCGCCGCCCTCACCACGAAGGAGTGGGCGTCGTGACCGCGGAGACCTCTCAGACGCTGGATCGGGGACTGCGTGTCCTCAAACTTCTCGCCGACACCGACCACGGGCTGACCGTCACCGAGCTGTCCAACAAGCTCGGGGTCAACCGGACCGTTGTCTACCGTCTGCTCGCCACGCTGGAGCAGCACTCCCTCGTACGCCGTGACCTTGGCGGTCGTGCCCGGGTCGGGCTCGGCGTGCTCCGCCTGGGCCGCCAGGTGCATCCGCTGGTACGGGAGGCCGCGCTGCCCGCGCTGCGGTCCCTGGCGGAGGACATAGGTGCCACCGCGCATCTCACCCTGGTCGACGGCACCGAGGCGTTGGCCGTGGCCGTGGTCGAGCCGACCTGGACGGATTATCACGTCGCCTATCGGGCCGGATTCCGGCACGCGCTGGACCGGGGAGCCGCCGGGCGCGCGATCCTGTCGGCCCGCCAGCAGCCCGGGGACTGGCCCGGGTACGCACTCACCCACGGCGAGCTGGAGGCCGGGGCCAGCGGGGCCGCGGCACCGCTGCTCGGGGTGACCGGTGTCGAGGGCAGCGTCGGGGTCGTCATGCTGGCGGACGCGGTGCCGGAGCGGGTGGGGCCGCGCGTGATGGACGCGGCCCGGGAAGTGGCCGACGCGCTCCGCTGACCCGGGCCGAGGACGGCTGAGGCACCCCCGTGGCCCCGGCGGTCCGCGGCGCCATGGCGGCACCGCGCCACGACGGACGCGCGTCGCCCGCCCCCGGGCGGCTATGAAAGGCGCTCGCCCTCCAGCGTCTCCAGCCACTCCAGGATCAGCTTCGCGAAGGTCTCCGGCTGTTCCATGTTGGCGTAGTGGGCCGTGCCCTCGATGGATGTGGCGCGGCCGGGGCCGGCGACCGTGGTGGTGAGGCGTTCGGCCATGCCGATGAGGTCGGGGGCGTCGAGGGCGCCGTTGACCGCGAGGACCGGGGCGGTGACGGCCGCGGCGCGGGCCCAGGTGTCCCTCACCGGGACGTGCCAGTCCGTTTCGCCGAGGGTGTGCTTGGAGACGGTGTCGCGGCTCATCTCCCGTACGCGGCGCACGATCTCGGCGTCCACGTCGTCCGCGGTGCGGTACGGGCCGATGACCGCCTCGGCGGCGACGTCGAGCCAGCCCTCGATGTCCCCGGCCGTCAGCGCGCCGTAGTAGCGGGCGACGGAGTCCTTCGTCCAGGGGTCGGTGAACTCGGGCTCGCTGGTGCCGACGTTGCTGACGACGAGGGCGCGCACGAGTTCCGGGTGCTCCAGCACGGTGTCGACCGCGATGCCCCCGCCCATCGACATGCCGATCAGCACGGCCGGGCCGGTGTCGAGGTGGCGCAGCAGCGCGGCCAGGTCGTCGGTGAACCGGAACGGCTTGCTCGCGTTGGCGGAGGCCCCGTGGCCGCGCGCGTCCGGGGTGATCACACGATGGCGGGCCGAGAGCGGAGGGACGACGTCGCGCCACATCCGGCGGTCGGTGAAGCCGCCGTGCAGCAGGACCAGCGGGAGGCCCGTGCCGGTGTCGCCATAGGCGAGCGGGCCGTCGTCGGATGCGAACGTGAACACCTGCGAGACATCAGTCATGACAACTAAGGTGTCATCTTGCGGACGGAATGGCAACCCAGGTGTCATCCTGGTCCGGTGACGCAGAACGAGAGCGACGACGAGCCCGGCCGCGACGCCGATCACGGGACCGGCCACGGCGCCGATCACGGGACCGGCCACGGCGCCGATCACGGGACCGGCCACGGCGTCGGTCGCACCGGCCATGGCGCCGGTCGCACCGGCCACCGGACCGGCGCGGACCGGCCGCTTCCGCCCGAGGTCCTCGCCGAGCGCCTGTACGAGGTGTTCGCCGTCCTCGGCCCCCTCTACCGCCGGGTGACCAAGGCGGTGGAGCTGAAGGCACCGACCGTGGGGCTCTCCATCGGCGTCCGGGCCGTACTGGAGCTGCTGCGGGCCAGGGGTCCCCTGACCGTTCCGCAGATGGGGCGGGCCCTGGCGGTCAGCCGGCAGTTCGTCCAGCGCATGGTCAACGAGGCGGCGGACGGCGGCCTCGTCGAGGCCGTCCCCAACCCCGCCCACCAGCGGTCGTCCCTGATCCGGCTGACGGACGCGGGCCGCACGGCCATCGACGACCTCATCGCCCGCGAGAGCCGGCTGATGGCCCGGGTCGGGGGCGACATCACCGGCGCGGACATCGACACCTGCGTCCATGTGCTCACCCACATGCTCGCGGTCTTCGAGGACGCGGACGGAAAGTGACGTCCCCCACCGCCCCCTGGCCGGAACCACCCGTCGCGTTAGATTGACCCCGTGCTCTCTCGCCTCTCCCGTCTTTCGCGTGCCGCCGCCGTAGCCGTCTGTGCCGTGCCCGTCGTGGGCCTGCTCGCGACGGTCGCGTTCGCACCGTTGCCGTTCACCATCGCGCAGCCGGGAATGACGGCGAACGTCCTCGGCGAGAACAAGGGCGAGCCGGTGATCACCATCTCCGGCGCGGAGACCCGGCGGACCAGCGGCGAACTGCGCATGACGACCATCGTGGCGACCGGCCCGGACGCCGACGTCGACCTCGGCGACGTGCTGGACAACTGGTTCCGCACCGACCGGGCCGTCATGCCGCGCGACGCGGTCTACCCCAGCGGCGAGACCGTGAAGGAGATCGAGGAGTACAACGCGGCCGAGATGAAGGAGTCCCAGGACACGGCCACCGAGGCGGCCCTCGCGTACCTCGGTGAGGACGCCGACGACGTCAAGGTCACCCTGCGGCTCGCCGATGTCGGCGGCCCCAGCGCCGGTCTGCTCTTCTCCCTCGGCATCGTCGACAAGCTCGACGGTGACGGCAGCGGCGGCGACCTCACCGGCGGCCGGGTCATCGCCGGTACGGGGACCATCGACGGCTCCGGCAAGGTCGGCGCCGTCGGCGGAGTGCCCCTCAAGACCCAGGCCGCCCGCCGCGACGGCGCCACGGTCTTCCTGGTCCCCAAGGCCGAGTGCGCCGACGCGAAGGCCGAGCTGCCGAAGGGGCTCAGGCTCGTCCCGGTGACCACGCTGAAGAACGCGGTCAGCTCCCTGGTGGCCCTGAAGACGGGCAAGGGCTCGGTCCCGAGCTGCTGACCGGCGATCCTCCCGCGGCCACCCCCGTCGGCTACGCCGTCGTCTCCCGGTCCTCCGCCGCCTGCTCCACCAGGGGGATGATCCGCAGCGGAACGGGGTTCTCCATGACGATCGCCGTGGCGGCCCGGACGATCCCGTCGAAACCGACGACCCGGTCGATCACCCGCTGGAGATCGGCGTTCGAACGGGCCACCAGCCGGCACAGCATGTCACCGCTGCCGGTCGTCGTGTGCAGCTCCAGCACCTCCGGCACGGTCGCCAAGTGCGCCCGCACGTCCGCGCCCTGACCCTGCCGGATCTGCAGCGTCGCGAACGCCGTGACCGGGTAGCCGAGCGCCGCCGGGTCCACCTGGGGCCCGAACCCCCGGATGACCCCGTTCGACTGAAGCCGGTCCAGCCGCGCCTGCACCGTGCCCCGCGCGACCCCCAGCCGCCGCGACATCTCCAGCACCCCGATGCGCGGCTCGCGCGCCAGCAGCACGATCAGCCGCCCGTCCAGATGATCGATCGCCATGAGCCCTCCAGAGGTGAGCATCCTGTACAGAACCAGCCCGATTACCGGACTTCGACTATGCAGATTGTCCAGCATGCCGGAGAACTATTGCGCACCTTGCGGGATCGGAGGGAGCCTGCGGCCATGGCAGCTACCTCTGCGCACACGCACTCCGTCCCGGACACCGCCCGGCAGGCCGATCCCTTCCCGGTCAAGGGAATGGACGCTGTCGTCTTCGCCGTGGGCAACGCCAAACAGGCCGCCCACTACTACTCCACCGCCTTCGGCATGCGGCTCGTCGCCTACTCCGGCCCCGAGACCGGCAACCGCGAGACGGCCAGCTACGTCCTGGAGAACGGCTCGGCCCGGTTCGTCCTCACCTCGGTCGTCAAGGCCACCACCACCTGGGGCCACTTCCTCGCCGAGCACGTCGCCGAGCACGGCGACGGCGTCATCGACCTCGCGATCGAGGTCCCCGACGCCCGCCGCGCCCATGCCTACGCCATCGAGCACGGCGCCCGCTCCGTCGCCGAGCCCTACGAGATGAAGGACGAGCACGGCACGGTCGTCCTGGCCTCCATCGCCACCTACGGCACGACCCGGCACACCCTGGTCGAGCGCACCGGCTACGACGGCCCCTACCTGCCCGGCTACGTCGCCGCCGACCCCATCGTCGAGCCGCCCGCCCAGCGCACGTTCCAGGCCATCGACCACTGCGTCGGCAACGTCGAGCTCGGCCGGATGAACGAATGGGTGGAGTTCTACAACCGCGTCATGGGCTTCACGAACATGAAGGAGTTCGTGGGCGACGACATCGCCACCGAGTACAGCGCGCTGATGTCGAAGGTCGTCGCGGACGGCACCCTCAAGGTCAAGTTCCCCATCAACGAGCCCGCCATCGCCAAGAAGAAGTCCCAGATCGACGAGTACCTGGAGTTCTACGGCGGCGCGGGCGTCCAGCACATCGCCCTCAACACGAACGACATCGTGCGGACCGTACGGACGATGCGGGCGGCCGGGGTCGAGTTCCTCAACACGCCCGACTCGTACTACGACACGCTCGGCGAGTGGGTCGGCGACACGAGGGTGCCCATCGAGACCCTGCGCGAACTGAAGATCCTCGCGGACCGGGACGAGGACGGGTACCTGCTGCAGATCTTCACCAAGCCGGTCCAGGACCGGCCGACGGTCTTCTTCGAGATCATCGAGCGGCATGGCTCCATGGGCTTCGGAAAGGGCAACTTCAAGGCGCTGTTCGAGGCGATCGAGAGGGAGCAGGAGAAGCGGGGCAATCTCTAGGCGCGGCGCCCAGCGACCCGTGGGTGCGGGTTCGTCCGGCGGGTGCGGGTGCGGGTGCGGGTGCGGGTGAGTGGGGGTCGTTCGCGCGGTTCCCCGCGCGAAACCACGAATCACCCGCACCCGCCGACGAACCCCCACCCCCGAGCTCTAAGAGCTCCGAACAAGAGTGGAGCCCGGCTCGCGACGCCTGGCACGCACGCTCGCCGCGTTGCCGAAAGCCCCTGGTAGCCCCGCTACAAGGAGCTTCCGGCGCCTTGCGATCGCACGCACCAGACGCCGCGAGCCGATCGGACTCCACTTTTGTTCGGAGCTCTAAGGCGCCCGGCCCCCCACCACGACAAGGGGATTGATCCGCCGCGCCTCCTCCCCGTGCCGCCGGGCCGACGCCGACAACCCCAGCGCCCGCTCGATCTCCGCCCGGTGGCGCATGTACACCGCCGACCGCACCGCACCACCCCGCGCAGGATCCGTCGCCCGCCTCGCGTACTCCAGCGCCTCCTCGTCCGCGCCCGCGCGGTGCAGCGCCCACCCCAACGCGTCGGCGACCCGCAGTCCCGGCTGCCGAGCCCACTCCGCGCGCAGCAGGCGCACCGCCTTCCGCGGATCGCCGTGGTCCGCCTCCAGCGCGCCGAGGACGAGCGCCTCGTTCACCCCGGCGGAGGCGGACCGCCGGACCAGCTCCCGCACCACCGCGTACTGCCTCGCCGCCTGCCCGGTCCGCCCCAGCGACTCGTACAACTCGCCCAACTCCAGGGCCACTCGGGCCGATGGTCGCAGGGTGAGTGCCGCCCGGTACGCCCGCACCCCCTCGGCCGTCCTCCCCACCGCCGCCAGCACCCGCCCACGCCCCGCGAGCGCGTCGGCGGCGCCGGCGTCGGCCCGGGTCGCCGCCGTGAAGTAGCGCAACGCCGCACCCGGCTCGCCCCGCTCCCAGGCCAACTCCCCGGCCCGCACCCACAAGGCGGCCTCCTGCGCCGGCGGCCCCGCGGCCGCCGCCGCGTCGGCGAGCGTGGCGGCCGCGTCCTCGGGCCGGCCCTGGTCCCAGTACACGCGGGCGGCCCACGCCTGGGCGGCCGGGCCCGAGTCGGCTTCGAGGAGCCGCTCCAGGGTGCCGCGCACGGCCTTGTGGCGGCCGAGCCCGTCGTACGCGTCGAGGAGCAGCGCGTACGAGGTCCAGCGCCCCGGCGACTGGGCCACGGCCCGCTCGCCCCACCGCCGCGCCGCCGGGAAGTCGCGCCGGGCGTTCGCGAGCGCGGCCATGCCGTCGAGCGCGTCGGCGTTGCCGCGTGGGCGCAGCCGCAGCGAGGCGCGCAGGGCCCGCTCGGCCCTCGGGTAGTCGGTGACACGCCCCGTCCGCCTGGCCCGCTCGACATACGCCGCCCCCAGCACCGCCCACGCCTCGCCGTCCCGGGGCCGCGCCGCCACCCGCTCCTCCCGGTCGGTGACGAGCACCGCCAGTTCCTCCGCCCCGACCGGCGCCCCGGCCGCCAGCATCCCGGCCCCCGCCCGGGCCCGTACCTCCGCCACCACCGGCCCCCGCGCCCCCGCGCGCGCCTCGGCCCCCGGCGCACCCGCGATCCGCGCCCCTCGCCCCGCGCCTCCGCCGTCCCGCCCGGCCGTCCCGTCGCCGCCCCCGTCCGACGCCAGGACCACCAGCCCGCCCCCGAGGACGAAGCACCCCACGACCGCCCCGACCACCCGCCGGCCACGCCACCGCGTCACCCGGACGGTCCCCTCGCCCCGCGACCGTGCCGGCCGGAGCGCGTAGCCGACCCGCCACCACGCCGCCCGGCCCGCCCCGTCGCCCCGCCCCCGGGCCGCCTCCGGCACCACCGACTCCTCGTTCCGTACACCGCTCATGCCGATCACTGTGCGTCGGCGCGGCGACCACATCCCGTACCCGGCGGCTCGCGGCGACGGCCTTCACACCGATGGCCGCGAGTGCGAACCTGTGATCATGAGCCGTATCGAAGCCCCGCGCGACGAAGCGACCGGCAACCTCGTCGACCGACTGCTCGGCGGCCTGCCGCCGGAGGCCGTGCTCACCGACCCGGACGTCACGGCCTCGTACGCGAACGACATGGCGAGCTTCTGCGAGGCCGGTGCCCCGGCGGTCGTGGTGCTGCCGCGGACGGTCGAGCAGGTGCAGCACGTGATGCGCACCGCCACCGAGCTGCGCGTCCCGGTGGTCCCGCAGGGCGCCCGCACGGGCCTGTCCGGCGGGGCCAACGCCTCCGAGGGCTGCGTCGTGCTGTCCCTCACCAAGATGGACCGGATCCTGGAGATCAACCCCGTGGACCGGATCGCGGTCGTCGAGCCGGGCGTCGTCAACGCCACCCTCTCCCGCGCGGTCGACGAACACGGGCTGTACTACCCGCCGGACCCCTCCAGCTGGGAGATGTGCACCATCGGCGGCAACATCGGCACCGCCTCCGGCGGCCTGTGCTGCGTGAAGTACGGGGTCACCGCCGAGTACGTCCTCGGCCTGGACGTCGTGCTCGCCGACGGGCGGCTGATGTCGACCGGCAGGCGCACCGCCAAGGGCGTCGCGGGGTACGACCTCACGCGGCTCTTCGTCGGGTCGGAGGGCTCGCTCGGCATCGTCGTCCGCGCGGTCCTGGCCCTCAAGCCGCGACCGCCCCGGCAACTGGTGCTCGCCGCGGAGTTCGCGTCGGCGGCGGCCGCCTGCGACGCGGTGTGCCGGATCATGGCCGGCGGGCACGTCCCCTCCCTGCTCGAGCTGATGGACAGGACGACGGTGAAGGCCGTCAACGACCTCGGCAACATGGGCCTGCCGGAGACCACGGAGGCGCTGCTGCTGGCCGCCTTCGACACCCCCGACCCGGCGGCCGACCTCGCCGCGGTGGCCGGGCTGTGCGAGGCCGCGGGCGCCACCCAGGTCGTACCGGCGGACGACGCGGCGGAGTCCGAACTGCTGCTCCAGGCGCGGCGGATGTCGCTCACCGCGCTGGAGGCGGTCAAGGGCACCACGATGATCGACGACGTGTGCGTGCCGCGCTCCCGGCTCGGCGAGATGCTCGACGGGGTGGAGCGCATCGCCGAGAACTACGGCCTGACCATCGGGGTCTGCGCGCACGCCGGCGACGGCAACACGCACCCCACCGTCTGCTTCGACGCGACGGACCCCGACGAGTCCCGGCGCGCCCGCGAGTCCTTCGACGAGATCATGGCCCTCGGCCTGGAACTCGGCGGCACCATCACCGGCGAGCACGGCGTGGGCATCCTGAAGAAGGAGTGGCTGGCGCGGGAGATCGGCCCGGTGGGCATGGAGATGCAGCGGGGGGTGAAGGCCGTCTTCGACCCGCTGAACATCCTCAACCCCGGCAAGCTGTTCTGAGACAGCCGCCTCAACGGGCGAGCAGTTCGGCCAGCCCGTCGTCGATCCGCAGCATCCCGGACTCCGAGCCCGGCGGCACGATCCGCAGCGTGCGCTCCAGCCAGGCCGACACGGCGGCGGCCGGTGCCTCCACCAGTGCGTCCCCGTCCGGCGATCCGAGCGCCATCAGCACGGCGCTGCGGCCCGCCGCCTTCGTCGGCCACACCCGCACGTCCCCGCCCCCGCACGGCCGGAACACCCCCTCCACCAGCAGCTCCCGCGCGAACGCCCAGTGCACCGGGCGCTCGGAGTCGATGTGGAAGGTGATGTGGACGGCGTACGGGTCGTCGTCGCGATAACCCAGCTTGGCCGGTACGGGGATGCTCTGTTCGGGCGACAGGACGAGCCGGAGCTCCAGCTCGCGTTCCACGACGGTGTGCCTCATGGTGCTCATTCCTCCCCGGGACGGGCCCCGGATGCGGCCCCGGCCGAGTGAGCGGGGAGAGCGGGCCCCGATTCATGACGCGGTTCCGCGGAACTTCTTCCGGCGACCGGGCCGACGGGGGTCACCAGGCGCCCGCCCACGCCGGTCACGGGCCGGCCGGGCGTCGGTCCCCCCGGCGTCCGCCCACCGGCGTCCGGCCCGCGCGGAGCCGGCGGCCCGTAGCAGATCCGTGCTCGAAAGGGGCGGGTCCGGCGGCAGGGGTCATACGACTTGCCCCCGTCTGATAGATGTGGTTGCCCCCTCATCAACCCCCGAGCAGATACGGGACGACGGACATGAGCGCCCCAACCCCGGCCCCCGGCGACGACAGGCCCCGCGAAGGGTATTACCCGGACCCGTCCATTCCTGGATATGTCCGGTACTGGAACGGCGCCGCCTGGGTGCCGGGTACGAGCCGGCCGGCGCCCAGCGACGGCGCACCACTCGCTCCGCCACCCGGCCCCTCCGCCGCCGTGGAGGAGACGGGCCCGCACTTCTTCGACGAGGACCCCGGTCCCGTCGACCCGGGCGCGTCCGCCGGCCGGCCGTCCGCCGGCTCCCTGCACGGCAACCGCCCCGAGCCCGCCACCGCGTGGGGCGCCGACCGCTCCCGGCAGACCGGCTTCGGCGGCGACAAGGACCGCCGGGTCTCCTGGGGCTCGCCCCAGCCCGCGACCCCGATCGCCCAGGGCCCCGACCCGCGGGTCCCGCTCGCGGCCGAAGCGGGCGACCAGACGGGCGAGTCCGGGCCCACGGCGAGCACGGACGGCTCCACGACGATCCCGCCGGCGGACGACGACACCGGCGTGCCCGAGGGCACGGTGGTCTTCCGCCGCCCCGGCACCGGCGCGGACGGGGGCACCGAGCCGTCGCGGCCCGACGGCGCCATGATGTTCGGCACGAACTCCCCGGGCGCGGGCCAACAGGAAGGCGCGGGCCGACCGGGCGCCGGCCCGGCCCCCGGTGTCTTCGGCGCGCCGCTGACCAGCGCCCAGGTCGCCGCCCAGCAGGCGCTCGGGCTCGCCCCGCAGGCATCGTCCACGACCGCACCGCCGACCCCCGCCACCACGCCCACGCCGCCCTCCGGACCACAACAGGGCCCGCAGGCCGCCCCCACTC
This sequence comes from Streptomyces sp. NPDC042364, assembly GCF_056437585.1. Classification (NCBI taxonomy): domain Bacteria; kingdom Bacillati; phylum Actinomycetota; class Actinomycetes; order Kitasatosporales; family Streptomycetaceae; genus Streptomyces; species Streptomyces sp. NPDC042364. Next base: position 518,443 of record NZ_JBWKAJ010000003.1, on the reverse strand, counting down.
CGCGGACGCCCGCCGCGTCCCCGGGGGAGGCCGCCTCCTTCGGCCCGACCGCGCCGCCGCCACGGCAGCCGCCGCAACCCGCGGTCGGGGGCTCGTTCGCCCAGACGCCGCAGGTCCCGCAGACGGGACAGCCCGCCGCGGGCCTGCCCCAGCAGCCCGTCGCCTCCCGGCAGTCGACCGAAACCCCCATGGCCGTCGGGGCGGGTGGCGGACAGCCCTCCTGGGCCCAGCAGGTGCACCGGCTGGCCGGCGGGGAGAGCGGGCAGCCGGTCGCGCCGTGGAAGCCGGTGGTGGAGGACCCGTTCCAGGCGGCCGCCCGACGGCAGGCGGAGGCCAGACCCGCCGGGCTCGGCAGGCGGCTGGTGGCGCGGCTCGTGGACAGCGCGGTCGTCGGTTCCGTCACAGCCGTGGCAGCCGTCCCGTTCGGCACCAGGGCGCTCGACCACATCAACGAGAAGATCGACGCGGCCAGACTCTCCGGCGAGAAGGTCACCGTCTGGCTGCTCGACGGCACGACCTCGGTGTACCTGGGCATCATCCTGGGCGTCCTGTTCGTCGTCAGCGCCCTCTACGAGGTGCTGCCCACCGCCAAGTGGGGCCGCACCCTGGGCAAGAAGCTGCTCGGCCTGGACGTCCGGGACATCGAGGGCCACGAACCCCCGTCACTCGGCGGGTCCCTGCGCCGGTGGCTCGCCCACACCGTCCCCGGCCTGCTCGGCATCGGTGTCATCGGCGTCCTGTGGTGTGTGTTCGACAAGCCGTGGCACCAGTGCTGGCACGACAAGGCGGCCCACACGTTCGTCGCCGCCGAGTAGCCGTACTTCGGACGGCGTTTCGGACGGCGTTTCGGACGGCGTTTCGGACGGCGTTTCGGACGGTGCTTCGGACGGCGTCGCGGCGTCTGGCGGACACTCCCCGGCCTTACTCCGGACGGCCCCGCGCCGGATGCGGAGCCGGGGGGTTCGCGGTCGACTCGGGCCATGAGCACCGAACCGCCGCCCTTCGGCTCCGGTCAGTCCCCGGACGACGACCCGTTCAAAAAGCAGCCCCCGCCGGAGCAGGGCGGCGGCTCCCCGTACGGCACCCCGCCCGGGCAGTCTCCGTACGGGCACGAGCCGCCGCCCTACGGCGGCGGGCCCCTCGGGGGCGACCCCTACGGAGGCGGAGCCTTCCCCAACGACCCGCTCATGGGGATGCCGCCGCTCGCCGACAGCGGCAAGCGGGTGCTCGCGCGCCTCATCGACATGATCCTCGTGGGCATCGTGGTGGGCCTGCTGGCGTGGGCCTTCAGGATCAGCCAGTACACGGTCGACACGGACGACATCGAGTTCGGCAGGTCACTGGGCCAGGAGGCGCTCGCCGCGGTCCTCTACATCGCGTACGACACGTTCCTCACGGTCAGGAACGGCCAGACCCTCGGCAAGCGGCTGATGAAGCTGAGGGTGGCGAACCTCAACGACGGTTCCACGCCCTCGACGCAGACCGCGCTGCTGCGCGCGGCGGTGCTGTGGATCCCCTTCGCCTTCTGCTGCGCCTGCGTCTGGACGGCGATCGCGGGCGGCTGGAGCTTCTTCGACAAGCCCTACAAGCAGGGTCTGCACGACAAGGCGGCCAAGACGGTGGTGGTCAGCACGGAGTGAGGCGGCGCCGCACGGCGAGAACGGCGGGTCCGTGGAGCACGGGCCCGCCGTCACGTTGGCGCGCGGCGTCTCGGTGAGCCGCCGGGAGGGGTCAGGAAGCCGTCGGCTCGTGCACCTGTTCCCGCTCCCGCTCCCGCACCGGCTTGGCCGCCGCGACGGCGGGGACGGGAGCCGGCGCCTGGACCCGGTTCGCGGCGGTGACCGTGACGGCCCTCGCGGAGGCCGGCCCGGGCTGCGGCACGGTCAGGGAGACGAGCAGACCGAGAGCGAGGGAGGAGACGGCGATCACCGCGATCCCCACGCCGGAACTCGTCTGTGACAGCAGCAGCATGGCGAGGGTGGACAGGATCACGGTGCAGGAGCCGTAGGCGAGCTGTGCGGTCGTCGGACGAGGCATGGCAATCGTGTCCTCGGGTGGGGTCTCCCCGTGCCTCTCGCGCTGAGGGGAGGTTACGGATACGAATCAAAGGTGAAGCAGTGCTGTCGGCTTGGCTTCCACCGACGTCCGGCGCTCCGCCAATCGACTCTATTCGCCAGGGTGCCCGAGGGGAACGACGGGTAAGCGTGACCTGACCCACGGGGGCGGGGCACAGGGGGCGCACCGAGTCATGAGGTCCACGAAGTGGACGCATATGCGCGCCGGTTGGCGGGGGCACATAACGTCCGCATAACGAACAAGCGCTTCCCCTGGACGGCGTTAGCGCCTTGATCTGTGCAAGTCAAGATCTGTTTTTTCTTTCGAAACTCCAGTCGAATGTCGTCACTTGACTACACGCGTATACCGCGCGCGGACTTCCTCCACGACCAGGACATCCCCTCCGCGCGGACGGGCGCGGGGGAGGACCTCAAGTGACCAGTAGACCCTGGACGTTCAGGGCGGCGGCGATCAGCGTCGCCATGGCGACGGCCGCGGCCACCTTCTCGACCTACGCGATGGCGCAGGACGGGGACGGCAAGTCGGCAGCCGCCGCGAACCGCCACGACCCGGCGGACCACGCCGGGCACGGCGAGCACGACCATGACCTCGAAGGCCCCATGAGCAAGACTCAGGAGGCCCAGCGCGAGGAAGCTCTCAAGCAGGTCATATCCGGCGACGCCACGGTCAAGAACCGTGACGGCTCGAAGGTCGTGAAGCTCAAGAGCAAGAAGGGCCAGAGCAAGTACGTCGAGCTCGGCCGCGAGAAGACCGACAAGATCTTCACGATCCTCGTCGAGTTCGGCGACCAGATCGACAGCCGCTACGGCGGCACGCCCGGCCCGCTGCACAACAAGATCGCCAAGCCGAACCGCAAGAAGGACAACTCCACGGCTTGGAAGGCGGACTACAACCGCAAGCACTTCCAGGACATGTACTTCGGCACCGGCAAGAAGACCGAGTCGATGAAGAAGTACTACGAGAAGCAGTCCTCGGGCCGCTACTCGATCGACGGCACGGTCTCGGACTGGGTCAAGGTCCCCTACAACGAGGCCCGCTACGGCAACAACAAGTGCGGCCAGTCGAACTGCACCAGCGTGTGGAACGTCGTCAGCGACGGCCTGACCTCCTGGGTCGCCCAGCAGAAGGCGGCCGGGCGCACCGACGCGCAGATCAAGGCCGAGGTCGCCAAGTACGACAAGTGGGACCGTTACGACTTCGACGGCGACGGCGACTTCAACGAGCCCGACGGCTACATCGACCACTTCCAGATCGTGCACGCCGGTGAGGACGAGTCCGCCGGCGGCGGCGCGCAGGGCACGGACGCCATCTGGGCCCACCGCTGGTACGCGTTCGGCACCGACGCCGGTGTGAGCGGCCCCGAGGGCAACAAGCTCGGTGGCGCGAAGATCGGTGACACGGGCATCTGGGTCGGCGACTACACCATCCAGCCGGAGAACGGCGGCCTCGGTGTCTTCGCCCACGAGTACGGCCACGACCTCGGTCTGCCGGACCACTACGACACCACCGGCAACGGCGACAACTCCACCGGTTTCTGGACGCTGATGTCGTCCGGCTCCTGGCTCGGCACCGGCAAGAACGAGATCGGTGACCTGCCCGGTGACATGACCGCCTGGGACAAGCTGCAGCTGGGCTGGCTCAACTTCGACACCGCCAAGGCCGGCAAGCAGTCCACGCACAAGCTGGGCCTCGCCGCGTACAACACCTGGGACAAGCAGGCCCTCGTGGTCGAGCTGCCCCAGAAGAAGGTCACCACCGAGATCGTCGAGCCCGCCGAGGGTGCCGGTCAGTGGTGGAGCGGCAGCGGTGACAACCTCTCCAACACCCTGACCCGTTCCGTGGACCTCACGGGCAAGTCGTCGGCCGCGCTCACCCTCGACGGCTGGTTCGACATCGAGGCCGAGTACGACTACCTCTACACCGAGGTGTCGACGGACGGCGGCGCCAACTGGACCGCGGTCGACGGCACGGTGGACGGTGCGGCGATCCCGAAGGACGCCAGCGGCAAGCCCGCGCTGACCGGTTCCTCCGGCACGTACAAGAAGCTCTCGTACTCGCTGGACGCCTACGCGGGCAAGAAGTTCGACCTGCGCTTCCGCTACCAGACGGACGGCGGCGTGGCCCCCAAGGGCTTCGCGGCGGACCGCATCTCCGTGGTCGCCGACGGCGGCGCCCTGTTCACCGACAACGCGGAGAGCACGGACGCGGCCTGGGCCGCGAAGGGCTTCTCCCGTATCGGCGCGTCCATCACGGACGACTACGCCCAGTACTACATCGCGGAGAACCGCCAGTACGTCTCGTACGACAAGACCCTCAAGGTCGGCCCGTACAACTTCGGCTTCTCGACCACGCGTCCGGACTGGGTGGAGCACTACCCGTACCAGAACGGTCTGCTGATCTGGAAGTGGGACACCTCGCAGGCGGACAACAACACCAGCACCCACCCGGGTGTCGGTCTGCTCCTCCCGATCGACTCCCACCCGAAGGCGCTCAAGTGGGCCGACGGGACGCTGATGCGCAACCGGATCCAGGCGTACGACTCGCCGTTCAGCCTGTACCGCACCGACGGCCTCAAGCTGCACAAGGCCGACGTGCTCACCAAGATCCCGTCGTCGAAGGGTGTGTCGACGTTCAACGACCACACCAACAACTACTACGACGAGACGAACCCGACGGGCGGTGTCAAGATCACTGACACCAACACCAAGATCAAGATCGTCAAGGAGGCCAAGGACGGCTCCACGATCTCGCTCCTGGTCGGCCCCGCGGTGAAGTAACCAGCATTTCCGCAGGTCAGACCATGTCCGGCCGCGACCCCCTTGGCGGGTCGCGGCCGGACGTGTTTAGGTGCGTGCTGTGGCCCTCTTATTGACACCGACGCGCACGGGGGAGTGACCTGCATGGCCGCAGGAGGTTTCTGCAAGCTGCCGGACGGCAATGTCGTCGTCGCCCTGAACCTGCCGGCACCGGCCCCCCGGGAGTCCGTCCCGGCCGCTCCGACCACGCTGACGGCGACGTCCGCGGGGGTCGCGCGGCCCTCGGACGCGGGGCGCGCCGGCGCCCTGTCCCCGGGCTCCCCGGCCGCCCTGGCGGGCGGCTCGGCCGAGGCGCGGACCGGGGGCTCTGCGGCGGACGACGGCTCGGTGCGGGTGCTGGTGCTGGCCGCGAACCGGGCCCGTGCCCTCACCCGGCTGCGCAACCTGGGGCTGCGCGCGATCTACCTCCGCGGCAACGCGGCGCCTCCTACTCCGGACGAGATCACGGCGGTGCTGCACCACCCCGACGGGCTCATATGGCGCACGTCGGCCGTCTGCCCCACGTCCACGACCCCGGAGCTCTGGCACCCTATCCGAGCGCTTCTGAGGAGGCCCCGGGCACACGCCTGAGCCTCCGGGCGCGGGGATCACGCGGCTCACACCACCGGCGCGCGGGCACCGTGCGGTCCACGCCGGCGGTGCGGGGGCATCGTGCGGTCCACGCCGGCGGTGCGGGGGCATCGTGCGGTCCACGCCGGCGGTGCGGGGGCATCGTGCGGTCCACGCCGGCGGTGCGCTGTACCGGGCGGTCCACACCACCCGCGTGACGGCGCGCGCGGCTCACACCACCGGCTTGCCCGTGAGCTCCACGCCCGCCTCGCGCAGCTCCTCCAGTGCCCGCTCGGTCGTCTCCTCGGCGACGCCCGCGGTCAGGTCCAGCAGGACCTGGGTGCGGAAGCCCGCTCTCGCGGCGTCCAGCGCGGTGGCCCGTACGCAGTGGTCGGTGGCGATGCCGACCACGTCGACCTCGTCGATGTCGCGGGCGCGCAGCCAGTCGGCCAGGGAGACGCCGTTCTCGTCGGCGCCCTCGAAACCGCTGTACGCGGCGGCGTACGCGCCCTTGTCGAAGACGGCGTCGACCGCGCCGGAGGCGATCGCGGGGGCGAAGTTCGGGTGGAAGCCGACGCCCTCGGTGCCGGCGACGCAGTGCGCCGGCCAGGAGTGGACGTAGTCGGGGTTGTCGGCGAAGTGGCCGCCGGGGGCGATGTGGTGGTCGCGGGTGGCCACCACATGCCGGTAGCCGGGGCCGGCCGCCTGGCCGATCAGCTCGGTGATGGCGGCGGCCACATCGGCACCGCCGGCCACCGCGAGGCTGCCCCCCTCGCAGAAGTCGTTCTGCACGTCAACGACGATCAAGGCGCGGCGCATGGTGTCGGTGTCCTTCGACTCTTCGACGCTGGGTCGGTATGGGGTGGGTTTCCTGACGCGGGGAGCGTGCGGGCCCGGCCGGTCTGCTGGTCCACGAACTTCCGAGCCTAGAGACTTCCGGAGGTGTTCGGGAGGGGGCATCCCGCGCTCGGCCGAAGCGCGGGCCGGGGCACGGACCGAACAAGCGGCGCTGACCGGCTCACACCAGGGCATCTTCGGGCGCCCCCGCACCCGCCCGCTCCGGGCGTGCGCCCGCACCCGCACGGACCCGCTCCACTCGTCCGACGGCCCCCGGCCTGTCCCGTCCGCCCCCTCAGGCGTACTCCGTCGGGAGCACCGGCTCCCCGCGCGACAGCTGGGTCGCGGACAGCGGCAGCCTCGCGCGGGCGGCCGTGTGGCGGTCCCGTACGACGTCGAGGGGCTCGCGGGCGAGGACACGGCCGTCCCTGATCAGCGGGACCAGGAGCTGGTGCTCCTCCAGCTCCGGCGGGACCGGCCCGGTGCCGACGACCTCGGCCTCGGCGACCCCCTGCTCGTCCATGCGCCGGGCCGCCCACTTGCGGCCCCCGACGGACGTCTTGCCGCCGCTGGACTTCTTCGCCACCGGCACCAGCGGGGCCGTGGGGTCGGCGGACTCCGCCCGGGCCACCAGCTTGTAGACCATCGAGGCGGTCGGGTGCCCGGAGCCGGTCACCAGCTGGGTGCCCACCCCGTACGCGTCCACGGGGGCCGCCGCGAGCGAGGCGATCGCGTACTCGTCGAGGTCGGAGGTCACGATGATCCGGGTGTCGGTCGCCCCCAGCTCGTCCAGCTGCTGACGCACCCGGTGGGCCACCAGCAGCAGGTCACCGGAGTCGATGCGGACCGCGCCGAGCTCGGGGCCGGCGATCTCCACGGCCGTCCGTACGGCCTCGGCGACGTCGTACGTGTCGACCAGCAGCGTGGTGTTCCGGCCGAGGGAGTCCACCTGGGCCTGGAAGGCGTCCCGCTCCCGGTCGTGGAGCAGGGTGAAGGCATGGGCGGAGGTGCCGACCGTCGGGATGCCGTAGCGGAAGCCCGCCGCCAGGTCGGAGGTGGAGGTGAAACCGCCGACGTACGCGGCGCGCGAGGCGGCCACCGCGGCCAGCTCGTGGGTGCGCCGGGCGCCCATCTCGATCAGCGGGCGCTCCCCGGCGGCGCTGGACATCCGGGACGCGGCGGCCGCGATCGCCGAGTCGTGGTTGAGGATGGACAGGATCACGGTCTCCAGGAGCACGCACTCCGCGAAGGTGCCCTCGACCCGCATGATCGGCGAGCCGGGGAAGTACACCTCGCCCTCCCGGTAGCCCCAGACGTCGCCGCCGAAGCGGTAGCCGGCCAGCCAGTCGAGGGTCTCCGCGTCGATGACGGAGCGCTCGCGCAGGAAGCCGAGGACGCCGGGGTCGAAGCGGAAGTTCTCCACCGCGTCCAGCACCCGGCCGGTGCCCGCCACCACGCCGTACCGCCGCCCCTCCGGCAGCCGCCGCGTGAAGACCTCGAACACCGACCGCCGCTCGGCCGTCCCCGCCTTCAGGGCGGCCTGGAGCATCGTGAGTTCGTAGTGGTCCGTGAAGAGCGCGGTCGAGGGGACATCCACCGGCAAACCAAGGTCCGCTGTGTTCATGGCAGGGATCGTACCCCCATCTCGTCAATCTGACGATTTCCGGTCCGATTTCTGACGGACCGTCCGTCGCACGGGTCCCCGTTTGTGCGAGGACCCCCCTGTGGTGGCAGCATGGGCCGTGTGACGGCAGCCGCACCCATGGAGATCGAGAAGACCGAATCGGCGGAGGAGGTCTTCGCCGTACCCGAACCCGACGTGCCGTGGGTGACGATCGTCCACAACGACCCGGTGAACCTCATGAGCTACGTGACCTATGTCTTCCAGGCCTATTTCGGGTACTCGAAGGACAAGGCCACCAAGCTCATGCTCGACGTCCACCACAAGGGTCGCGCGGTCGTCTCCAGCGGAACGCGCGAGGAGATGGAGCGCGACGTGCAGGCCATGCACGGCTACGGTCTGTGGGCCACGCTCCAGCAGGACCGCAAGTAGCCACGGGCGGCAGCCGCAGGCCGGAAGCCCCGGCCTGACGTAACAGGACCGGAGTGAACGACCTTCCCGATGCCAGGAACCTTCGAACCGCTTCCCGGCGGCGGCGCGGCCGTCGCGCTCGACGAGGTCGAGATCTCCATCATCCGTTCGCTGGCGGTCCAGCTGCTGGAGCTGATCGGTCCGGGCCCCGCGGAGGACGCCCCCGACGACCCGCTCGCCGAGCTGTTCGCCGAGGGGCCGAGCGAGCCCCCCAAGGACCCCGTCCTCCGGCGGCTCTTCCCGGACGCCTACAGCGACCCGGAAGGCACCCCGACGGCCGAGGAGGCCGAGGAGCAGCGGGCGTACTCCTCCGAGTTCCGGCGCTTCACCGAGAACGACCTGCGGGCCGCCAAGCGTGACAACGCCCTCGCGGTCATCCACTCCCTGGACGGGCTGTCGGCGACCGGTGAGCGCGCGGCCGTGCTCGAACTGTCGGCGGACGACTCCCGGCGGTGGCTCGGCTGCCTCAACGACCTGCGCCTCGCCATCGGGTCCCGGCTCGACGTCGTCGACGAGGAGGACACCGACCTCCTCTACCGGCTGCCGGACGAGGACCCGCGCAAGCCGATGGTGATGGCCTACCTGTGGCTCGGGGGACTCCAGGAGACGCTGATCGCCACGCTGATGCCCTGACCGCCGGGACGCCGTCGGCAACGGAACTCCGGGTTCCATCCGGACGCCCTCCGGGTTCGCTTCCTGTTCGCTCAGAGGACACTCAAATCCGGATAACGATCGTGTCACCACAGCGGTGAGGGATGCCCTCAAGGGTGTTCTTTGTCCGCTTCTTCCTGTGTTGTGCGCCACAAAACGCCACGTGGATCAAGATTGCGGCCGTGATAAATCTTCACGACCGCCCGGCGACGCCACCCTTGTCCGCCGGGTGCGCCACCAGCCGACGACCGTCGGCCAGGCACGAGCGAATCAGCTCAGCTCCATCACATCCGGGGGGATCGGAACCCGATCCGGGGTCGACGAACGGCTCGGATCGGCCCAGCGTGGAGAAAGGCGCACAACACACATGACCTCCGCTCAGGTCGACAACAACGGCAAGGACGCCGTGCGCGGCGAGGCCTCCGAAGAGGGGTACGAGCGCGGACTCGGCAGCCGCCAGGTCCAGATGATCGCGATCGGCGGCGCCATCGGCGTCGGGCTCTTCCTCAACGCCGGTGCGAACATCGCCAAGGCCGGACCGAGCCTCATCCTGATGTACGCCATCGCCGGCGTCATCATCTTCTTCATCATGCGGGCGCTCGGCGAGCTGCTCCTCTACCGCCCGGTCTCGGGGTCCTTCGCGGAGTACTCCCGCGAGTTCCTCGGCCCGTTCTTCGGCTATTTCACCGGCTGGACGTACTGGCTGCTGTGGGTCGTCACCGGCATGGCGGAGCTGACCGCCGCCGCGATCTACATCAACTACTGGTTCCCGGAGATCCCGCAGTGGGTCTCGGCGCTGGTCTTCCTGGTCATCCTGTTCGTGGCCAACCTGATCTCGGTGAAGCTGTTCGGCGAGATCGAGTTCTGGTTCTCGATGATCAAGGTCACCGCCATCATCGGCATGATCGTGATCGGCCTCGGCGTCCTCACCTTCGGCTTCAGCGCCGCCGGTGACACCGCCGCCGTCTCCAACCTCTGGGCCTTCGACGGCTTCTTCCCCAAGGGCATCGGCTCCTCCCTGATGACCCTCCAGGGCGTGATGTTCGCCTACCTCGCCGTCGAGCTGGTCGGCGTCACCGCGGGCGAGTCCGAGAACCCGGAGAAGACCCTCCCCAAGGCGATCAACACCCTGCCCTGGCGTATCGCGCTGTTCTACGTCGGCGCCCTCACCGTCATCCTCTGCGTGGTGAAGTGGACCGAGTTCGCGCCGGGCGTGAGCCCGTTCGTCGCCGCCTTCGCGAAGATCGGCATCCCGGCGGGCGCCGCGATCGTCAACTTCGTGGTGCTGACGGCGGCCCTCTCCTCCTGCAACTCCGGCATGTACTCCACGGGCCGCATGCTGCGCACCCTGGCCGACAGCGGTGAGGCCCCCAAGGCCTTCAACAAGCTGTCCGTCACCAAGACGCCCGCGCTCGCCATCGGGGTCTCCGTGCTCTTCATGGGCATCGGTGTGGTCCTCAACTACGTCGTCCCCGACAAGGCCTTCGAGTACGTCGTCTCCGTCGCCACCGGCGCCGGCATCTGGACCTGGCTGATGATCCTGGTCAGCCACGTCCGCTACCGCCGCGCGGTCGACGCGGGCCGCCTGCCCGCCTCCTCCTTCCCCGCCCCGGGCGGCGCGACGGGCAGCTGGATCGCCATCGTCTTCCTCCTCTTCGTCACCTGCCTCATCGCCTACGACCACGAGGCCCGCGTCAGCCTCTACGTCATGGCAGGCTGGGCGGCCGCCCTCGGCATCGGCTGGCTGGTGCTGAAGTCCCGCAACCCCGAGGTCACGGCCCGCCGCGACCCGGACCTGGAGAAGGTCGGCTGACCGCTCCCCGACGGAGGCCCGCCGGCCTCCTGCCCGGCATGTGGGCCGCCCCGTACCAGCCTTCGGTACGCGGCGGCCCTCTGCTTATCCTGACGAGCATGCTGACCATCACCCAGGCCCTCGTCGACCAGATCGTCGCCCACGCGCGCAAGGACCACCCGGACGAGGCGTGCGGCGTCGTCGCGGGCCCGGCGGGTACGGACCGGCCCGAGCGCTTCATCCCGATGCTGAACGCGGCCATGTCGCCCACCTTCTACGAGTTCGACTCGGGCGACCTGCTCAAGCTCTACCGCGAGATGGACGACCGCGACGAGGAACCGGTGGTCATCTACCACTCCCACACGGCCACCGAGGCCTACCCCTCCCGCACCGACATCTCCTACGCCAACGAACCGGGCGCCCACTACGTCCTCGTCTCCACCGCGGACACCGACGGGCTCGGCGACTTCCAGTTCCGTTCGTACCGGATCGTCGAGGGCGCGGTGACGGAGGAGGAAGTCCGCATCGTGGAGGCGTACTGAACGATGGAGGCCGACGGCCGACGCCCCCCGACCGGGGTTCGGCTGAGCTGCGCGGTCTCACTCCCCGGCCCGAATCCGTCCGGCATGTGGGATCACATTCCGGGACCCGGACCGGGAATCGATACGATGACCCCATGGTTCTTGACGACGTGAGCGAGAAGACGCCGGGCGCACTGCTCGTGGCGCGGCTGCACGTCGACCTGTGCAGGCTTGCCAGCGCCATCTGTTGACGCCGACCCCTGCCGCCGTACGGCCGTGAGCCGCGGCGCCCTCACCTGTGTGACCACGCACTCCGCGCTGCCGCGCGCCCACCGACCTGACCACTCCCGACAGGAGCCGCACACCATGGCCATCGAGGTCCGCATCCCCACCATCCTCCGCCAGTACACCGACGGTCAGAAGGCGGTGGAGGGAGCCGGTGACACCCTCGCCGACCTGTTCGCCGACCTCGAGACCCGGCACACCGGCATCCAGGCCCGCATCGTGGACGGCGGTGAACTGCGCCGCTTCGTCAACGTCTACCTCAACGACGAGGACGTGCGCTTCCTGGAGGGCATCAACACCAAGCTCTCCGACGGCGACAACGTGACGATCCTGCCGGCCGTGGCCGGCGGCATGGCCTGAGGCCCGCTGACCAGCCATGCGCTACGACTCCCCGCTGGCCGCGGTGGGCAACACCCCCCTGGTGCGCCTGCCGCGGCTCTCGCCGTCCGAGGACGTCCGGATCTGGGCCAAGCTGGAGGACCGCAACCCCACCGGCTCGGTCAAGGACCGCCCCGCCCTGCACATGATCGAACAGGCGGAGAAGGAGGGCCGCCTGACCCCGGGCTGCACGATCCTGGAGCCCACCTCGGGCAACACGGGCATCTCCCTCGCCATGGCGGCCAAGCTCAAGGGCTACCGCATCGTGTGCGTCCTGCCCGAGAACACCTCCCAGGAGCGGCGTGACCTGCTCGGCATGTGGGGCGCGGAGATCATCTCCTCCCCGGCGGCGGGCGGCTCCAACACGGCCGTACGCGTCGCCAAGGAACTCTCCGCCGAGCACCCCGACTGGGTGATGCTCTACCAGTACGGCAACCCCGACAACGCCGGCGCGCACTACGCCACGACCGGGCCGGAGATCCTCGCGGACCTCCCCTCCATCACCCACTTCGTGGCCGGACTCGGCACCACCGGCACGCTGATGGGCGTGGGCCGCTACCTGCGCGAGCACAAGCCGGACGTCAAGATCGTGGCGGCCGAGCCCCGCTACGACGACCTCGTCTACGGCCTGCGCAACCTCGACGAGGGGTTCGTGCCGGAGCTCTACGACGCGTCCGTCCTCACCACCCGCTTCTCCGTCGGCTCCGCCGACGCGGTGACCCGCACGAGGGAACTGCTCCAGCAGGAGGGCATCTTCGCGGGCGTCTCCACGGGAGCGGCGCTGCACGCGGCGATCGGTGTCGGGAAGAAGGCGGTGAAGGCGGGCGAGTCCGCCGACATCGCGTTCGTGGTGGCCGACGGGGGCTGGAAGTACCTGTCGACGGGCGTCTACACGGCCGCGACGACGGAGGAGGCCATCGAGACGCTGCAGGGCCAGCTCTGGGCGTAGGGCGCGCCTCATAGCCCGGGGACGCGGGTTCGTTCGGCGGGTGGGGGTGCGGGCGCCGGTGCGGGTGCGGGCGCTTCGTGGTTCCTCGCGCCGTTCCCCGCGGCCCTGAAGCGCCGTTCCCCGCGGCCCTGAAGGGCCGGGCCTGCGGCCCGCAGCGCCGTTCAGGGGCGCGGCCCCTGGGGACGGGACGGGTAGGGGTGGCGGGCGCGGGCGCCCTCCTCAGCGGGACAGGTGCCGCACCTGGTCCCACAGCACCGGATCCAACGTCCCCGCCTTCCGGCGGAAGTCCCGCACCGGCACCTCCCGCAGTTCCTCCGTCTCCAGGAAGCTCGGCCGCCCCCGCGCGTCCCCCACCGCCCCCGGCGGCAGCGGGATCACCCCGGACCGCGCGTCACGGTACCTGCTGGTGATCTTGACGACCCGCGCCCGGTCCCCGCGCACCGCCAGTACCAGACAGGGCCGGTCCTTGCCCCCGGGCCCGTCCTCGAAGGGCACGCTCGCCCACCAGATCTCCGACGGCCGGGGCCGGGGCAGCGACGTCCGCGCGCCGGACCGCTCCGGCCGTCCGGGCGGCCGCGTACGCCCCCTCGGTCCGGTCGTCCGCCGGCCCGGCCGCCGGGACCGCCCCCACCCGTCCACCAGCGTCGCGACGAGTGCCAGCGACACCACCGCCGCGAGCGCCAACCACCAGGACGTGTCCATGGGCACGACCGTACCGGCGCAGCTCTACCGAGGCCCGCCCCCCTCACGCGCCCCCGCGCCCCCTGGTGTCACCTCACCCCGGCTCACACGCGGCCCAACGGCCCTACCACCAGCCGAACCGGTGACACCACAGGTGAGTTCGCCCACAACAGCCCCTGGCGGAGGAGCGACCCGTCCTTTTGCGCCTTACGCTCGACGGACCGCACCAACCTTGTTGCACCCTCGTTCGTTCTTCGCAACCCCGCCGACTGCACAACACCGTCGGCGACCCGCGATACGCCCGTACGTCACGACCCACTGACACGACTGACCAGCACGACTGTCACGACTTCACGCCAGCGCGGAGGTTCCAGCTCTCATGAAGCTCACCGTCGTCGGCTGCTCGGGGTCGTTCCCGTCCGCGGAATCGGCCTGTTCGAGCTACCTCGTAGAGGCCGACGGCTTCCGGCTGCTTCTCGACATGGGCAACGGTGCCCTGGGCGAGCTGCAGCGCCACTGCGGTCTCTACGACCTCGACGCGATCTTTCTCAGCCATCTGCACGCCGACCACTGCATCGACATGTGCGCGTACTTCGTCGCACGCTACTACCGGCACGACGGCGGCCGCTGCGGCCCCATCCCTGTCTACGGCCCCGAGGGCACCGAGCAGCGCCTGACCACGGCGTACGCCGACACCCCGTCCGCCTCGTCCATGAGCGAGGTCTTCGACTTCCACACGGTCAAGCCGAGCACCTTCGACATCGGCCCCTTCACCGTCCACACCGAACGGGTCGCCCACCCCGTGGAGGCGTACGGCATCCGCATCGAACACGACGGGCGGGTCCTGACGTACTCCGGGGACACCGGGGTCACCGACACCCTGGACGAACTGGCCCGCGACGCCGATCTCTTCCTGTGCGAGGCAGCGTTCACCCACGGCAAGGAGAACATCCCGGACCTGCACCTCAACGGCCGCGAGGCCGGTGAGACGGCCGCCCGCGCCGGCGCCCGCCGCCTCGTGCTCACCCACATCCCGCCGTGGACGGACCCCCGGGTCAACCTCGACGACGCCCGCGCGGTGTACGACGGTCCGGTGGAGCTGGCGGTGCCCCGGAAGTCGTACGAGATCTGACACCCGCACGTACGCACGAGAAGGCCCCCGGAACCCAAGCCCAAGCTGTGATCCCCGGGGGCCTCTCGTGTGACGGGCGGGCCGCTACTTGGCCTCCGCCTTCTGGAGCTCGGCCAGCTCCTCGTCTGACTCACGGCCCGGGGTCGGCAGGTTGAACCTGACGATCGCGAACCGGAAGACCACGTAGTACAGGGCGCCGAAGCACAGGCCCACCAGGAGCAGCAGCCACGGCTTGGTGGCGATACCCAGGTTGAGGGCGAAGTCGATCGCGCCGGCCGAGAAGCCGAAGCCGTCCTTCATGCCGAACGCCCAGGTCAGCGCCATGGAAATACCGGTGAGCACCGCGTGGATGGCGTACAGGACGGGCGCGATGAACATGAACGTGAACTCGATGGGCTCGGTCACACCGGTGACGAACGAGGTCAGCGCGAGCGAGAACATCATGCCGCCGACGACCTTGCGGCGCTCCGGACGGGCCGTGTGGTAGATCGCGAGGCAGACGGCCGGCAGACCGAACATCATGATCGGGAAGAAGCCGGTCATGAACTGCCCGGCGGTCGGGTCCCCGGCGAGGAAGCGCGCGATGTCACCGCTCTTGCCCTCGTACGAACCGGCCTGGAGCCACGGGAAGGAGTTCAGCAGGTGGTGCATGCCGACCGGGATCAGCGCGCGGTTGGCGACACCGAAGATGCCCGCGCCGGCTGCGCCCGAACCGACCAGCCACTCACCGAAGTTGTGCAGTCCCGCGCCGAGCACCGGCCAGATGTAGCCGAAGACGATGCCGATGAACAGGCCGGCGAAGGCGGCCAGGATGGGCACCAGGCGGCGACCGCCGAAGAAGCCGGCCCAGTCGGGCAGCTTGGTGCGGTAGAAGCGCTGGTACAGCAGGGCGACGACCAGGCCCATCACCACACCGCCGAGGACCCCGGCGTTGACCGCCTTGTCCACCATCACGACCTTGCCGTCGACGACCGTGGCCACCTGCGGGAGGTTCGGGTCGGTGAAGGTGGCCAGCACCTTCTGGAAGACGAGGTAGCCGACGACCGCGGCGAGCGCGGTCGAGCCGTCCGACTTCTTCGCGAAGCCGATCGCGATGCCGACGGCGAACAGCAGCGGCATGTTGTCGAGGATGGCGCCGCCGCCCGCCGACATGAAGCTCGCGAACTTGGTGATGAACTCGGGGAACGACTCGCGCCCCAGCATGTCCGTGTTGCCGAGCCGCACGAGCAGCGCGGCGGCCGGCAGGACGGCGACCGGCAGCATCAGGCTGCGCCCGATACGCTGCAGCACAGCCATGGTGCGGGAGCCCCAGGTCGGGCCCTTGTTGTCTGCGGCCGCGGGAGCGGCGCTGGCCGTGGTCACAACTTCCTCCAGTAGGCAGGGCGCCGCCCAGGGACGGGAACGTGGGGGAAGGGCAGCACGGAGAGGTCTACACCAGTGAGTGGTGTAGACCTGTTGTAGCACGCCGGGGGTGGGCCCAGGAACCCGCGATTCCTGCTTTATGTCTTCGTGATGTCGCGGGGCCCCTCCCCGGCCTCCGGCCGCCCGCGGCCCGCCTCCGCCCGGCCGTCGCCCGCCGCTCCCCGCTTGGCGGGGACCCGCAGGGTGGTGTAGACCAGTCGCGAACGATCCCGCACGGCAAAGCGGCACGGATCAGCACGGATCAGGTACACCAGGGAGAATCGCGATGGCCAGTAAGGCTGAGAAGATCGTCGCCGGGCTCGGCGGCCTCGACAACATCGAAGAGATCGAGGGCTGCATCACCCGCCTGCGCACCGAGGTCAGCGACCCCTCCCTCGTGGACGAGGCCGCCCTCAAGGCCGCCGGCGCCCACGGTGTCGTCAAGATGGGCACCGCCGTCCAGGTCGTCATCGGCACGGACGCCGACCCGATCGCCGCGGAGATCGAGGACATGATGTGAGCCGCCCGGCGGGGACCGCCCACGACGGTCCCCGCCGGCCCGCGCCCAGGGATCCCTCCCGACGCGGGAGCCGCCCCTTGCGCCGGTACGGCTAGGCTCGTCGCCATGTCTCGAATCGACGGCCGCACGCCCGAACAGCTCCGCCCTGTCACCATCGAACGCGGCTGGAGCAAGCACGCCGAGGGCTCCGTCCTCATCTCCTTCGGCGACACCAAGGTCTTCTGCACCGCCTCCGTCACCGAAGGCGTCCCGCGCTGGCGCAAGGGCAGCGGCGAGGGCTGGGTCACCGCCGAGTACTCCATGCTGCCCCGCTCCACCAACACCCGCGGCGACCGCGAGTCCGTACGCGGCAAGATCGGCGGCCGTACCCACGAGATCTCCCGCCTCATCGGCCGCTCCCTGCGCGCCGTCATCGACTACAAGGCGCTCGGCGAGAACACCATCGTCCTCGACTGCGACGTCCTCCAGGCCGACGGCGGCACCCGCACCGCGGCGATCACCGGCGCGTACGTGGCGCTGGCCGACGCCGTCGCCTGGGCCCAGCGCAGGAAGCTCGTCAAGGCCGGCCGCCAGCCGCTGACCGGCACCGTGAGCGCCGTCTCCGTGGGCATCGTCGGCGGGGTCCCGCTGCTCGACCTCTGCTACGAGGAGGACGTCAAGGCGGACACCGACATGAACGTCGTCTGCACCGGCGACGGCCGCTTCGTCGAGGTCCAGGGCACCGCCGAGGCCGAACCCTTCGCCCGCGACGAGCTCAACGCCCTGCTGGACCTGGCCGTCGCCGGCTGCACGGACCTGGCCGCCCTGCAGGGCAAGGCGCTCGACTCGGTCCTCGAAAGGTAAAGGGCACACCAAGGACGACGGCCGCCGGTCGCAACCACGCCGCACCCGGCCGCGTCCCTAGGAGTACGGGCGCACGGCACACCACCGTGCGCCCGGCCACACCGGCGCAAGCCGTACCCGCACCACCACCGGAGGCCGTCAGGCCTGCAACCAGTAGGAGGACCGTTCCATGGCCGCGAGCCGCCGACGTCGTATGACCGCCATCGCCGGAGCCGTTGCAGCCGTCGCGCTGACCGCCGGCCTCACCACCGGCTGCGACGCCGTGAACAAGGCCCTGGACTGCGTCCAGACCGCCGAGGCCATCGCCAACAGCGTGTCCGACCTCCAGCAGGCCGTCGAGAACGCGTCCAACGACCCGACCCAGCTCGAGGAGTCGCTCAACTCCATCGACGAGAACCTCAAGGAGATCGGCGACAAGACCGACAACACCGACGTCAACAAGGCCGTCGACGACCTCCAGAAGGCCGTGGAGGACGTCCAGACCTCCGTCAACAACGGCGACGCCACCCCCGACATCAGCGGCATCACCGGCGCGGCCAAGGAACTGACGAACGTCTGCACGTCGTAGGACGACCGGCGACGGGCACGACCGGCGACCGGTGGCCGGCGAGGCGGAGGGGGCCGGGATACTGAGGGGCATGACCCGCCTGATCCTCGCCACCCGCAACGCCGGAAAGATCACCGAGCTGAAGGCGATCCTCGCCGACGCAGGTCTGTCCCACGACCTCGTCGGCGCGGACGCCTACCCGGACATCCCCGACGTCAAGGAGACCGGCGTCACCTTCGCCGAGAACGCCCTGCTGAAGGCGCACGCCCTCGCCCGGGCCACCGGCCTCCCGGCCGTCGCCGACGACTCCGGCCTCTGCGTGGATGTCCTCCACGGCGCCCCCGGCATCTTCTCCGCCCGCTGGGCCGGCCGGCACGGCGACGACCGCGCCAACCTGGAACTCCTCCTCGCCCAGCTCTCGGACATCGCCGAGGAGCACCGCGGCGCCCACTTCGCCTGCGCCGCCGCCCTCGCCCTGCCGGACGGCACGGAACGAGTCGTGGAAGGACAGCTGAGGGGCGTCCTGCGCCACACCCCGACCGGCACGAACGGCTTCGGCTACGACCCGATCCTCCAGCCGGACGGCGACACCCGCACCTGCGCCGAACTGACCGCCGAGGAGAAGAACGCGATCAGCCACCGCGGCAAGGCGTTCCGGGCACTGGTACCGGTGGTGCGGGAGCTGCTGGGCTGACGTCACTGATGAGCCCCGCACCTTTGAATCAAAGGTGCGGGGCTCACCGGTCCTGTGCGCCCGGTCGGATTCGAACCGACAAACACGACCACCTAAAGATCGCCGCTCGGCCGTTGGCGTACGGGCGCCTGTGCCGGGCCCTACTCTACTTGGCTAAGGCTTCCGCCGTCGGCCCCCTCTGCACCAGGTCTTCGTGACCGCATGGCAGTTGGGGCACAGCAGCCGAAGGTTGTCGCGCCTGTCGTCGCTCCAGTCCCCGTTGATGTGATCGACCTCCAGGGTCATGGGTCTGCCGAGCCACTCGGGTCCGATGCCGCACTCCGCGCACTCCTCGGGTACACCCACTTCCGAGAGCGCCCTGCGCAGGAGGTGCGCTCTCGTGCGACGGGTCCCGTCGTGTCGGACCAGGATGTCTGCGGCATCCCTGAGAGGCATGGTGCCCGGCCCGCCACGTTGATGTGCCCGTCCCAGGAAGTGGGAGGTGTCGACGGCCTCCTCGGCCACCCAACAGCGGAACTCGGCGCGGGACTTGGTGCTGTAGGGCTCCATCCCCAGAGCGCGGAGCGCGTCCGCGATGGAGGAGGCTCCTTCGACCGCTCGGCGCAGGTCGTCGCCTGTCGGCCGTGCGGGCGCTGTCCGAGCTCGCCCTGGACGAGGTAGATGCGACACATCGATCCCGAAGTGGTCGAAGCGCCGGAAAAGATGGCGGCGCAGCTGACCGTAGGGCCGGGTGCCGAAGAAAGTGATGACTTCCTCGATGTCGGAGCACTGCGCTGCGGCTTCCGCCAGTCGCTCGCGGGTGTACCGCGTGCCGCCGCTCATGAGGCGCGACCCTTGCCCCGCCCCCGGTAACTGTCCGTCGTCGAGTGGCAGTTCGGGCACAGGAACCGCAGGTTATCGATGCGGTTGTCACGCCAGTTCCCGTCGATATGGTCCACCTCCAGGGGGAGCGGGTGCCCGCGCCACACCGCGCCTGCTCCGCAGAGGGCGCATCGCTCCGGTACGCCCTTGGCCGTCATGGCCCATTTGAGTCGATCGCTCGGGACCCGTCGCGCCTCGCCGCTCCGCTGCTTCACGAGCAGGCCTTCCGGCGTCCGGGGCTGCTGTGCCCTGCCCCGCCGGGTCGGCATACGGAAGTGTGAGGTGTCGATGTCGTACGCCTTGATCCGGCGGCTGATGTGCGTGTGCTGGCCGCCCACGATCTCGACCCCGAGGTGGCGCAGTACGTCGCACATGTTCGTCGAAACCGACACCGCGGCTTGGAGGGCCTCCTTGGTCCAACGCGCGCCCTCCCGCTCGAAATGCGAGGTGTCCACGCCCAGCTTCTTCATCCGTTCCCGGATGTATCTCCGCCGCGAGCTCTTCGGGTCCACTCCCAGCCTCTCCAACGCCTCCGTCAGCGTGCGAGATGTTTGGGCGGCCTCCTCCAGCCGCTCCCTGGGGTATGCGCTGATCCCCATTTTGGGTCCCTCTCCGTCCGGTCGCCTGTTCGCGATCTCGTATGGAGTAACGAACTGCTGATCGGACAGTCACGTCGGACCCATACGCGGAACGGCCCGTCGGGGATGCCGTGCGGGCCGTTGCCGGGTCGGTGAGGCCGAGGGTCAGATCCCCAGGTCCTTGATGATCTTGGCCACGTGGCCGGTGGCCTTGACGTTGTAGAGGGCTCGTTCGACCTTGCCCTCCTCGTCGACGACGATCGTCGAGCGGATGACGCCGGTGACGACCTTGCCGTAGAGCTTCTTCTCGCCGAAGGCGCCGTACGCCTCCAGGACCGCCTTGTCGGGGTCGCCGAGGAGGGTGACCTTCAGGGACTCCTTCTCGCGGAACCTGGCCAGCTTCTCCGGCTTGTCGGGGGAGATGCCGATGACGTCGTACCCGGCGCCGGCCAGCAGGTCCAGGTTGTCGGTGAAGTCGCAGGCCTGCTTCGTGCAGCCGGGGGTCAGGGCGGCCGGGTAGAAGTAGACGATGACCTTGCGGCCCTTGTGGTCGGACAGGGACACCTCGTTGCCGTCGGCGTCCGGGAGGGTGAAGGCGGGGGCCACGTCCCCGGGCTGGAGTCGCTCGCTCATCGGACCAGACTAACGGCGGGGCCTGGCGCTGCGGGGCCCGGGCGAGCTGACAGACTGTCCGCAACCAGTGAATGACGGACAGCGGGAGGCAGCGCGGTGGCGGATACCTCGGACACCAGAACCCCGGCCGAGATCGAGGCGGACATCAAGCGCCGCCGCGACACCCTCGCCGAGACGCTCGACGAGATCGGCGTCCGGGTGCACCCGAAGACCATCGTCGGTGACGCCCGGGCGAAGGTCGTCTCCAACATCGACCACACCCTCGGCAAGGCGTATGTCTCGGTCAACCGGGCGGTCAGCGATGTGAAGGGCCGGCTCGTCGACGAGGACGGGGCGCCCCGGCTGGAGCGCATCGTCCCGGTCGCGCTCGTCGTCGTCGGGGTCGTGGGGCTGCTCGCCCTCGGTACTCGACGCCGCAGGGCCTGACGAAGACGGGTAGGTTCGGGGGCGTGAGCGAGAAGAGCCAACACGACAAGTTGCCCATCAGGATGCTGCACGACCGGGTGCTCGTGCGGCAGGACACCGCCGAGGGGGAGCGGCGTTCGGGCGGAGGCATCCTGATTCCCGCGACGGCGGCGGTCGGCCGGCGGCTGGCCTGGGCCGAGGTCGTCGCGGTCGGGCAGAACGTCCGGACGGTCGAGCCGGGCGACCGTGTCCTGTTCGACCCCGAGGACCGGGCGGAGGTCGAGGTCAGGGGCGTCGCGTACGTCCTGATGCGGGAGCGCGACCTGCACGCCGTGGCCGCTGACCGGTTCGAGGGCTCGGAGGACTCCACCGGCCTCTACCTGTAGCCGGGGCGGGGACCGCGACACACGACGGGAGGGGCTGGTGACGTGGTCACCAGCCCCTCCCGGCTTGTCCCGCTATCGGCCCCGGCGGCCCGCCGTCATGGGATCGTCCCCTCCGACGTACCGCCTCCGGTGGCGGCTCCACCGCCGTCCGTCGTGCCGCCGTCGGTGGTCGGGCCGCCTCCGGTGGCGGCCCCGCCGTCCGTGGTGCCTCCGCCCCCGGTGGCCGCACCACCGTCGGTGGTCCCGCCTCCGGTCGTGGCTCCGCCGCCGGTGGTCGCTCCGCCGCCCGTCGTCGTCGTGTCGTCGCCGCCCGTGGTGGCGCCTCCGTCGGTGGGGCCGCCGGTGGTGCCGCCGTCCGTCTGGCCGGCGGTCTCCTCGCCGCCGGTGGTGCCGCCGTCCTCCTCGTCACCGGTGGCGCCGGGCTCGTCCGGCGGGGTGCTCGGCGGCACGACGACCACGTCCGCGCCCTCCTGCAGCTCCAGGTCGAAGTCCTTGACCTTCTTGCCCTTCAGCGCCGCCTTGGTGAACTGCGCCCAGATCTCCGTGGGCGCCCCGCCACCGTTGATGCGCTGCAGGCCCATGGCTCCGTACAGCGGCTTGTGGGCGCCGGTCTTGGGGTCCTGGCCCATCACGGAGACGACGGTGGCGAGGTCCGGGGTGTAGCCGGCGAACCAGGCCGCCTTGTCCTCCTCGGCCGTGCCGGTCTTGCCGGCGGCCGGGTGGCCGGACGCCTGGGCGGCGGTGGCCGTACCGCCCTGGACCACGCTCCGCAGGACGGAGGTGGTGGTGTCGGCGGCCTGCCGGCTGACGGCCTGCTGGGGATCGGTCGAGGGGACCTTTATCTCCTGGCCGTCCTTGCTGATCCGCTCGATCATCGTGTACGTGCCGTGGCGGCCGTGGTTGGCGAGGGTGGCGTACGCCTCCGCCATGTCCAGCACGCTCGCGGTCGCCGTGCCCAGCGCGATGGACGGGTACGGGTTCATGTCCGGGGTGTTCTTCGGCAGGCCCAGGTCGATCGCGGTCTTCTCGACCTTGTCGGGGCCGACGTCGACGGCCATCTGCGCGTACACCGAGTTCACGGACTTGTCGGTGGCCTGGCGGACGGTGATGTTGCCGTAGTCGACGTAGTCCTCGTTCTCGGGGGCGTACTGCTCGCCGGGCCAGCCGACGACCGGGCGCTCGCTGGAGCCGTCGTAGATGGTGTTCGGGGTGATCGCCTGGCCGGACTGGGTGTTGGAGTTGTTCTCCACGGCCGCGGTGAACACGAACGGCTTGAACGTCGAACCGACCTGGTAGTCACGCCGGGTGGCGTTGTTGACGTACTGCTTGGTGTAGTCGATGCCGCCGTACATCGCGATGACCTTGCCGGTCTTCGGGTCTATGGAGACACCGCCGGCGCGGACGTAGTTGTCGACCTTGCGGTTCTTCTTGTCGAGCTTGTCCATCAGCTTGTCGTTCACGGCCTTGATGAACGCGTTCTGCATCTTCGGCTGGATGGTGGTGGTGATGCGGTAGCCACCGCCGTTCTCCAGCGCCTCCTCATCGATGATCTTGTGCTCGATGAGATACGACTTGATGGCCTCGACCAGGTAGCCCCGCTGCCCGGAGAAGGCGGTGGACGTGGTGGTCTGCTTCGGCATCTCGAACTTCATCCCGGTGCGCTCGGACTGCTTGAGCCAGCCCTCCTTGACCATGCCGTCCAGGACGTAGTTCCAGCGGGCGACGGCCGCGGCCTTGTTCTCCGGGTGGGCGACGACGTCGAACATGCTCGGCGCGTTGACGAGCGCGGCGAGGTAGGCGCCCTGCTGGGGGGTGAGTTCGTCGGCGTCGACGCCGTAGTAGGCCTGGGCTGCGGCCTGGATGCCGTAGGCGTTGCGGCCGAAGAAGCTGGTGTTGAGGTAGCCCTCGAGGATCTCGTCCTTGGTGACCTCGCGGTCCAGCTTGATCGCGATGAAGAACTCCTTCACCTTGCGGGTGACGGTCTGGTCCTGGGCCAGGTAGTAGTTCTTCACGTACTGCTGGGTGATCGTCGAGCCGGACTGCTTGCCCTTGCCGCTCGCGGTGTTCCAGGCGGCGCGGATCATCGCCTTGGGGTCGATGGCCGGCTCGGAGTAGAAGTCGCGGTCCTCGGCGGCCAGTACGGCGTGCTGGGCGGCCTTGGAGACCTTCGACAGGGGGACGTTCTCGCGGTTGACCTCGCCGTCGCGGGCGATCTGGGTGCCGTCCGCGTACAGGTAGACGTTGCTCTGCTTGGTGGCGAGTTCCTGCGGCTTGGGGATGTGGACCAGGTTGTAGCCCAGTACGAAGGCGCCGATGATCAGCATGGTCACGATCACGAACGTGCCGAGCACCATGCGCCAGGTCGGGAACAGCCGCCGCCATCCGGTGCGCTTGGGCCGCTTGGGCTTCTTCCCCTTGCCGCCGCCGGCGGCGGCAGGGGTGACGTCGGGCGCGACCGCGGGTACGACGGCGGTCGCCGCGTCGTCGCCACCGCCGGCCGCGGTGCCGCCCGCGACGCCGGCCGCCGCCAGGCCACTCGTGACCCCGGCCTTCCCGCCACGCGCACCGCCGGCTGCGGCCGCTGCCGCGCCGGCTGCTGCCGCGCCGCCGGTCTTCCCGGGTCGCTTGCCGCCGGGCTTCGCGCCCGCGCGCGTCACGCCCAGGGTCATCGTCATCTCGGCGTCACCGGCCGGGCCACCGGCCGTACGAGCGGCCGCGCCGGCCGTGTCGGAAGTCTTGGCAGCGGCTGCGCCGGAGGCTCCGGCGCCCGCGGGGCCGGGCTTGCCGCTGCCCGTACTGCCGGGCTTCTGGCCGGGCGTCGAGCCGGTCTTCCCGGGGCGGGTGACGCTGAGCGGCATGGTGAGTTCGGCGTCGCTCTGCGGAGCACCGGCCTTGCCAGGGGTCCGGGCGGCGGCCGTACGGGCGGCCGCGGCGGCACCGGAAGCGCCCGCGCCGGCCGCGCCGGAAGTCTTGGCAGCGGCTGCGCCGGAGGCTCCGGCGCCCGCGGGGCCGGGCTTGCCGCTGCCCGTACTGCCGGGCTTCTGGCCGGGCGTCGAGCC